>JAGUVT010000095.1 GCA_020062745.1 Deltaproteobacteria bacterium
TACTTTACAGCAACTTTTGGTAAATTGCAACATAAAATTACCGGACTAACGCCCGGCCGCACATTCACCACCCGCCTATAGAGGCGGGAGTCCTCTGGGTGGATTTAGATAGAATGAGTCCTGGGAAAAACTTTATTGAGATATATGAGCAAAACCTTAAGTGATTTTTCTACTGTTTGCTGACAATCAAAACATAAATCTTCGAATAATATTTCTTTAGAAGCCTTTCCTGCTTATGTCCTTTCCAGATTGCTTTTTGCTCTTTTCAGCCATCTTTCCAGTTCCCGGTCTTTCATATATTATTCTCCCGTTCTCAGCAATTTCCTTGTAAATCAAAAAGGGGTTGTCTTTTAAGGTCATAAACCTTTCCGGAGCCTCTACAATTACATCCACAGAAATACCAATACCATAAAGAGACCGGTAGATTTGCTGGGCGAGTTTTCTTCTATGCTCTACCCCTTTTTTAAGCACGCAAAGATCATAGTCACTCTCTTTATTGGATCCACCCTTTGCCTGGGAGCCAAACAAGATTATCTGATCTGGTTCAACTGTGTCAATAATATTTTTGACCGCTCTTTCCAGTGGATTGTTCAAGCAAATACCTCCTTTTCACAGATAAACCACTTCTTTTTGAATACTTATGTAAACAACCTTCCTCCTGTCAATCGGGACGATTGACCTACCTTTATGACCTCTTCCCTGACCCGTTCCCGGCCGGTTAAAAAACCGTCTAAAAGCTTTTTCTCTTTGCTTTCCACCGGCAATGTTTCGGACACCGCCTGGGCCACCCGGTAAAACGCCTCGCTTGTGCCATAGCCGCTCAGGCCAAGCAATCTGATCATTTCCTCCCGCCGGCTTTTTCCCCAAAGGAGAAGGACCAGACTATCCCTATCTCAGACGGATCATTAGATGCAAGAGCGCATCTGAGGTGAAGGAAGTGCTTAATCTGTAATGGGGGTCACCTTCACCTTTGAAGACATAAGTGAAATATGCCGCCGGCTGGGGCTTTCCATACACAAGTCAAAAAGTAATTATGTTTTGGAAGGTACTGATGCGGCGGGTAATTTTCTCCGGGTCTCGATCCACTGGAAAGCAGCCGGCAGGAACCTTGCCAAAGGTACCGTTTGAGGGAATGTTTGGCCGGATGCTCTATATCACAGGATAAACACAGCTATTTCCTTACCCGGATACGTGTCCCTGATACTGTTAAAACTTCACCTGGCTACCTCTACCTCAATTGAATCTATACTTTCATTGGCGACAAGAAGCCGGGCATATGCCAAACATGCTCGAATATCTTCGATCTTCAGATCTGGATAATCAGCAAGTATTTCTTCAGGCGTAACGCCTTGCTCTAAAAGCGCCAGGATGTTTTCTACCTTAATCCGCATCCCCCGAATAATAGGTTTACCACCGAATATCTGAGGATCGATGGCTATCCTTTTCAGCAAGTTTTTGTTGTCCACTTTTTCAGCCCCTAAATAGGCTCATGCCTGTTTAAACAACAGGATGCGCTTAACTTCTTTAGAATTATTTTACTCTTTATCATGGCAAATCGTCAAGAGAAGATATGGGGTTTTCAAAAGACGAGCAGAGGCAGCCGGCCCGCTCTTAAAGTCGACGTCATCCCTCCCATGCTGCAACCCCCTGTTTTACCGGGCCGCAGTCAGCTTGACATGCAGTTCCCGCAGTTGCTTCGGGTCTACCGGGCCGGGCGCCCGGCACATCAGGTCGGCAGCGCTTTGGGTCTTGGGAAAGGCCATCACGTCCCTGATGGTCTTCTTGCGGGCCAGCAGCATGAGCAGCCGGTCGAAGCCGAAGGCAATGCCGCCGTGCGGCGGAGCGCCGTACTCAAAGGCCTCCAGCATAAAGCCAAATTTCTCGCCGGCTTCTTCCGGCTTCAACCCGATGGCCGCAAACATTTTTTCCTGCACTTCCCGCCGGTGGATCCGGATGCTGCCGCCGCCGATCTCCACCCCGTTGAGCACCAGGTCGTAAGCCCTGGCCCGCACTTCCCCCGGCCGGCTCTCCAGAAGCGGCAGGTCTTCCGCACGGGGAGCGGTAAAGGGATGATGCATGGCCGCATAGCGGCCTTCCTCCCGGTCGTATTCCAGGAGGGGGAAGTCCACCACCCAGAGAAAATTAAAACCGGTGTCCGCAGCCAGTTGCAAACGCTCGGCCAGATGCAGGCGCAGCGCTCCCAGGGCGTCCGCCACCACCTGCGGCTCATCGGCCACAAACAGGAGCAGGTCTCCGGGGCGGGCGGCCAGGCGCTCCTGCACGGCGGCCAGTTCCTCCGGAGTGAAAAACTTGGCTACCGGCGACTTCACGCCTTCTTCCGCAACGATAAAATAAGCCAGTCCTTTTGCCCTGTAAACCGCCGCGTAAGCCGTCAGTTCATCGATTTCCTTGCGGCTGAAGGAACCGCAGCCGGCGGCGTTGATTCCCTTCACCTGCCCCCCTCCGGCTACGGCGGAGGTAAATACCTTAAACCCGCAGCCGGCGGCAAGATCTGAAATATCCTTCAGTTCCATCCCGAAACGGGTGTCCGGCTTGTCCGTGCCGAAACGATCCATTGCCTCCCGGTAAGTCAGGCGGGAAAAAGGGCGGGGCACCGCCAGCCCGATAGTGTCCTGGCAGAGGCGGGCAATCATCTCTTCCGTTAAACTTAGCACGTCGTCCACGTCAACAAAAGACATTTCCATATCCACCTGGGTAAATTCCGGCTGGCGGTCGGCCCGCAAATCCTCGTCCCGGAAACAGCGCACGATTTGAAAATACCGCTCCAGGCCGGCCACCATTAAAATCTGCTTGAACAGTTGAGGCGACTGGGGCAAAGCATAAAACATGCCGGGGTTGAGCCGGCTGGGCACCAGGTAGTCCCGGGCTCCTTCCGGCGTGCTCCTGGTCAGCATGGGCGTTTCAATTTCCAGAAAGCCGCGGGCGTCCAGAAAGTCACGCACCGATTTTGCCGCCCGGTGGCGCATGATCATGGCTTGCTGCATTTCCGGCCGGCGCAGGTCCAGGTACCGGTAGCGCAGGCGCAGGTTCTCATCCACGTTAAGGTCGTCTTCAATATAAAAAGGCGGCGTCCTGGCCTGGTTCAGAATATAGAGGCTGCGGGCCACCACTTCCACCTCCCCGGTTGGCAGGTTGGGGTTCTCCGTACCTTCCGGACGAATGCGCAAGTCCCCCTCTATCGCCAGCACGTATTCGCCGCGCACCTCTCCGGCCAGGCTAAAAGCCTCCCCGCCGAAATCGGGACTGAAAACCACCTGGATCAGTCCGGAACGGTCGCGCAAATCGATAAAGATCAGCCCCCCGTGATCCCGCCGCCGCTGCACCCAGCCCATTACAACCACCGGTTGCCCGGCCTGTTCCGGCCCCAGGGCGCCGCAATGGTGGGTGCGTTTCAAACCTGCCAGTTCAGTCATCTTCTCCTCCTGTATTTTATGGACATTATCCGTATTCTCCGGCATGGCGCAAATTTTACGCGGGCGCCCGTTACGGTCGTTGCCGCTCTCCCGCCGGGATGTTCTCCAGGCATAAAGCGAGGTAAGCCGCGACCTCTTCCAAGGAAACCTCCTCCTGGCCGCCCGAAGCCATATCCCGGACCACCGCCAGGCCCCGCGCCAGTTCATCGTCGCCGATAATCAGGACAAAGCGGATGCCCGCCTTGCCGGCATATTTCATCTGCGCTTTAAGGCTGCGGCCCAGGTAGTCCATCCCGGCAGGCAGACCCGCCCGGCGCAGCTTGAATAACAGCTCAAAGGCGGCTTCCCCGGCCTTTTCACCGGCCGTGGCGATAAACACCGGCGGCGCACTGCTTTCCGGAACAGCCGTTCCCTGCTTTTCCCCGGCCAGAATAAGCCGCTCCAGCCCGAAAGCGTAGCCGATTCTGGGTGTCGGCGGCCCGCCGCAGGCTTCCACCAGGCCGTCGTACCTGCCCCCGCCGCCGATGGAACTCTGGGCGCCGGTATCCCGCGTCATGATTTCAAAGGCGGTGCCGGTATAGTAATCCAGCCCCCGCACCAGCCTGCCGTTTTCCAGGTAAGATACCTGCAAGCGGTCCAGGCAGCGCTTAACCGACTGGAAATGACCGGCACATTTGTGGCACAGGCAGCCCAGGCTGGTAGGCGCATCTTTACCGGCATTCCGGCACCGCTCCTCCTTGCAGTCCAGTATGCGCAGGGGATTGCGTTCCAGGCGCTCCCGGCAGTCGGGACATAATTCCGCTTCCCGCCGGCGAAAAAAATGCGCCAGTTTTTCCCGTAAAACGGGCCGGCACTCCGGACAACCCAGGCTGTTCAGGTGCAGTTCCAGATCGCTCAAGCCCGCCCTGGCGCAAAAATCCACGGCCATGGCAATTACCTCGGCGTCAATGGCCGGGGCGTCGGAGCCGAACACTTCTACGCCGAATTGGTGGAACTGGCGAAAGCGGCCGGCCTGGGGCCGGTCGTAACGGAACATCGGCCCCACATAAAAAAGCTTAACCGGCTGAGGCCGGTTATAAAGCCCGTTTTCCACATAAGCCCGCACCACCGGGGCGGTCCCCTCCGGCCGCAGGGTAATGCTGCGGCCGCCGCGGTCGGTAAAGGTGTACATTTCTTTTTCGACGATATCCGTGGTTTCTCCTACCCCGCGCCGGAATAGTTCGGTATGTTCAAAGACAGGCGTTCTGATCTCGGCATAGCCGTACTCCCGGCAAATCCGGCGGATCAAATCCTCCAGGCGCCGCCACTTTTCTACCTCGCCGGGTAAAATATCACCGGTGCCCCTCGGCCGCGCCGCCAGCATAAAACACTCCCCCATACCAACTCATTTACCGTGACCATTGAAAAACATGTTCCTGTCGTTACCGCAACTGCAAAAAAACATTTGCGCTTTTCATTATAAATTATGACAGCGCTCTTTTCAATCCATGCCGGCGGCCCATTTACCGGCACGAGCCGGGTGTATCATTTAAATATTTCTTTCAAACCAATTATCAATCCGTCAAATATCCCGTCTTTTATTTCATCCTCTTCCGCATACACATCAGGTTTCCCGTATTCACCCTTCTCCTTCAGTCTAAAAACCATTACCGTTCTGCCCCCCGGCTGGACGATCCAGTACTCTTGGAAGCGCCATAAAACACAACCTCCCTATTAGATTTTCCTTCAGTGTAGAAACGGGTTGTACCGTTTTTCCGCGCCGATGGTCGATTCCGGGCCGTGACCGGGCCACACTCTGGTTTCGTCCGGAAAGCCCGTCAACTTATCCTTGATGGAAGCGATAATCTGGTTGTAATTACCCCCCGGGAAATCAGTACGACCGATTGAACCGGCAAAAAGGGTGTCTCCGGTAAACAAATCCCCGTCGTGTTTTAAGCAAATACCACCCCTGGTATGACCCGGAGTGTGGATAACCACCAGTTTAATTTTTCCGATAGCAACAGTGTCGCCATCATTTAAAAGGCGGTCGGCCGGTTCGTTCTTTAACCGGGAACCGGAAAAAATAGAAAGGTTTTTATGGGCGTCGGTCAGCATCGGAGCGTCATCGGAATGAATTAAAACTTCGGCTCCGGTGGCCTGGCGCACTGGTGAAAGAGCGCCGATATGATCGCCGTGACCGTGCGTAAGAATAATGCAGCGCACCTTTAAACCAAGCGATTCCACCTTTTTTAAGATCCGGGCGGATTCCGCGCCGGGATCAATTATTGCCGCTTCTTTTGTTTCTTCACAGCCGATTACATAACAGTTGGATTCTATTGGTCCTACTACAAGTCTTTCTAAAATCACAATGCTCCACCCCCACATCAAAAATTCTTTTTACTGTCGAGAAGCAAGGTCACCGGACCGTCATTAACTAATTCTACCTGCATGACAGTCTGAAAGCAACCGGTTGCCACCCGTACCCCCAGCCCGGCCAGTTCGGCTACAAAAAGTTCGTAGAGAATGTTTGCTTCTTCTGAGCCGGCGGCCGCCGTGAAACTGGGACGCCGGCCCTGGCGGCAGTCACCGTAAAGGGTAAACTGCGAGACAACCAGTACCGCTCCGCCGATATCTAAAATGGACAGGTTCAACTTCCCCTGGTTATCTTCAAATATCCGCAGGCTGGAAATCTTGCCGGCCAGGTAGCGGGCGTCCGCTTCGGTGTCATCCTGACCGACACCCAGGAATACCACCAATCCCCTGCCGATCTCCCCTTTAATCCTGCCCTCTACGGCCACCGACCCCCGGCTTACCCGCTGCACTACCGCCCGCACCGGTTCCCCCCCTTATCCCGGATCAGTGTCCGCCACAGCTAACCCGGCATACATCGTAAACATCTTTAACCCGCTTGATTTTACTCATGATATATTCCAGTTGATCCAGTCCCTTTATCTCAAGCACTATCTCGATCACCGCGCCGCCGTCTTTTTTTCCTCTGGCAGTTACCCAGTTGGCGCTTATTTTCATTTCTAAAAAGACAGCCATTACATCACTCAAAAGGCCGGCCCGGTCAAGGGCGTTAACCTCCAGTTTGACCAGAAACGGTTCGTGAAACTCTTTATCCCAGGTTACCTCTACCAGCCGCCTTTGCTCCTCGGGCCGGCAGGACGTTACGTTCCGGCAATCCAGACGGTGAATGGAAACGCCCCGGCCGCGGGTGATATAACCGGCAATAAGGTCTCCCGGCACCGGATTACAGCAGCGGGCCAGCCTGATTAATAAATTGTCGATGCCCTTCACCCGAATGCCCTGCGTCGGCTTACCCCATACGGTTTCCGGCCTTGGCTCGGTTTTTAAGCTCTTTGCCGCCTCGGCTACCGTGTCTCTTTTCTCTAACCTGGACTCCTCAACCTTAATCCGGCCGAGCACAGCAGAAGCGGTAACCGCCCCGTCCCCAATGGCCGCATAAAGATCGTCCAGGCTCAACAAATTAAGTCGCCTGCCAATTTCCAGCAGTTTTTCTCCTTTTAATACTTCTAGCCCGATACCCTGCTTTTTGGCTTCCCGTTCAAGCGATTCTCTGCCTTTTAAAACATTCTCTTCCCGGAATTCTTTCTTAAACCACTGCCTGATTTTGGACTTGGCCTGAGATGTCTTTACCAGATTAAGCCAATCCCGGCTCGGGCTGCCCTGCTTTGCCGTTAGGATTTCGACAATATCACCATTTTTTAGTTTGTATTCGAGGGGAACAATGCGCCCGTTGACTTTGACCCCCA
This sequence comes from Deltaproteobacteria bacterium, assembly GCA_020062745.1. Classification (GTDB taxonomy): domain Bacteria; phylum Bacillota; class Desulfotomaculia; order Desulfotomaculales; family JAGUVT01; genus JAGUVT01. The sequence goes on from JAGUVT010000095.1 coordinate 7,190, forward strand.
CGCAGCGGTGACCAATATCGGTATGAATGCGATAGGCAAAATCCAGAGGTATTGAGCCGGCCGGCAGTTCAATAACATCCCCTTTGGGCGAAAAAACAAAGACTATATCGGCAAATAAGTCTATTTTAAGACTCTCCATAAACTCTCTGGCATCGCGCAAGTCATGCTGCCACTCTAACAGTTGGCGCAACCAGGCCAGCTTTTTATCAAACTCCCAGTCTCCCCGTCCACCTTCTTTATAACGCCAGTGAGCGGCAATACCATATTCTGCAGTGCGATGCATATCACGGGTGCGGATTTGCACCTCCAGCGGCTCGCCCTGCGGCCCGACAACCGTCGTATGGAGAGACTGGTACATATTCGACTTGGGCATAGCGACAAAATCCCTGAAACGCCCGGGAATCGGCGTCCACATGGTATGCACGATACCCAGGGAAGCATAACAGTCCCGCACAGTTTCCACCAGCACCCGCACTGCCATTACGTCGTAGATCTCTTCAAACTCTTTCTGCTGTTTTACCATCTTTTCATAAATACTGTAAAGATGCTTGGGCCGGCCCTGAATATCAGCTTCAATACCCATAGTCGACAGCTTCTCTCTCAAAATTGCCACTGCTGAACAGATATACTCCTCCCGTTTATTCCTGGTTTTAGCAATCTTCTCTTCAAGTTCGGCATACTGCTGCGGGGCTTTAAATTGAAAAGCTATATCTTCCAGTTCCCACTTGATGCGGTAAATACCCAGCCGGTGAGCCAGCGGCGCAAATATTTCCAGGGTTTCCCGGGCAATTTCTACTTGCTTGGGCGCGGGGTGGTATTTCAAAGTGCGCAAATTATGCAGGCGGTCGGCCAGCTTGATTAAAATAACCCGAACGTCCTCGGCCATAGCCAGAAACATCTTGCGCAGATTTTCTACTTGTTGTTCTTCTTTCGATTTATACTCGATCCGGCTCAGCTTGGTTACCCCGTCCACCAGCAAGGCTACTTCCTGCCCGAATTGCTCTTGAATTTGCGACAGCTTAAACGCCGTATCCTCCACTACATCATGCAAGAGACCGGCAACCAGGGTTTCCAGGTCCAGTTCCAGTTCAGCTAAAATTTCGGCTACTCCCAACGGGTGAACAATAAACGGTTCCCCCGAAAAACGGCGTTGCCCCCCGTGGGCTTCGGCAGCAAAATCATAAGCCCTGCGCAGAAGAACAAGATCGGCCTTTGGATTATAGGTCATAACTTTTCTAACCAGGACACCAAAAGAATATTCTTCAAATTGTTCGAGAACAGGCTTACCCACAACCATATCCGTTTCCTCTATCTCAAAAGTATCGTAAAATACTAATAAAATTATAATCGAAACTCCCGCTATTGGCAACGAACGCCAGCTTCAAAAAATAAAGAGCGCCGGCTTAGGCTTAAACCGGCACTCGCATGGTCAAAAAATCCAATCCAAGGTTGGTCAAACTACACATCTTACTCTTCCCCTCCGTGGCAACATCTACCAGGCCGAGGGCATAAAGCTGCATCACTACGTGATCCAGCACCGCTCTTTTAACCTTGGCCGTAAGGGATAACTCCTCTTTATTCATCGGCCCCTGATCATCCAGAGCTTTCATCACTCTTTCCGCTTCACCAGGCAAGCGGTGCTGTACACCAACAAAGTAGTCTGCCATCGCTGACGTCATTTCATCATCAACCCCTTTGCTTTTTAATAGCTATCTTTCACCAATAGTATGGTCACTTATTTAGTTAAATATAACTAAAAAAACAAAAAACCAAAAATTTTTTGGTTTTGGGGTTATTATTTATCGCCTTTACCACGTCGGCAGATACTCTTACAAATTGAAATGTTGATCTGACTGCATCCAGGGCAATCTTGACCACACGGTTCGGTATGGATTAAAATCTGAACCTCCGGCAGCCGGCCCCGGATACCCTCTTCAATCCGGTCGCAAAGAGCATGGGCTATAATAACAGCGCGGTTCTTCGGAACAACAAGGTGTAAATCAATATAGCGCTGCGGGCCGGCCCGGCGGGTGCGCAACTCATGAAATTCTATAAATTCATCGGCATACTGCGCCAGTACATCTTTAATTATTTTTTCTTCGTTATCGGACAAACGCACATCCAAAATGCTGCGCAGGGAATCCCTGATTAAATCAAAGGCCACTTTAAGAATGAACAAGGATAGGCCAATAGCAATCAGAGGATCCAAAATCACCAGCCCGGTTAATTTTATACCGATAATCCCGGCTAAAACACCCAGCGACGTATAGACATCGGTACGCAAATGCCAGGCGTCAGCAGCCAGAGCAGGGGAGCCGGTGCGCCGGGCTACCTGCATCAATCTCCTCGATACAAGAAAATTAATTGCAGAAGAACCGCCCATAACAACAACGCCTAAATCCAAAAGATGAACTTCAAAGCCGGCGGTAAGCCTGGGAATAGCGGTGGACAGGATCAGGATACTAACCCCGACAATTAAAAAGGCCTCAATAATCCCGGCCAGATTTTCAAACTTGCCATGACCGTAACGGTGACGTTCATCTGCCGGTTTAATTGACTCCCTCACCGATACAAAAGCAATAACAGCAGCCATCAGATCCAGCCCGGAATGTATCCCTTCAGCAACGACACTTGTAGAGTTCATCTTCATCCCGACAGCCAGCTTGATTATAGTAAGGATTGCCCCGGAGAGCACTGAAAGGCTTGCTGCTTTTAGTTTTTCATTCATGAAACTCCTGCTCCCACCGTGATTAAATTCAAAAAAAACGGGTCCTAAAAATGCTCTCTAAAGAAATAAAAATAATCAATTACCAGCCAGGAAGATATAATTAAAAGCAAACCCAGGGTCCAGTACAAAGTTATTTTCCAGCTTGCCAGCCTGGTAAAATCACAAAAATAAAAATAAGCCAGCATATATGGACACAAGATTAAAAAAAGCCAGGTTAAATCCAGAATTATCACCCCTTTTAAAAAAGAAAAACGCTGACCTTCTCCCCGACCTAAAGCAGGGAAGCATAAAATTATAGCGAATTACTTTATATAAATATTTAAGAAGGTGAAGAAATGGTCTCAGTTAAAGTAAAAGAAATTGCCTATGATATCTTAATGAACCCGGTCGTGCTGCTGGTTGACGAAGATGAAGCAAAGGCCCTGCCGATTTGGATCGGTCCCTTTGAAGCACATGCCATTGCCATCGCCTTGCAAGAAATTCATCTTAACCGGCCGCTAACGCACGACCTCCTGAAAGGAATTTGCGAACGCCTGGAAGCTAAGTTAAGCATGATCATTATCAACGATATTAAAGATGGAACATACTATGCAGAAATCCACATGTGGCACAATAATAAGGAACTGATTTTCGATTCCCGGCCAAGTGACGCTATTGCCCTGGCCATACGTACCGCAACACCGATATACATGAGCAAGAAAGTGGCTGCATGCGCTATTTCGGTACAAGATTTATTTAACGAAGAACGACAGGGGGAACTTAAGAAAATCCTTGAATCCAGCCGGCCTCAAGATCTTAAAAAGCACCTCCATTAGCAAAACAAACCGACCGCTATCGGTTTGTTTCTTTTATTTAACCGTTTTTACGTTCAATTACTCAGTTAGATACATAATAGAATTAACTTTAACCTTTTGTCAATGTTAAATTTATCTGCCTCTCCCATTAAAGTCCTGATATATAACCCCGTCTTCCCCTATTTCATAAGGAATACCGTCCACGTCTTCGACGGCAGGGCGATCCTCTTCATCAACTTCATCAGAGGAAGTGCCGTAACGGGAGACATCCTGCCATGCATCCTCACCATCGTACATATTGTCCCCGGTAGTATCGTTGAAAGGGCGGCCAAAAGGCGGCGCCAAAAAATCTTCTTCTACCGGCCGCCTGCCAAGCGCACCGGTTTTCACTTCAGCAGCCGCTTTGCAGGGCAGGCACATCGTGGTATACGGCAAAGCTTCCAGCCGTTCCAAAGGGATCGCTTGACCGCACCGGCTGCAGGCTCCATAGGTTCCCTCTTCAATCCGGTTTAAAGCATCATCAACAGCCTTCACCTTTGTGCGCACATCCTCCCTTAAAGAGAAGTCTTTGCTGCGCTCGAATACTTCGCTGGCGATATCAGCAGGATGATTGTCATAGGTAGAAAGTTCCCCGACAGAATCCTCCAAAGACAATCCCAGACCACCTTCATCGATGAATTCAATTCGCTCTAATAAGCGCTCTTTTTCTTCTAATAATCTTTGTTTAAACTGCCCCATTTGTTCTTCATCCATAAAAGTCCCCCCTTGCTTAAGGTCCCAGCTTGAGCTGCACCATCCGGACAATCTCGGCAATAAAGCCGCCGATCAAAGGCAGGTTCAACATAACCAGCGACCGCAAAATGTATAGGAGCACGGCGCCTAATATGGCAAAACCCACAGCTATGCCCAGCCCCCTGGCTATGCCGGCAATAAAATTGATGTACATCAGCCGCCAGGGATGTTCTAAAAGCTCAACGTACTCCGCCAGCTTCATTTTCTCGACGTTAACCGCCAGACGGGCGACCCTGTCCGCCAGACCCTGTAAAAGCCTGTTTTCCTCCATAACAAATAAAAACCACTCCCGCTTTTATTATCCCCGGAAGTGGTAAAAAAATAAGCTTGTTTAACGCTTTAACTTTTATAAGCCGGTTTTTGCCTGCCCCGCAATTCCAACAGCTTAAAATCAACCCACAGCGGGCTGGCGTTGAAAATCGAAGAGTAAGCGCCGCTGGCCACCCCGACCAGCATGGCCAGAACAAAATTATGAATCGTCGCGCCGCCCAGAACCAGCAGGGCCACCAGAACAAAAACCACGGTCAGCACCGTATTGATGGAGCGGGCCAGGGTTTGCCACAGGCTGACGTTGACAATATCTTCAATCGTTTCGTCCTTTTTCTTCTTCAGCATGTTTTCCCGGATGCGGTCAAAAATGACAATTGTATCGTTAATGGAGTAGCCCATAACGGTTAGAACAGCGGCCACAAAAGCGCTGTCCGCTTCAATCCGGAAAAGCGAGAAGACCCCCAGCACCACCAGGGTATCATGCAAAAGGGCGATGATGGCCGCAATGCCCTGCTTAAATTCAAACCGCCAGGTGATGTAAACAACCATCAACACAGAAGCAATCAAGAGGGCCATTATTGCCTTCTGGATTAACTCCCGCCCGATAACCGGCCCCACCCTTTCGTTGCGTTGCACGGTCACCCCGCCGAGCCTGTCTCCCAAAGCATTGATAACATCAGTACTTTCATTTTCGGACAACTCCCTCACCCGGATCAGGAAATCGGTTTCATCGCTGCGCTGGATGGATGCGGCTTCCAGTCCGAAGCCGGCCAGCACGCCCCTCACTTCCTCCACCGCCACCGGCCGGTTGAATTTCAGGTCCAGGAGACTGCCGCCGGTGAAATCAATGCCCAGATTTAATCCCCGGCCGGGCATTAACAAAGAAATAAGGCCGGGAATAACAACCAGGATCGATATGGCATACCAGAACCGGCGCAACCTGATAAAGTGAAATGGCATTTTCTCCCTTAAGTTGAACATGGTTTTACTCCCTCCTATGCCCCGTACAGTTTCGAGTTTCGCACCAGGTTGCTGCCGGCCACCATATGCAGCAGTTGTCTGGTTATGACAATGGCGGTAAACATGCTGACCAGGATACCCATGCTCAACGTTACAGCAAAGCCGCGGATCGGTCCGGTCCCGAAGTAATACAGCACGGCAGCGGCAATCAGGGTGGTAACGTTGGAATCCAGAATAGCTACAAAAGCCCGTTTAAAACCGGCATCGATAGCCGAGCGAAGAGACTTTCCGGCATGCAGTTCTTCTTTTAAGCGCTCAAAAATAATAACGTTGGCGTCTACGGCCATGCCCAGGGACAACAGGAAACCGGCTATCCCCGGCAAAGTCATGGTCACGTGCAAGGCGGCAAACAGCATCAGCAACAGCAAGGCATAAATCACCAGGGCAAAATCGGCCACCAGGCCAGGCACGCGGTAATATAATACCATAAAGACCAGGATGGCAACCAACCCCACGGTACCGGCTTTAATGGACTTGGCCAGCGAATCGGCGCCCAGGGTGGGCCCTACCGTTCTCTTTTCCATTACTTCCAGCTTAACCGGCAAAGCGCCGGAACGCAACAAAATGGCAATATTATGAGCCTCTTCCAGGGACTCATAACCGGTAATCTGCGCCCGCCCGTTGGGAATCGGTTCCTGCACCACAGGATCTTGCAGCAGTTGGCCGTCCAGGTAGATACCAATATGTCGTTTTACATTAGCTGCGGTCACATCAGCAAATTTTTTCGCCCCGTCCGGGGTGAACTCGAGGTTCACTTTAACCTGCCCTCCGGGCTCCATGGCTTCAATAGCATCTTTTAACTGGCCGCCGGTAATGACGGTAGTGCCGTCTTCCGTTTTAAACTCCAGGTAGGCGGTTTTTATTAAATTCTGGACCGCCTCGTCAGGATTTTTTATGCCGGCCAACTCTACGATGATCCGCCGCTGTCCCTGCAACTGAATAACCGGCTCGGTTACCCCGAAGGCATTCACCCGGTTTTCGATGATGGCCATGGCCCTTTTTACCGTGTCAGGAGTTACAGGGCTTTCCGGAGTGTCCACCGCCTCCAGTACCACGTGCACCCCGCCCTTTAAATCCAAACCCTGTTTTATTAACCTGGCAAAGGGTAACCAGCTTACATCTCCAAAAACCGGTTTTACAGCCAGAACAGCTACCAACGCGACTGCTATAACAATTGCCGCCAGTTTTAAAACATTACCCCACTTCACCATTGTCTTCCGTCCCCCTTACAACAGCTTGGCGCCGTTTACCACCAGCTCAAAGTTGCACTTCAAAAAAGTAGCCGCCCTGCGGCACATGATCATCCGGCTTAAGAAAATTTCAAAGTATTCCATCACCGGGCAAATTTCTATATCAATAGTAAGCTCCATGGTGATGGCCCGTCTGTCGGTAGCCACCCAAATAAAAGAATGCTCCACCGCATAATTCACCCGGTCGTGAATATCAAAAGTAGCAAAATCCGGGTTGCGCACTCTCGACCGGTGTACATCCGACTTGTCGGCTACAATCAGGGCCGCCGCTACATCGTTAACCGCGTGGCCGTACTGCTCCTCGTGGTTGGCAATAGCCGAAATAACAGTGGCGATTTCATCCGGGGGCATTCCCATCTGCAGCAGGATCGGGTAGGCGATTACCGCTCCCGAAATCCCGTGATCGTTCCGGCTGATCACATTACCAATATCGTGCACGTATCCGGCAATGGCAGCCAGTTCAGCCTGGCGCGGCGGATGTTCCAGGCGTTCCAGAATATTCTTGCCAATGCTGGAAACCAGGTTAACGTGACGATAACTATGTTCGGTATAACCCAGCACCCCCAGATATTGATTTCCTTTTTGGATAAAACTATCTATTACCGCATTCTTCTTTATATCTTCTAAAGTAACCATTTAAAGCCCCTTTAAGATCTACTGCTTCTTTATCTTACTTTCCGTTATCCTTACTCTTCCCTTCCCGGCTTCTAACCTGGGCAACAGCCGACTTCAAGAACTCCATCCGGACATTATCCGCTACCCTCAATACAACCGAGTCTTCCTTTATTTTAACTATAGTGCCGAACGCTCCGCCGATGGTGATTACCTGGTCGTCTACTTTCAAGCTGCGGATCATCTGCTGCTGCTTTTTCTGACGCTGCTGCTGGGGCCGGATCATTAAAAAATACAAAATAGCAAACAATGCCACTATATACAGCAGCGATGCGAATTGTGGATTAATATCGCTCACCGATCAAACCTCCCTTCTCCAGTATTTATTTCGCCCCCGTTTAAATAAATTCCTTTTAAATAAAAAGATTTAACCTTTATTTAAAATAAGCCCTCAGCAATCAGCTTCGGAACCGGTGCCTTTCAATCACTACAGTAATTTTCCAGGAAACTTCTTTTAAACTCGCCAAACCGCCCGGAAGATATCGCTTCCCTTATCTTTCCCATCAACTGCAACGTAAAATGCAGGTTATGAATGGTGGTGAGGCGGATACCAAGGACTTCTCCGGCTTTAATTAAATGTCGCACATAGGCCCGAGTGTAATGCCGGCAGGCATAACAACTGCAGCCCGGTTCCAATGGGCTGAAATCACGCGCATACCCGGCGTTACGCACGACCAGCTTGCCTTTACTGGTAAGAACAGTGCCGTTGCGGGCAATCCGGGTCGGCAGTACACAATCGAACATATCAATGCCGAGCGCTACTCCTTCCAGCAAACAATCAGGGGAACCTACGCCCATCAGGTAACGAGGCTTATCCTCAGGTAAAAGAGGGACCGTTTGCTTTAAGATATCATACATCAAATCCTTGGGTTCACCAACGCTCAAACCACCGACAGCATAACCCGGAAAATCCATGTCCGCCAGCTCCCGGGCGCTGCGTTCCCGCAAACCGGAGAAAACGCTCCCCTGGACAATACCAAAGACATTCTGACCGGCGGGCCGCTTAACGGACAGGCACCGCTCCGCCCAGCGGGTGGTATGCTCGACAGCAACCTGCGCCTTGTCATAAGCACAGGGGTAGGGTACACATTCATCAAAAGCCATGGCAATATCAGAGCCGAGGGCTGCCTGAATCTCCATAGCCTTTTCCGGGCTGAAAAAGTGTTCCGAACCATCAATATGAGAACGAAAAGTTACCCCTTCCGCAGTCACCCGGCATAAAGGGCTCAAGCTAAACACCTGAAAGCCGCCGCTGTCGGTCAGAATGGGCCCGTCCCAATGCATGAAACGGTGCAACCCGCCGGCCTCCCTGATTATTTCATAGCCCGGACGCAGGTACAAATGGTAAGCATTACTTAGAATCAGGCGGCCGCCGACTGCCCTGATTTCTTCAGGCGTCATGGCTTTAACCGTAGCCTGGGTGCCAACCGGCATAAAAACGGGGGTTTCTACTATCCCCCGACCGGTGTCGAGCCAGCCCAGCCGCGCCCCGGTAGTATGATCCTGTTTAATTACTTTAAAATCCACTTGAAAACACTTCCATCAAATAATGAGCATGGCATCGCCAAAGCTAAAAAAGCGGTAGCGCTTGACCACCGCCTCCCGGTATGCGTTTAAGATTTTCTCTCTTCCGGCAAAAGCGCTCACCATCATTAAAAGAGTAGAACGGGGAAGATGAAAATTAGTGAGCAGGACATCGACTACCTTAAACCGGTAGCCGGGATAAATAAAGAGATCGGTACAACCTTCACCAGCCCTGATCTTTCCACCGGCATCCGCTGCGCTTTCCAAACACCGGCTGGTAGTAGTGCCGACGGCAATTACCCGCCCGCCGGCGCAGCGGCAACGCGCCACGGCTTCCGCCGTTCCACCGGCAATCCGGTAATACTCGGCATGCATATGATGGTCCTGGATATTATCCACCCGCACCGGCCGAAAGGTCCCCAGCCCCACATGCAACAGTACCGGTACCACCGTTACCCCTTTTTTACTGATTCCCGCCAGCAGTTCCGGGGTAAAATGCAGCCCGGCGGTAGGAGCCGCAACCGACCCCGCCTGCCGGGCGTAAACGGTCTGATAACGATTTTTATCCGCCAGCAGCTTTTTTATGTAAGGAGGCAGGGGCACCACACCAACCTGCTCCAGGATTTCATCAAATAGTGTTCCACCAAAGTCAAACTCCAGCACCCGGCCGCCAAACCTCGTTTTATTCACCACCCGGCAGTTTAACAAGCCTCCCCCGAATTCCAACCTTGCCCCCACCGGTACCCGGCGCCCGGGCCTGACCAGAGCCTCCCAATGACAATGCCCGACAGGTGAAAGTAAAAGCGCTTCTACCGGCGCAGCACCGCCTTCTTTAGTGCCCAACAAACGGGCCGGTATTACTTTCGTATCATTAAGTACCAGCACATCCCCTGGATTAAGGTATTCCAACAGGTCTTTAAAAGTCCTGTGTTCAATTTCTTCCCGGTTCCGGTAGAGCACCATCAGCCGGGATTTATCCCGCTGTCCGGCCGGCTCCTGAGCAATCAACTCCTCCGGCAGATGATAGTCAAAATCAGAAAGCCTCACCCGGCGCTCCTCCGTTACCTGCCATAAGGGGCCAATTCAATTCCGGTATAATAGTATGCCAATATGTCCCGGTAGTTATAACCTTTTTGGGCCATCCCCAGGGCGCCCCATTGAGACATGCCCAGACCGTGGCCCCAGCCGTTACCGGTAATAACAACAGCAGCCAGATGTCTGTCCTGATCATAAACCCTTTCAAAACGAAAAAGAGCGCTCTTTAAACCCAGGGCTTTCCGTACATTATCGGCATTGTAAATCTCCTGGTAAACCGCCTCGCCTACCGGTCCGGTGCCCGATACCAGCAACCGCTTGACCCGGGCGCCGGTAGCGGTACGCTCTTTTTCTTCCAGGTCGATAACTTTCTCAAACCGGTAGCCGGCTGCAGCCAACTGCTCTTTCAACTGATCCGCCGTATAGGTAACCTGCCAGTTGTAATGTCTGTCATTACGATCGAAAGGATCCGCCTTGCCTTTCAAATAAGGCAGAGGTGTCTTCCACACATCCTCGCTGTTCTCGGTATAACCGCCGCTGGAAGAATGAAAAAATGCCGGAACCGGTTCACCCTTATAAAGCGCAGCCACCCTGCCGGTTTCCGCCACTGCCCTATCGGTGGCCTGGTTCTCCGCGTCGTAACCACCATAAACCTGGCTGGACTGGTCAGCCGTCACGTGAAAGGGCTGATTCCCCATATTTTTTATCTGCCAGAAGACATAACTGCGGGCTGCCACCGCCTGGGCACGCAAAGCCTCAGCCGGCCAGCCGGCCGGCATTTCACATGGTACCACCCCGCGCAGGTATTCTTCTAATGGCAGTTCATTGATAACGGTCAGGCCGGTATCATCCAGACGGACTTCCAGCTCGCCCCGGTACCTTTTCCCTGCCAGGGAAACCAGGTTGAGGCCGCTGCCTTCACTTAAAACGGCCGTCCCCTGCGCACCCATAATAACAGGCTCAGAAACCTCGCTCAAAGGCCTGGTTACACCGCCGGCGCCAAGCACCATCAGACCATCGGGTGAATTCTTTTCTGTTACCAGCCCGCCGCCCGATAGAACGCTTGCCCGGAACTTAATCTCCCGGACAGCCAGCGGCCCTTTAAATGAAGCCGCCGGTTTACCCGCCTTCAACACCTGGATGGAGCCCGCTTGTGCCTGCACCCGGTAACTCTCCTGGTTATTAAGAGGGGAAAAAACACTTTTACTGGTTGACAGATCAACCAGTTGATAAGAACCATTCACCTGAAAATCCACGGTATCAGCCTGCTGCACCAAAGCCACCCGTACGTTTGCAGGCACTGGAGAACTTGCCCCGCGGGCCTGCCCGCCGGGCACTATCACTATCAAGGCCAGCAGTAAAGCCATCCCCGGCCTGCCTAAAATTTTCGCTGACAATTATGCTCAAACCCCCGCAAAATAACTAAGTGATTCGTTTAAATGTTCGACAAGAAAAGCCGGTATCCTCCCCGAAAAAACAAAAACGGACTACAAAAATATAATATGCAGCCCTACCGGCGAAGGAAGACATTCAATATAATTGTTAACAAAAGGCTTAAGATAATACTGGTCACTACCGGAAAGTAAAAGCTGAAGTTCCCCTTCTGAAAAAAAATATCTCCCGGCAGGCGGCCAAGGCCAAGCAACTTTCCTCCTGCCAGCATGATTCCTCCGATTACTGCCAGGAACAGGCCGAGAAACAGAAGCATTTTTGCGAAGGATTCAAACATTACTCTCCTTCCCTCCTTTTGACTGCCGGTAGAAACGCTCCTTTTCACTGTAAATACAACCGCAGTATTGTTGACGGTACATCCCTGTTTTCTTGGAAAAAGCTACAGCCGATTGATAGCCGGGGCGAAAGTCAGCGTAGTAAAAGGGTATACCGTACTCATCAGCGGCAGCCTCCCCGGCCTGCCGGATGAGATTATGCTTCTGATACGGGCTGACCAGCAGGGTAGTGGTAAAGCAGTCATAGCCTTCATCTTTTGCCAGGCGGGCAGTCTTTCGCAAACGCATGGCGTAGCAAACCCGGCAGCGCCGGTCTTCGCGGTAAACAACCGCCCGCAGAAACTCCTCCATGCTGTATTCATCATCCAGGATAACCTTAAAACCGGCATTTTGGGCATACGCCTCCAGCGTCTCCCGCCGCCGGACAAATTCCGTATAGGGATGAATGTTGGGGTTGTAAAAATAACTCCATACCTCCAGCTCTTTTTCACGCAGGTATTCCACCGGGTAAATCGCACACGGTCCGCAGCAGGTATGAAGCAACACCTTCATCGTCGCTTTAACCCCTCCTTACTTTTTCCTTTCCCTTGCGATGAAGAGATTGCTTCGTCGCTAACGCTCCTCGCAATGACACGGCATAGGAGTGTGTAGAAGTGTGACAGAGAACCGTCAGAATGGTTAATCCCTGGGGTCTCCCCAGGTCAGTTCCAGCCCCAAATGCTGGTAAGCCAGGTGTGTAGCCACCCGGCCCCTGGGCGTCCGAGACAACATGCCCAACTGAAGTAAATACGGTTCATAAAGATCCTCTATTGTTTCCGGCTCCTCGCTGGTAGCCGCCGCCAAAGTTTCCAGCCCCACCGGGCCGCCCCCATATTTTTGAATGACGGTCAATAATATCTTGCGGTCAGTGTGATCCAGGCCAATCGAATCTACATCCAGGAACTGCAGGGCCTCTACCGCCACTTCGGCTGTTATAATCCCGTTCGCCCGTACCTGGGCATAATCTCTAACCCTCTTTAAGAAGCGATTTGCCACCCTTGGCGTTCCCCGGGAACGCCCGGCAATTTCATATGCGCCTTCCGGGCTGATCTCTACTCCCAGAATACAGGCAGCCCTGTTCACAATTTGAACTAACTCCTCAGGCCGGTAAAAATCAAGCCGGCTGACCACTCCAAAACGATCCCGCAAAGGAGAAGTCAACAGCCCGGCCCTGGTAGTTGCACCCACCAGTGTAAAGCGGGGCAGTTCCAGCCGGAGCGAACGGGCGCTGGGACCTTTACCGATTACTATGTCCACAGCAAATTCTTCCATGGCCGGGTAGAGCACTTCCTCCACAGTCCGGCTTAACCGGTGTACTTCATCAATAAAAAGCACATCACCCGGGGAAAGATTGGTTAATATAGCCGCCAGATCACCGGGACGTTCAATAGCCGGACCGGAAGTAATGCGGATATTCGCCCCCATCTCATTGGCGATAATATTGGCCAGGGTAGTCTTACCAAGGCCGGGCGGTCCAAAAAGCAGCACATGATCCAGCACCTCTCGCCGGTTACGGGCTGCCTGGATAAATATATCAATCGTTTCTTTTACTTTCTTTTGACCGATGTACTCAGATAACCAGCCAGGCCGGAGACTTTTTTCCATTTCGTTGTCTTCAAACCGTGCCGCAGGCGAAACCAGCCTCTCTGCCATAACGATCACCCCAACCTCAGACCGTCAAATTCTTTTACTTTTTTAGAAAAATGCGCAACGCTTTCTTTACCAAATCGGCTGCCGGTACCGGCTCCTTTATATCAGATTGAACCAGGTCTACTGCCTCGCTGGCCTCCCTGTGGGTGTAGCCTAATGCTTCCAAAGCAGCTACAGCGTCGTTTCTTTCCCCTTTTTTCCCACAAGCGCTGACTTTATCCGTATTTACACAGGCTATTTTTTCTTTTAATTCTAAAACAATGCGGCTGGCTATTTTTTTGCCAACGCCAGGCACCCTGGTCAAAGCGTCTACATCTTCGTTCAATATTGCCCGCCTTATTTCATCCGGCGAATAAATAGACAATACAGATAATGCTCCTTTCGACCCTACTCCGGCTACACTTAAAAATTTGATAAAAATCATTAACTCTTCTTCTTCAAGAAATCCGAAAAGCTGAATACCATCCTCCCGTACCACCAGGTGGGTATGGATCAGCACTTCTTCGCCAACAGACGGCAAGCGGTGCAACAAAGATAACGGCACCTGCACCCGGTAACCCACTCCTCCCACTTCCAGCACAACCACCCCAGCCTGTATGAATACTAACTTGCCACGCAAAAAAGCAATCATTTTACTTCCCCCACCTTCGCCCTCATATGGGCATGGCAGATAGCTACCGCCAACGCATCGGCGACATCGTCCGGCCCGGGTAATATTGACAACCGCAGAATAGACTTTACCATAAACTGCACTTGCTGTTTTGTTGCCCGGCCATAACCAACTACCGCCTGTTTAACCTGTAATGGGGTATACTCGTAGATCGCCAACCCGGCATCAGCAGCAGCCAGCAGGACAACTCCCCGGGCATGACTTACAGCCATCGCGGTACGGATATTTTTATTGAAAAAAACCTCCTCAACGGCAAATTGATCCGGCCGGTAACAACGCAAAATCCCAGTTAACTGCTGATGCAAAATCTGCAGCCTGTCCGCCAATGTTAACGTGCCCGCCGTTTGGATACAGCCACAGTCCACCAAAGATAAGCTTCCCCTCATAGATTTCACCAGCCCATAACCAGTCGCAGCCGTTCCCGGATCAATCCCTAAAATTAGCAAATTACTCCTCCTAAGCTACAACACTACCTATTTACCTAAAATTTCGATATTGGTATAAACGTTTTGCACATCCTCATGTTCTTCCAGGGCTTCGATCAACCGCAATACCTTTTCGGCTTCTTCGCCCCCCAGCTTAATATAATTTTGCGGCAACACGGTTTTTTCGGCTAATGCCGGACGTCTGCCGCTGCCGGCCAGGGCTTCCTTTACGGCTGAAAGATCGGCAACAGAAGTGACAATTTCAAAACTATCTTCTTCCGCCTTAAAATCTTCAGCTCCCGCCTCGAGGGCCAGGAGCATAAGCTCATCCTCCTCCTTATCCAGACGACCGCCGCGTTCGATAATAATCAGGCCCTTTTCTTGAAAAAGCCAGGCCACGCAGCCGGACTCTCCCAAACTGCCGCCGTTTCTGGTAAACAAATAACGGATTTCGCCGGCAGTCCGGTTACGGTTGTCAGTTAAAGCTTCAACCATTACAGCAACCCCGCCGGGACCGTAACCTTCGTAAGTAATTTCTTCATAACGCTCGCCGGTAAAATCCCCGACACCCTTCTGAATCGCCCTGTTGATATTTTCATTGGGAATATTGGCCTCTTTGGCTCGCTGGATGGCGGCCTTTAAACGAGTGTTAGACTCCGGATCACTGCCTCCCTGGCGGGCAGCAACAATAATTTCTCTTGAAAGACGGGTAAAAACTTTGCCCCGTTGGGCATCCACCCTGGCTTTTTTACGCTTAATGGTCGACCACTTGGAGTGTCCGGACACCTGCCCCAGCCCCTCATTTGATAATGTTGCCAAATAATCTCCTATACAACGAAAAAAGCGCCAGGCGCTTTACATAACATATCTAAAATGGCGGCAAAAGCGGCATTATTTTCTTATGTTCACTTCGTTTGGCCAGTTCTTCGATAATTCTTTTGGCCTCCAGGCTACATTCCCCGGTCATAATACACCGGTCGAGTTCTTCATAAGTAACACCCATCTCCACCTCATCATCATGACCAAGCCATAGCCCGGCCGAAGGCGGTTTATCAATTATCCGCTGCGGCACACCCAGGCAACGGGCCATCTCCCGCACTTCAGTTTTAACCAGGTTGCCGATCGGAAGCAAGTCAACTCCACCGTCTCCATACTTGGTAAAATAACCAACTGTCAGTTCACTCTTGTTACCCGTACCAACCACCAACGACTTGCGTCTGGCGGCAAAAAAATAAAGTGTGGTCATCCGTAACCGCGGCTTGATGTTAACTATTGAAAGATCATCCACTGTTGGCTCACAAGTTTCCCCAGTCAATCTTCTGAGCAGCAAATCAAAAACATCATCCAGTACAACCGTTTCTACAGGAACATCAAAAACATCAGCCACCAATTGAGCATCTTTAGCATCCTGGGGGTTGCTATAACAGGGCATGATCACCCCTAGTGTACTGCCCGGACAAACCTTTTTACACAAGGCAATTGTTACTGCTGAATCAATGCCGCCGCTCAAGCCTACTACCAGCCCTTCTGCCTTCGCCCCTGTAACCTGTGCCTCAAGCCACCCGGTTAGCTTGTTGATCTTCTCCTGCATTAATAACCCCCGCGGTAATTAGTTTTTAAATAATATTATCATACCGCTATTATTCACGCAAATAAAAAAGTTTTCAACAAGCAGGGAAAAACCGATCTCAGGTCGAAATTTACCATATCTAGAGGTAAAGTAGGGATAAAATGGTTAAAAAAGCTATTATGGTAATCTCGCTTGGATTAGTGTTCACCGTCTTGCCAACAAGCGCCTCACTCTCCTCAAACGCCTCAGCCGCCGCAATTCAACCCACTTACACAGCAGTTAAAGGCGATAACCTTTATCGCATAGCTATAAGATTTGGCACAACCGTAGAAAAACTGAAAACAGCTAACAGCCTGGAAAGTGATTTGATCCTGGCCGGTCAGGTCTTAATTATTCCGGGTGATTCCATCCCCACGCCGAGCCTTAGCCTCCAGGCAGTTGCCGCCGGCTCAAAATTATTTACCAGAGCCTATACTCCAATGCTAAGCCGGGGAGGAACTGTGAACCGGGAAATACCCTCCGGCGCAACGGCAGGCGCATCTGAAACTACAGGACAGATGATTGACTGGCAAACCGTTAATTCCCTGTTTCCAAAAGGCAGCACGGCAACCCTCCAGGATATCGAGACCGGCCTCCGCTTTCAAATATACAGGCTGTTCGGCACGAATCACGCCGACTGCGAGCCGCTTACGGCAGCCGATACTGCTATAATGAAAAAAATCTACGGCGGGCATTGGAGCTGGAATCGCCGGGCTGTATTGCTGCTGATTAATGGACAGGCTATAGCCGCTTCCATGAACGGTATGCCGCACGGCAGCGAAGAAATTCTGGATAACAATTTCCCCGGCCAGTTTTGTCTTCACTTCTTAAACAGCCGCACTCACGGCACCAACAGGATTGACCCGGATCATCAGGCAATGGTTCGCAAAGCCGCAGGGCTCTAAAAGGCTGTCAGATTTCAAACGTCACCAGGCGGTCAAAATAGTAAGGCATAAACTGCCGGTACCAGGACGCATTGGGAATTGTTTCGTAATCAAACCACATGCGGGCGGTAACTTTTGTCCCCGAAGGATGGTTACCAGTCGCGGTAACGGCTTTTTTCACGATTTCACCCAACTACGCAAGGGTTCTGCCGCTGACTGCAATCCTTTCGTTGCTGGCAACCCATCGCTGCCCATCGTGAATCAGGCGCAAATCTATATTTACCCGGTGCTTAGCCATAATCCTTGTCCCTCCCGGACACCATGATTTCATCTTCTTCTAATTACTTCCCGCCGGTTTCGAAAGCCACTTTTCCAGGACTTTTGTTTGGCCGTAGGAATACTGTGCTGCGTTGCGTAATCAAAAATAACATCGTACAGGCCGTTAAAAAATGAAATTCTCCCGATCTACTCGTTAATCGTGCCCTTAAACACGCAAGTAACTTACCGTAAATATATAAATCCCGCCTTCTCTTGTCAAGAAGATTCCTCCTTAAGAAATATTTCCGGATTTACGGCCGGTACCCGAATCAGCAAAAAAGAAAAAAGCGGGTTTCTGATGGCTAAAAGCAGGAAAAAAGAATGGCTCTTCATTGATACGTTAAAATACACCCGGGTGGAGGAAAAAGATGAGCATTTAGCCTGGGAACTGGCCAAAAAATACACTGACAAGGACTTTAGTTTTACGGATTGCCTGAGCTTTACGGTTATGTCCAGGCTGGACTGCCGCAAAGCTTTTGCCTTTGATCAGCATTTCCGGCAAATGGGTTTTGAAGTTTTTCCTTAAAAAATATCTATTAGATCAGCCAGGCATAATCCTGACGGCAATCCAAAATGTAATCGATGTACACTGTGTCATCCTTGATTTGATAGATGAGTAAATACCGCTTATCCACAAGCAGTTTTCGATATTTGTTCGCGGGCAATGCCGGATCGGTAAGCCAGGAACACCGCTCCGGAAACTTCTGAAGAGATTTTGCAGCCCCGATTACATCCAGCCTGAGCTTTTCCGCCGCCTGAGTGCTGACCTGCGCCAAAAAGCGGACATGCTGCACGAGCATCTCTCCCGCTCTTTCCGAGATAATGACATGGTACAGCTTATTCACGCCGCTCACCGGCAGCCTCCCGAATGGCTTTTTTCATCATTCCGTCTACTTCATCGATTGAAAATCCCTTCTTGCCCGCTAACCGGTCCTCCTCGACCGTCACAAGCTGTTCCCTCAGTCTGAGCATACTTTCCCGCCGGGAAAACGTGGCGATATCCATAACCACTAAATCACCCTCCCCGTTTTTTGTAAGAAAAACGGGTTCTTTAGTGGTCTTGCAGAGCGTGGATATTTCGTTGTAGTTTTTGCGGATTGCCGCCGACGGTTTTATATTCATCACAAATAATACCTCCTGACGTCGTAACATATTATACTTATCATATGCTTATATTACTACAGCTATTTTCAAAAAACAAGCTCAACTCCTAAAGAAAATCAAAGGAAATGGCATTAATTTCGGGGACACCATGCTTAATTGTAAACGACGCCCATGCTCTGTATGAGGCTGGTTTAGATTACATAAGCGGCAACAATCAGTACACCCAGCAAAGTAAAGTAAACCGTTGGGGAAGTAGCGGACCTGCCGCCGGAATTGCTGGCGGCTTCCCTGGGCTGTGGCAACCCCACCGCCCTGTCTGAGCTAAAGCCGGGGCAGGTGGTTTTAGACCTGGGCAGCGGCGCCGGACTGGATGTCCTATCTCTGGTGAGCGCCTTTGTTCGGGCGCGCAAACCCAAGGGTGAAAGAGGGAACTGGGCATGCCACGCTTGCTAAAAGACGAAGAGGTTCTGACAAAACCAGCAATTTGCCCAGGGCAGTCTTGAGATCCCGGAAGCGGTTATGTCCAGGCTGGACTGCCGCAAAGCTTTTACCTTTGATCAGCTTTTCCGGCAAATGGGTTTTGAAGTTTTTCCTTAAAAAATAGGGGGAAGGGGACACACCTCTTGCAGAGGAATGTCAACATAGGAAAGGGGACACACCTCTTGCAGAGGAATGTCCACATAGGAAAGGGGACACACCTCTTGCAGAGGAATGTCCCCAAATAGTTTCCCGGCAACGACCTACTCTCCCAGGGACCGCCGTCCCAAGTACCATCGGCGCTGGAGGGCTTAACTGCCGTGTTCGGGATGGGAACGGGTGTTTCCCCTCCGCCATTGTCACCGGAAACTTAAATTCTCTCAAAACTGGACAGCATAAGTGCACAAGCTTTTTAGGTCAAGCCCTCGACCTATTAGTACCGGTCCGCTAAAAACATTGCTGTTCTTACACTCCCGGCCTATCTACCTGGTAGTCTGCCAGGGGTCTTACTCCCTCTAGGGGATGGGAAACCTCATCTTGAGGAAGGCTTCGCGCTTAGATGCTTTCAGCGCTTATCCCGTCCAGACATGGCTACCCAGCGCTACCGTTGGCACGATAACTGGTACACCAGTGGTCTGTCCATCCCGGTCCTCTCGTACTAGGGACAGCTCCTCTCAAGTTTCCTGCGCCTGCGACGGATAGGGACCGAACTGTCTCACGACGTTCTGAACCCAGCTCACGTACCGCTTTAATGGGCGAACAGCCCAA
>JAGUVT010000008.1 GCA_020062745.1 Deltaproteobacteria bacterium
ACAACCTGTGCTTTGAAGTTCGCTGTATAATGTTTTTTCATGGTCTAATTGTATCTTAAGTTTGTCCTTTTTGCTGTCCGAATTTCTGGGTCCATTATATTGAAACTTGAATGTATCTTGAAAATCTCAAAACCCATCTTAGATTTTAGCTTGCCTATGAGGAATTGAAACAACCCAAACCTGGCTCTGGATAATTACCATTATATGAGATTTTAGCTTGCCTATGAGGAATTGAAACCTCATTTCAAGCATCGGCCAGCGAAGCTCTCCTCTAGATTTTAGCTTGCCTATGAGGAATTGAAACTGGTAATTCTCCTACGCTTGTAATTGATTCTATTGAGATTTTAGCTTGCCTATGAGGAATTGAAACCCGGAAAGCAATGGTCGAAATAATGAATGTGGTTGAGATTTTAGCTTGCCTATGAGGAATTGAAACACGAGGGTTGGCAATACGACACTGTTACCCTGGGCTGATTTTAGCTTGCCTATGAGGAATTGAAACAGGCACTGGCCGACGTAATACCGGCGGGCCTCTTTCGGATTTTAGCTTGCCTATGAGGAATTGAAACTAGATGAGATCGAACAAGAGTTGGCCTAAAACCGGGATTTTAGCTTGCCTATGAGGAATTGAAACTTAACCATAACGGCGGGATTTAACCTGGGCCAGACCGATTTTAGCTTGCCTATGAGGAATTGAAACAACGCCTGGGTAGATGTAGATATATCCGGCGAAACCGATTTTAGCTTGCCTATGAGGAATTGAAACTCGATGGCTTCTAGCACTTCTTTTTCCGAGTAGTCTTGATTTTAGCTTGCCTATGAGGAATTGAAACCAGTAATGCCTGCAAATATTTCTCCGGCCAAGAAGCGATTTTAGCTTGCCTATGAGGAATTGAAACATTGTACCCACAGGCACGCCAGTCTGTTTAGCTGCCTGATTTTAGCTTGCCTATGAGGAATTGAAACAGACATTTAAAACCAACGCCAGGAATCTTGCAGTGCGATTTTAGCTTGCCTATGAGGAATTGAAACTGTGGAATTCGAAGAGTATAATCAGCCGAACAAGGATACGATTTTAGCTTGCCTATGAGGAATTGAAACTCCGTGACCGCTGACTTTACACTATCAGTATTGTACCGATTTTAGCTTGCCTATGAGGAATTGAAACCCGTATACGCCGGGAAGTCCTCTATGACATCAATAGCGCGATTTTAGCTTGCCTATGAGGAATTGAAACCTGCATTCTATCCCGGTGCTGGCGTAGCACCTCTACCGGATTTTAGCTTGCCTATGAGGAATTGAAACATGTTATTAAGAATATTTGCCAAAAATACAACCTTAGATTTTAGCTTGCCTATGAGGAATTGAAACATTTACCGGGGCTGTCGTGCCCAACAAAATGCCCAACGATTTTAGCTTGCCTATGAGGAATTGAAACACCGTGATAACCATTTATGAATTCCTCCCTTTATAGAGATTTTAGCTTGCCTATGAGGAATTGAAACCCGGGTTGGCGTCCAGGACCACCACGCCGCCACTACGATTTTAGCTTGCCTATGAGGAATTGAAACCCAAGACTTGCCTCCAGCCGAGGGAAAGTGTTTTCTGATTTTAGCTTGCCTATGAGGAATTGAAACAAGGATATTCAGACGCCCGCCGGCTTCCCAGGAAGGGATTTTAGCTTGCCTATGAGGAATTGAAACTTGCGTTCGGTGCGCTTGCCGGCGCTGTCTGGACAGCGATTTTAGCTTGCCTATGAGGAATTGAAACTGAAAAAAGCTGGTGATGCCACAAACCATTTCCACCTGGATTTTAGCTTGCCTATGAGGAATTGAAACATGCTTACCGCAAAGCAGGTCACACAGTACTCATACGATTTTAGCTTGCCTATGAGGAATTGAAACAATCTTCCGCCGGCATTACCACCAGCCACGGCTTACGGATTTTAGCTTGCCTATGAGGAATTGAAACCCCGGAATGGGTCATCCTCCGGGTAGCCACAACGCCGATTTTAGCTTGCCTATGAGGAATTGAAACTAGTAAAGATAGCAAAGATTCCTTGGTATTGGTTAAGATTTTAGCTTGCCTATGAGGAATTGAAACCATTAATAAAGCTGAATTAGAAAATTATCTGTATGGGATTTTAGCTTGCCTATGAGGAATTGAAACCCGCCACGTCCGGCGGCACTATGCTGTGTCCATTTTCGTGATTTTAGCTTGCCTATGAGGAATTGAAACCGGGAGAGGTTGATGCTTTAGTTTTTCGCCTGCCATAGATTTTAGCTTGCCTATGAGGAATTGAAACCGGGGTTGAAGGCACGGTCATATCTCATTCACGCGGCGATTTTAGCTTGCCTATGAGGAATTGAAACACCGCTTGGCTTCTTGCCTGCGTGTGGAGCCGGAAATGATTTTAGCTTGCCTATGAGGAATTGAAACTGAAAAACCGGCTTCAGCGTGCCTTCTACAGCTCTACGATTTTAGCTTGCCTATGAGGAATTGAAACACTGGGATTCATACCATACATCCCGCTCCTGAGCCTCGATTTTAGCTTGCCTATGAGGAATTGAAACATGCAGGAACCACCGGAAGTGTTGGACCGGCTCAACTGATTTTAGCTTGCCTATGAGGAATTGAAACATCTTCCCGCCGCCGACAGAAGGCAAAGCCGCAAAAGATTTTAGCTTGCCTATGAGGAATTGAAACCAAACTCCCGCAGCTTTTCGGCGGAGGCGGATACCGCGATTTTAGCTTGCCTATGAGGAATTGAAACAGGCTTGGCTCCCAGTTTCGGCTCTAATACCCCAGCGATTTTAGCTTGCCTATGAGGAATTGAAACCCGATAATCCTTAAACGAGTTGCAGTATTGCTTTCAAGATTTTAGCTTGCCTATGAGGAATTGAAACCGGTCAGACCGCAACGCCAAAAAATCATTATTCGCAGATTTTAGCTTGCCTATGAGGAATTGAAACCTAGTGGTCAAAAATCTCTGTGAATGGTCTAATTTGATTTTAGCTTGCCTATGAGGAATTGAAACTCCAGCGCATAAACGTTGACTTGCCGGATTCCCGTTTAGATTTTAGCTTGCCTATGAGGAATTGAAACCTACCTACCGCGAGGCTGCAGATTTTCTCGCGGTAGGATTTTAGCTTGCCTATGAGGAATTGAAACAAGATCGCTGTGTTGTCATTAGCCGAAAGCGTATTATGATTTTAGCTTGCCTATGAGGAATTGAAACATCTAACGGCATCCGGGTTTTCATCATCATCTCTCGAGATTTTAGCTTGCCTATGAGGAATTGAAACCGCCACCGCCAGGGCAATAACCTTCTCCTGAACCCGATTTTAGCTTGCCTATGAGGAATTGAAACATGGTTAAAAATCTCTCAAAACCACTCTGGAGAAATTGATTTTAGCTTGCCTATGAGGAATTGAAACTTGCTGCATTCACGGCACCGATAAGCTTCACCTGAGATTTTAGCTTGCCTATGAGGAATTGAAACCTCTGTTCTTCATCTTTGAATGAGCAGTCCCATGAGATTTTAGCTTGCCTATGAGGAATTGGAACTCAATCACATCCGCAATAGTTATCCAAGCGCCTTCTGGATTTTAGCTTGCCTATGAGGAATTGAAACCAGGAGGATAAAGAAATATCTACCGTGATTGAAAATAGGATTTTAGCTTGCCTATGAGGAATTGAAACAGGTTAAGCCGAGTGAGGAAGTTGATGGGGCAGCAATAGATTTTAGCTTGCCTATGAGGAATTGAAACTTGCGTTCCCCCGTGATTCTCCATGCCTGATTCCCGTGATTTTAGCTTGCCTATGAGGAATTGAAACATTTTCCCCCAACATCCGCTTCAGTTCATCCAACTCGATTTTAGCTTGCCTATGAGGAATTGAAACCTGACCGCCATCAAAGATACTGATGGAATCAGGAGGAGATTTTAGCTTGCCTATGAGGAATTGAAACTTAATTAACTTATCAACTATGGCGCCGGTTATGTCGGGATTTTAGCTTGCCTATGAGGAATTAGCCGCTGAAAGAGCTGAAATCAGCCACACTTAGATTTTAGCTTGCCTATGAGGAATTGAAACACGCTTCCATCAACTTATTTTGAGTATTGTTTTTATCGATTTTAGCTTGCCTATGAGGAATTGAAACAAGTTTCAGTAAAAGAAATGCTGAGCATTGCGCGAAGGATTTTAGCTTGCCTATGAGGAATTGAAACTCCGGAACATTTTCCAAAACATCAACTCCTTTCGTTCGATTTTAGCTTGCCTATGAGGAATTGAAACATTATTTTGGTGCAGAAGACTGCGAATACATTCGGACGATTTTAGCTTGCCTATGAGGAATTGAAACTACGAAATGGCATTGTCCAATAGTTGGCGGGGGGACGGATTTTAGCTTGCCTATGAGGAATTGAAACAAGTAATTACTCTCGAAGAGTTTAACCGGGAATGGCGCGATTTTAGCTTGCCTATGAGGAATTGAAACAAGCCTCAATTTCGGAAGGATAACTTTCTTCAACGTGATTTTAGCTTGCCTATGAGGAATTGAAACATTTGAGCCTGTTGCAATAAAGTAGGTTTTTTGCCCGATTTTAGCTTGCCTATGAGGAATTGAAACCGCAGCCCAATGCGCTTCTCTGCCTGAGTTAATCGAGATTTTAGCTTGCCTATGAGGAATTGAAACCCAGGGCGCTACGGCGGCCGATATACAGACCAAACTGGGATTTTAGCTTGCCTATGAGGAATTGAAACGATGAAAACGGATTCGTGATGAATGTTGATTACGGCGATTTTAGCTTGCCTATGAGGAATTGAAACTTGGGTTAAAACCGTGTTCAACTACGTGTGTACTAAGATTTTAGCTTGCCTATGAGGAATTGAAACCGAGATAGTTGGAATCGATTAACTCAGGCAGAGAAGATTTTAGCTTGCCTATGAGGAATTGAAACGTATTTAATGTTGGTATGTTGGTAAAAGTATTATAAAGATTTTAGCTTGCCTATGAGGAATTGAAACAGGCCAAACCATATTACGTGGTTACCGCCTTGTTGGATTTTAGCTTGCCTATGAGGAATTGAAACTACGCAACTACGTCTATGACGGGGCGTTTTGGATACCGATTTTAGCTTGCCTATGAGGAATTGAAACTCAGATTTAATAATGTTCGGAATGCAGTCTTTTACCGATTTTAGCTTGCCTATGAGGAATTGAAACATGTACTGGCCTTCCTGCTGCGCCGACAGCCGGTATAGATTTTAGCTTGCCTATGAGGAATTGAAACCTCCCTATGCAGCCAAACCGGATCAGGAACCGAAGTAGATTTTAGCTTGCCTATGAGGAATTGAAACCCGGCCGGCAATGGAACATGACTACATATGCCACGAGATTTTAGCTTGCCTATGAGGAATTGAAACTACAATATATTGAAATGGGTGATTTTATGCAGTGAAAAGATTTTAGCTTGCCTATGAGGAATTGAAACTAGAATTTGATAGAGATGAAATGAAAGAATTGATTAAGATTTTAGCTTGCCTATGAGGAATTGAAACTTATATCTGAAGAAATATATTGAACTGAACCAGGCCAGATTTTAGCTTGCCTATGAGGAATTGAAACCTATCAGAACACCATAATAAAATTTTAGACAATGTATGATTTTAGCTTGCCTATGAGGAATTGAAACTTTTATCCCTTTTCAGTTGATAGCCTGGATGATGATGGATTTTAGCTTGCCTATGAGGAATTGAAACTTGAATAAATCTAACAAACCGCAACGCCCATCTAAGATTTTAGCTTGCCTATGAGGAATTGAAACTCCAGACCTTTAAGCCATTATTTACTTACCGACCAGGATTTTAGCTTGCCTATGAGGAATTGAAACTAGCCTTTTGGACTTCTTCTACAATTTCAGGTTTTCTGATTTTAGCTTGCCTATGAGGAATTGAAACCCATACATCTTTTTTTTGTCAAAGTCAAGCGAAATCCGATTTTAGCTTGCCTATGAGGAATTGAAACTTTGAGTCCGAAAGCTGCGAGTGGAATTCTCCGCCGAGATTTTAGCTTGCCTATGAGGAATTGAAACTTTTACAAATGTCCAGCCTCTCTGCACCATCCAAATCGATTTTAGCTTGCCTATGAGGAATTGAAACCAGTTTATCACGTCGGAAGAGAGCTGGCGATATTCGTGATTTTAGCTTGCCTATGAGGAATTGAAACTTTTTAAGTACCTGCGTACCGATTTTCGCTGAATTGAGATTTTAGCTTGCCTATGAGGAATTGAAACCTTGTTAATACCCCTGTCAATACCAACAACTTTGCCTGGATTTTAGCTTGCCTATGAGGAATTGAAACCTTTGAAAAGCCGAAGGAAGCCCAGGCTGTAATACCGATTTTAGCTTGCCTATGAGGAATTGAAACGGGAGTATGGTGCTGATATAAATCACTCCTTTCTTTGATTTTAGCTTGCCTATGAGGAATTGAAACAATTTTTCCACCGTTTGCTTTGCCTCGACGAACCACTTGATTTTAGCTTGCCTATGAGGAATTGAAACTCGGCAACCTGGCCAACAGCTTCTGGACGGTCATCGATTTTAGCTTGCCTATGAGGAATTGAAACTGGCGATTGGACAGGCCCTCCGGGAAGCGAGAGAACAGATTTTAGCTTGCCTATGAGGAATTGAAACTCCGATGCAAGTCAACGCCGGCGCCATCCAGCCAGGATTTTAGCTTGCCTATGAGGAATTGAAACACGAAGCGGCGGCGATCTGGTGGGCACAGCGGCGAAAGATTTTAGCTTGCCTATGAGGAATTGAAACTGTAGTTGGTAGTAAGGCTCCTGAAGCGTTAACCAGGGATTTTAGCTTGCCTATGAGGAATTGAAACTACAAATTTACATCATCATAAATATGCAAAACCTTCAGATTTTAGCTTGCCTATGAGGAATTGAAACCTGGCCTTGGAGATAAACACGTCTCCCAGGTCGCCGGATTTTAGCTTGCCTATGAGGAATTGAAACGCGTGATTCCGGTGTCCGGAATGGCATAGGCCGCCTGGATTTTAGCTTGCCTATGAGGAATTGAAACACTTCCTGGAGCACCTGGCCAAGGGCCTGGTGACCAGATTTTAGCTTGCCTATGAGGAATTGAAACACTTCCTGGAGCACCTGGCCAAGGGCCTGGTGACCAGATTTTAGCTTGCCTATGAGGAATTGAAACAGAACTGGGATACCGTTAAGGCGGCGGTGATCAGCGCGATTTTAGCTTGCCTATGAGGAATTGAAACAGGCCTCTCACTCCAAGTTGGCCGCCCTAACCCTGGATTTTAGCTTGCCTATGAGGAATTGAAACTAATCGACGGAGTTCAAAACCCGGAACTCTGGCCGGGATTTTAGCTTGCCTATGAGGAATTGAAACATGATTATAGAAATTTTAAACTCGGTGATAAAAGGGATTTTAGCTTGCCTATGAGGAATTGAAACCCTGGGAAGGGAAACGATGCAAAAGCGAAGCTGAGCGATTTTAGCTTGCCTATGAGGAATTGAAACTCATCTTCGACAGGAAAGTTTCTCGTGTGCTCTTTGCGATTTTAGCTTGCCTATGAGGAATTGAAACTAAAGATGGAGAAGTTTATTAAGATAGTTTATATTTTGATTTTAGCTTGCCTATGAGGAATTGAAACATTTGGGTAGCGATTTGGGTTATGCGGCGATCCGCCTGGATTTTAGCTTGCCTATGAGGAATTGAAACGTATCTTGCGAGTAGGTATCGCCCAGATTCAACCACAGATTTTAGCTTGCCTATGAGGAATTGAAACATTGGGTATCGCCGGTTTCTAAAAGCTTTAGACGCGATTTTAGCTTGCCTATGAGGAATTGAAACATTGGGTATCGCCGGTTTCTAAAAGCTTTAGACGCGATTTTAGCTTGCCTATGAGGAATTGAAACACCAGGCCAGGGTAATCACCGCCCGGCTGCCGGCGGATTTTAGCTTGCCTATGAGGAATTGAAACTGTTATTAAATAAATTGGTGTGATTTGCACATTCGTGATTTTAGCTTGCCTATGAGGAATTGAAACAGACAGATACCGGACCCGATTCGTCAGCAACCGCAAGATTTTAGCTTGCCTATGAGGAATTGAAACCTTGGCGCAAACGATATTGTAACGACGAAATTCATTCGATTTTAGCCTGCCCATGAGGAATTGTGTTGCCGTCCGCTGTGGCAAGCAGGCTTTTGTCTATTTGGGAGTCCACATAATATTTATGTATGGATTTTACACAGTTAGAGCAGGGGGGCTGATCCAATGGCCCTTTTCACTAACCCGGTAGCAGAAGAAAGTATACTTTGTCCCCTTCCTTGCGCCCGCTTATCAACTCGCAGTGTCTCAAAACAGCGAACTGTTTTTCCAGTTCCCATTCAGGCAGGTTAAAGTGTTCTTTAATCTCCTGGCGGGTAACCCGGCCCTTCTCTTTTATGAATTCATAGATCTCTTTCTGCAGTTTTGTAAGGCCGTCGGTACCTTGCTGACCCAGTTGCCGGCGGGTGGCACGGGCGGAGGAAACTGCAGTGGGGTCGCAAGGCCTGGGCGGTTGGAGCGAATCAATATAACAGTCTTCACAGAGAACCTGCCCCAAGTATTCATATCTTTCTTGTTCATTCAATTTTTGTAAGCATCTGCGGCATTTCATTTTTTATCTCCACACCTCAATAACTATGTTTAACCCGACAGACTTAATCAGTCGGGGGTTGTAAGGAACTTTCTCATAAAGTATACCACGTCTTTTTTCCAAATGCTATCAATATAAATTTATGGATTAGACCGAAAATCATTTATTGCATGTTCAGGTTTTGTGGTTTTAGAATTAAGAGGGCCGGGCAGGATTCTGCAAGGGACCTTTAATTTTTCCAGGCTACGGTTAGCTGTAATATATTGCTGTACGCTGGACTGTTCAGGGCAAAGAGAAGGAGAACACAGGTATTTGTGGAAAATTATTGTGGGAAACGTTAAGGTATCCTTAAATTAATTTTAAGGAGGTCTCGGTATATTGAAGGTTGCGATGGTTGTTCCACCCTGGTTTAAGGTGCCGCCGGAAGGCTACGGGGGAATCGAGGTGGTGGCCAGCCTCCTGGCGGACGGCCTTGTTTTGAGAGGACACGAAGTAGTTCTTTTTACAGTAGCGGACTCAACGACAAAAGCGTGTCTGTTCAATGTTTTTGACCGGGAAATGAAGTCCTACCTGGATGAGACGCCTTCGAATTTTCTAACTGCGGCCATGACGCATACTCTTGGTTCGTACCTTGAGATTTCCCGGCAGGAGTTTGACCTGATCCATGATCACACCTGGAAGGAAGGGCTGTGTTGCGCGGCTTTTGCCGGTATTCCCGTGGTGCATACCCTCCACGGTCCTTTTGACGGGGATAACAAAAAATTTTACGGCCTTTTGAAAAATTATCCCGGGATATATTTCGTGTCTATAAGCAACTACCAGCAGGCCTGTTTCCCCGGGTTGAACTACCTGGGCACGGTTTACAACGGCATAGTCTTTGACCGGTATCCTTTTCCTGAGGACAAGGAGGACTATTTCTTTTACATCGGCAGGTTTAACTCTGAGAAGGCGCCTCATCTGGCCTGCGAAGCGGCGAAGAAGCTGGGGAAAAGGCTTATTTTGGCTGGCAAGGTTCATGAGAAAGCGGAAGTGAGCTATTTTGAGCAGTATATAAGGCCGCATCTTAATGAGGATATTGTGTTCATCGGTGAGGTGGGGCACTGGAGCGAAGGGAAGATGCGTCTGTTGTCCCGAAGCAAGGGTTATCTTTATCCTATTCAGTGGGAGGAGCCTTTCGGCATCACCATGGTTGAGGCGATGGCCTGCGGCACACCGGTGATAACTTTTAAGAGAGGTTCTGCGCCGGAAGTTGTGGAACATGGGGTAACCGGTTTTGTGGTGGAAACCAGGGAGGAGTTTATAGAAGCTGCGGGGCGTGTGGAAGAGATTGATCCGCGGAATTGCCGGGAAAGGGTGAGAAAAATGTTCAGGTCTGAGGTGATGGTGGCCGATTACGAGCAAATGTATATGAAAGCTCTGTCTGCGGTGCGTTCATAACCGGGGATAAAACAGAGTATTTGGGTGGAACACCTGTAAAATTGTTCTTGAAGAGGTGCGATATGTTTATAAGACTATCGTCAGATGAGGGATGGACCATATCCGGGGATAGTATTGAGATAGAAAGAATGGGGTTTTGGGAAACGGTATTTACCCTGGGAAACGGCTACCTGGGGTCAAGGGGAATCCTGGAGGAGGGATGCAAAAAGGGTTATGCGGGCACTTACTTTGCGGGCTTATACGACCGCAGCGAGGGACAGTCTTACGAGCTTGTAAACGCGCCCAACCCTGTCCGAGTGGAGATATGCGCCGGCGGCAAAAAGCTTTCCGTGGATGATATGGAGATTGTTGAACACCGCCGTATACTGGATTTAAAAAAAGCGGCCCTGTGGAGACGGACGGTTTTTAAGGACGGGGACAAGAGGTACGAGTATGAGTCGGTGCGGTTTTTCAGCCTCGCTGACATGCACCTGGGGGTAATGGCTTTTTATTTCCGGTCGCTGGACAGTGACGTTCAGGTGGTTGTGCGGCACATTATTGACGGGACGACGGAAAATGCGGGGCAAGCCGTCGGAAACCCGATCAGGCATTATGCCGTAACACGGGCGGAGGCTTTAGAAGCCGGAGGCGAAACGGTATATTTAGAAGCGAAAACAAATGACTACGGTATTGTGCTGGGCATTGCCGCTGCTCTTGACATGAGGGTTGCCGGGCTTAAGCTGCCGGCAGGACGGCAGAACCTTGTTGAGAGAAATTATGTTGGGAGACAGTATGCTTTTACGGCACAGAAAGGAAAGAGGTGCCGGTTTGAAGTATACCTCTCGATGTACACTTCACGCGAGAAAAAGCAGGGGGTTAAAAAAGCCTGCCTTGCCGGGCTAAAAACGGCGAGAAAGCAGGGGTTCGCTTACCTGTTTAAAAAACACGTGCACGCCTGGGGAAAAAGGTGGCGTTATTCCGACGTTAAAATAGAAGGGGACAGCTTTTTACAAAAGGCCGCTCGATTTAATATCTACCATTTGCTGGCGGCGGCTCCTCCTGAAGATATTGATGTGAGTATCGGAGCCAAGACCCTGTCGGGCGAGTGGTACAAGGGGCATGTTTTTTGGGATATGGAAATCTTCGTTCTCCCCCTGTTTGTTTTTACCCAGCCGGAAGTAGCGAAAAATTTTCTTCTGTACCGGTACCGCCGTCTGCCGCAGGCGCGGGAAGGGGCGCGGGCGCAGGGTTACAGGGGCGCCCTGTGGCCGTGGGAATCGGCGGCCGGCGGCCGGGATGAAACGCCGCAAACCTGGGTTAACTTTGACGGCACAATAATACCGGTGCATACTTCCAAAAGAGAGCACCACATCGCCGGCGATATAGTCTACGGTATTTCTCTTTACCACCGGGCCACTGCCGATGATGATTTCATGTGGCGGTACGGCGCCGAAATGGTTTTTGAAACTGCCAGGTTCTGGGCTTCCCGGGTTTCTTACGACCGGGCACGGGGATGCTATGAAATAAAGGGAGTTATCGGTCCAAATGAATTCCAGGAGTGTGTGGACAATAATTCGTATACCAATGCTCTGGCCAGGTGGGTTCTAAAGTATGCTGCTGATCTTTATTGTTACCTGCAGAAGAGCCGTCCGCGCCGGCTTGATTTTATCGCTAAAAAAATCGGGTTGAGTAGTCAGGAGGCTGGTGCCTGGCGGGAGGTAGCAGAGAAGATTGTCTTTCTCATTTCACCTGACGGCCTGATTGAAGAGTTTGAGGGCTACTTTAAAAAAAAGGATGTTATCATAACTGAACTGGATAAGAACGGCATGCCGGTCTGGCCTGCCGGGGTGAGCCTGGCAGAAGTAAAAGAGACGCAACTGGTCAAACAGGCGGATGTAATTCTCCTTTTGCAGTTGTTTTCAGGTGAATTTTCGCCGGATGTAAAAAAAATAAACTTCGATTATTACATAAAAAGAACTACGCACAAGTCGAGCTTAAGTCTTTCCAGCCACGCCGTAATTGCCCTTGAACTGGGCGACATGAAAAGAGCCTATGATTATTTTGTGCAGGCTGCTAGGACCGACCTGGTTGATCTATACGGCAATACGGACCTCGGTATTCATGCCGCGGCTCTTGGCGGGGCATGGCAGATTATAGGATATGGTTTTGCCGGTATAGCGCTGCAAGATGGCATGCTGAAAGTAAACCCGGTTCTGCCCGGGCAGTGGCGCCGACTTACTTTTAAGCTCTGGTTCAGAAAAACGCTTATCGAGCTTGCTATTACGAAAGAAGCGACAAAGGCGTTTATAGTAAGGACGAAAACAGGGAGTCAGGGGCTGGAGCTGGAGATTTACGGAAAAAAGTATTTCTTACGACTGGACGAAGAAATAACCGCGAAAAGGGATGATTGAATTGACAATCAGGGTAGGTTTTATCTGGGATATTGACGGTGTTGTGGTGGACAGCCCCCACGAGGAAGCCTGGCGCATCACGGCTTTAAAAGCGCCCTGGAGGGTGGACGAGCTGAGTACGGATTTTTATTTTACGCACGTGGCTTCCAAGCCCAGGTATGAAGGGGGAAATAATATATTAGAGTTGAAGGGTGTTTACGAGCGTCTGGGAGCTGAAACGCAGCAGGAGAAAAATCTTCTCCTGGAAAAGTATTGCAGTGAGAAAAACGCTCTGATAAGGGACCTTATCCAGGCCGGTAAATTTAAGGTATTTGCCGATGCAGTTACCTTGCTGATGGAGGCGAAAGGGAGGGGGATTTTGCAGGCAGCGGCTTCCGCATCTAAAAATGCAAAGGATATGCTGCTTAAGGTTTCCAAACATCAACTGACGGAGGAGGCCACTCTCTACTCCATATTTGATGTAGATGCCTGTGGAACTGATTTTAAAGAGAAGAAGGATATTCTGGGGTATGCTGCCGGGAAGTTAAATGAGTTGGCAAAGAATGAATTAACCCGTTTTGTGGTGTTTGAAGATGCTCCTGCCGGAATCCGGGCGGCAAAGTCCCTGGGTTATTTTGCAGTCGGCATATTGCGCATCGGGGAGGAAGAAGCCCTGCGCCGGGCCGGGGCGGATATTGTCACCACGGATTTGCGGACGGTGAAAATTGAGGAATTGTTATAGGCGCCTGTCAAAGCCGGCCTTTTGATTGTTTCAAAGGCCGGTGTTTATTTTTGTTTTGTTAAAAGCATAATAAAAAGAGTCAAGATGATTGAGGGGGTTAAAATATTTGTTAACGTCGGAAATTGTGCCGGAGCCGGAAATCGTGCCTTTGCCTGATCCGGACGTGTATCCTGAACCGGAGCCGGAGCAGCCTGATAATCCTGAACGGAGAGCCGACCCGGAGCGGGTTAAAGTAACCGGTAATTCTAAAAGTTCGATGGAAGCGATGAAAGAGATGGGTGCTGCCAGGATGCCGGAGGTAAAGAGTAACATTCACTGTCTTACTATCGTTGGCCAGATCGAGGGTCACCTGGTTCTGCCGCCGCAAAACAAAACCACCAAGTATGAGCATATGATCCCTCAGTTGGTGGCATTGGAGCAGTCTCCGGAAGTGGAAGGGGTGCTGATTTTGCTCAACACGGTGGGAGGTGACGTGGAAGCCGGTCTGGCTATTGCTGAAATGATCTCCGGCATATCCAAACCGACGGTGTCGGTTGTTCTCGGCGGCGGTCATTCCATCGGCGTGCCCATAGCGGTTGGAACAAAATTTTCCTTTATTACCAGCACTGCCAGCATGACCATTCATCCGATCCGTTTGAACGGTCTCGTTATCGGTGTCCCTCAAACGTATGAATACCTGGACAAGATGCAGGACCGGGTGGTACGTTTTGTTACGGAGCACTCGCGCGTCAGCGAGGAGAAATTTCGGGAACTGATGTTCCGTACCGGGGAACTAGCCAGAGACATTGGGACGGTGCTGGTCGGTAAGGATGCGGTGGAAGTCGGGATAATTGACGCCGTGGGGGGGATTGGAGACGCGGTCAGAAAATTAAAAGAACTGATCAATGCTGCCAAAAGAGAGAGGGATGACGTGTGATTTTGTATACTCCCATGCAACTGGAACTGGTCCTGGAGGGTTTTGACCAAAATAAATATCCCTGCTATCGGGAGTTGGATTACAAAGGAGTAAAGGTGATGGTTGAAGACATAGGGAATGGGAAACGAAAGGTTGTGAAACTCCTGAGCACCAATCCCTATGATTTTTTACGTCCGGAATTATCTCCCGGCACTATTCTAAGTTGAAGAAAGCCTGTATAATGTTTAAATGAGATTGCTTCGTCTTAAGGCTCGCAATGACGAAATGGTTTTTGTTTTTGCCGGTGGACGGCTGCTTTTTAAGGGGAGGGTTTTTTTGCTTGACTGTTTTTCAGGCGCTTGTTTTGGGGATTGTACAGGGTTTGGGAGAGTTTTTACCGATTTCTAGCTCAGCTCATCTGGTACTTGTACCGTGGGCGCTGGGGTGGCAGTATGCCGGTCTGACCTTTGATGTGGCTTTGCATATGGGGACTCTCGCAGCGGTGGTGGCATATTTTTGGCGGGACTGGTTTGCTATTCTGGACCGTGGTTTGAGGCGCCGGGAAACCCGGGAGAAGGCTCTTTTCTGGTATCTGGTGGTGGCTACCATCCCCGGTGCGGCTTTCGGCTATATTTTTGAGGAGCAGGCTGAGACGGTTTTTCGTACACCTGTTTTGATCGGAATCATGTTGATTGTAATGGGGATTGTTCTCTATTTAGTTGACTCGAAGGCAAGCCGTTGTAAGGGTATGGATCGTATTACTCTGGGAGACAGTATTTTAGTCGGCATATCTCAAGCTTTTGCTATTATTCCCGGCGTTTCCCGTTCCGGCATTACGATGACGGCCGGGCGTTTGCGCGGTATGACCAGGGAAGCAGCGGCCCGGTTTTCCTTTTTACTTTCGACGCCCATTATTATCGGCGCCGGTATTGTCAAGTTAAAAGATCTGGCGCCTGGTGAGATTAATATTGTTTTTCTAACCGGGGTTATTTCATCGGCAGTGGTGGGTTTTTTGTCTATTAAGTTCCTTCTTAAATATCTCGCTGAACGCAGTTTTGCTGTTTTTGTATGGTACCGGCTGGCAGTCGGAGTGGCGGTAATTATTCTGGCCCTGGTCAGAACCTGAAGAATTGGAGCCTCGAAGAAATTACTTCGGGGCTTTTTTCTAATAAACGGCAAGGAGTTTGGCAATTTTTGTGGTATATTACTATTGGGAGGGTTGAAGTTGAAGGCTTCCAAGCAGCAGAAAGAGGAAATGAGATTCGAGTTCCTCAGCATTGGCCTGGTAGTAGCGGGTATACTGGGTTTGATCAGCGTGCTATCGCCTTCGACTGGTATTGTTAACGAGTTTATTGATCGGGTCTTAAAAGTTACGGTTGGAAAAGGCCGCTACCTGTTTCCTGTTTTGCTGGTGCTGGCTGGGATTAGGCTTTTGCACAGGCAGAGCTATCACAGGCTGTCCCTGGTGATGTACGGAACAGCAGGGCTTTTTATAGTAATGCTGACTTTTTTTCACCTGCTCTTGCCGGCCGGGGATTCTTTTCAAAC
Source organism: Deltaproteobacteria bacterium (assembly GCA_020062745.1). Lineage (GTDB taxonomy): Bacteria > Bacillota > Desulfotomaculia > Desulfotomaculales > JAGUVT01 > JAGUVT01. The sequence goes on from JAGUVT010000008.1 coordinate 15,669, forward strand.
CGGTATGGCTGGCGACGGAGGAGGAGTAATTGGTGCTTCCTTAAGCTATCTGTTAAGGCGTTCTTTTGGCGTGGCGGGTGCTTATATTATTTTAGTTGCTGGTGGTTTGGTGGCGCTTTTGTTTTTGACCAATTTGTCCCTGGCCGGCCTGATTACAAGTTTAAGCAAGAAAATTAAGGTTATTATACTGGGTGTGGGCAGGTGGTTGGGCGATTTTCTCTTTGTTGAGGTGGAAGAGGAGGAGGAGAAAAGTGTTGTCCAGAAACCTCTGATTGTCGATCGGGGCGGGGGGCAGTTTTCTGTTCTGGAGAAAACCGTCAGGCCGGATGGCCAGGCTAAGCCGGAAAAAGTTGAAACCGGTCGGCCGGTACCGGTGGAAGAAGAAGTGATTCATGTTAGTGGGGGAGGTGGGCAATCAAGAGAAGAAGAAACGCCTTCAAATGGAAGGAGTCTGTTGGCTTTTCCCTACCACTTGCCGCCGCTTACCATTTTGGCGCGCCCCTTGCGTACAAGAGGCGGGGGGTTAAGCAAGGATATTAACGAGAATGTCCGGATTTTAGAAGATACCCTGGAGAGTTTTGGCGTTAAAGCGAGGGTTACACATATTTCCAGAGGCCCGGCCATTACCCGGTATGAAATTCAACCGCCGGCTGGAGTGAAAGTAAGCCGTATTGTCAGTCTGGCTGATGATATTGCCCTTAGCATGGCTGCCCCGGATGTGCGTATTGAAGCGCCTATTCCAGGCAAGGCGGCGGTTGGTATCGAGGTTCCGAATAAAGAGATTTCTATGGTACATCTTAGGGATCTTCTGGAAACAAGGGAGTTTGTTCAATCCACTTCCCGGCTTACTGTTTCTCTTGGCAAGGATATTGCCGGCAACCCGGTGGTAGCCGACCTGGCCCGCATGCCTCACTTGCTTATTGCCGGAGCTACCGGTTCCGGGAAGAGTGTTTGCGTCAATACGCTGATAGTCAGTATACTTTTTAAATCCAGACCGGATGAGGTAAAATTTTTAATGATTGACCCGAAGATGGTAGAGCTGGCTACCTATAACGGTATTCCCCACCTGGTTGCGCCTGTAGTTACGGTTCCCAAAAAGGCTGCTACGGTTCTGCGTTGGGCGGTAAGAGAGATGGAGCAACGTTATGAGCTTTTTGCCGCAGCCGGTGTGCGTGATATTACTCGCTATAACCAGTTATGCAAGACGAAGGGTGATGACCTGGGGTATAGCGTCTTGCCTTTAATTGTAGTGATTATTGATGAGCTGGCGGATTTGATGATGGTGTCGCCGGTAGAAGTAGAGGATGCTATTTGCCGCCTGGCTCAGATGGCCAGAGCTGCCGGTATCCACCTGGTGGTGGCGACGCAGCGCCCGTCGGTGGATGTTATCACCGGTTTGATTAAGGCCAATATTCCCTCTCGCATTTCCTTTGCCGTGTCTTCACAGATTGATTCGCGCACTATTCTGGATATGGCCGGGGCGGAGAAGCTGTTGGGCAAAGGGGATATGCTGTTTTTCCCGGTCGGTGCTTCCAAGCCGATGCGGGTGCAGGGAGCTTACCTGTCGGATCGGGAAGTGGACAACCTGGTAAGTTACTTGAAAAAACAGGCCGAGCCGGTTTACGATAACCAGGTTTTAAAGGAAGAGCCGAAAGAAGATAATGTGCCGGTAGAAATAGAGGATAGCTTGCTGCCTCAAGCAGTACAGATTTTAATTGAAAGCGGCCACGCTTCCATTTCGATGCTGCAGCGCCGTTTACATATCGGTTATGCCAGGGCTGCCCGTTTGATCGACATTATGGAGAAAAGAGGGATTGTAGGGGGTTATGAAGGGAGCAAGCCGAGGGCTATTTTGATGACTATGGAACAGTTTGACCAGGTATTCAGGAAAATGTAGCAGGAAAGGGACTATGTACAGGGATATTTCTATTGCTGAAGCACTGGCAAAAAAAGATGTGTTACTGATGGATGTGCGCTCGGAGGGAGAATTCCAGGAGGCTACCATTCCCGGTGCGGTAAACGTTCCACTTTTAAATAATGAGGAGCGGGCTGCTGTCGGTGTAACCTATAAGAAGGACGGTCCCGGCATTGCCAGGCGATTGGGTTTAGAGTTGGTTGCGCCGAAATTATCTGAGAAGGTAGAGGCTTTAGACCGGCTGGCCGGCTCGCAGGAAATAGTTGTTTTTTGCTGGCGGGGCGGACTGCGCAGCCAGTTTATGGCATCGGTGCTCGATACCATAAACTATAAAGTGTCCAGAGTGATTGGCGGATATAAGGCTTACCGCCGTTATGTTAATGAATACCTGGGCCGGGATAAACTGCCCCACCGGGCTATAGTGTTGTATGGACTGACCGGGGTAGGGAAAACTGAAGTGCTGCTTCACCTGGCTGAAAAAGGTATCCCCGTTTTGGATCTGGAAGGGCTGGCCTGCCACAGGGGATCAGTTTACGGGAAAATCGGCCTGCCGCCGTCGCCCACCCAAAAAATGTTCGAGGGAAATATTGTCCAGGTATTGATGAATGCCCAAAACGAAGGAATCTTCATGGTAGAATGTGAGAGTAAGCGGATAGGCAACCTGCTGGTACCGAGGTCAGTGCTGGCTTCAATGCAGGAGGGGTACCGCATTTTGCTTTACAGCAGCCTTGCAGACCGGGTCAGGCGGATCCGGGAGATATACACCGCCGGACCGGGAGGAAATACCGCCGAACTGCAAAAGGCTACCGCCTCCCTGGAAAAGAGGCTGGGCCGGACAAAGGTGGAGGAGTTGAACCGGCGGCTGGCAGAGGGAGATTATGACGGCGTGTTTTCCTTTCTCTTGACCTCGTACTATGATCCCCTATATAAATATCCTGATGGTCCCAGCCCGGAGTATGACCTTTCGGTGGATTCAACCGATGTGGCAGAAGCCGCCCGGATCATTTATGACTTTGTTGTAAATCTTCCTGATTGGAGAAGAAATAGCTGAAGGAGGGAGCCGCTTTTGGCTGCAAAGGAAAATTCTTTTGATCTTGTTTCGCAGGTGGATATGCAAGAGGTGGATAACGCTGTAAACCAGGCTATAAAAGAGATCCGAACCCGGTTTGATTTTAAGGGCAGCAAGAGCAATATAACCTATGACCAGGAGCAGATTACCCTTGTTGCTGATGATGAGTTTAAGTTGAGGAATGTAATTGAAATTCTCGAAAGCAGACTGGTGAAACGGGGAATATCCTTAAAGGCGCTTAAATACGGCAGGATTGAAAAGGGCGCTGGTGACACTGTGCGGCAGCGGGCAGACCTGGTACAGGGAATAGACAAAGAAAGGGCAAAAGCAATAACCAGGTTGGTAAAAAACAGCAAGTTAAAAGTTCAGGCGAACTACCAGGAGGATCATCTGCGCATAAGCGGCAAAAACCGGGATGATCTGCAGACGGTTATGCGTCTGATAAAGGAGCAGGATTTTGATATTCCGTTGCAGTTTATCAACCTCCGTACCTTGTAAAAAATTAAATGTAAAAAATTTTTAACGTTACAAAAGAGTTGCTTTAAAAATACGGGCAATTTGGCGCAGAACGCTTGTTGTTGGGGGAATGATCGTGATCTTTGCACTGATTGGGGCTAATATTAAAAAAGCCAGGGAAGAACGGGGTTTGTCCCAGGCCGAACTGGGGGCAAAGTTAGGCGTAACGGCGACGGCGATTAATTATTATGAGAAAGGGAAACGAAAAATAAATATTGGTGATTTATACCGTCTGGCCGGGGTTCTAAACAAGCCACTGGAGTACTTTTTAGCTGACCGGTCAGGTGCCGCACTTGTTGATTTAAAACATTATCTACGAGAGAATATGATTCAGGATATGGTTTATCTGCCGGTAGTTGGTGCGATTAGAGCAGGGGAACCGCTTTTTTCGGAGCAAAATATTAAAAGTTATCTTCCTTTTCCCAGGAAAATGATGCACGCTGCCACCTTTGCCCTTTGGGTGACGGGAGATTCAATGATCGGAGAAGGAATAGAAGAGGGGGATATTGTATTTATCCGCCAGCAGGAGCACGTTGATTTTAACGGACAGATTATTTGCGCTCTCGTGAACGGTGAGGAAAACACCCTGAAAATCTTCTGGAAAGATGATAACGGGGTTGTCTACCTGAGGGCGGCGAACCCGGACTACCCCGATATTATAATTGAACACGAGGCCGATCTGAAAATACAGGGGGTTTATGCCGGGGTATTCAAACTGCCCCGGTTACCCAAAATGGGATACAGTCCTGACAGTAGTGGCGGCAGTAGCAGCGGTACCTTGATGGAAAGGTAGCAGCCGGCTGTCTTCATACCTTTGTTTCGTACATGTCTTGCTGGCCGGCATCAGGCCGGATGTGAAAATGATTATGTTGGACGATGATTTTATGGGTCTTGCCGCATGAGGGGCATTTTTTGTTTTCTCCGTCTTTGAAGCGCATCTCGCCGATGTGCTTACCGCAGCAGGTGATTTCAATGCTTATGATGCTACCATTATTAAGAATGTTAACGCGATAATCAGTGGAATATCCCTTGGCCGGATGGTTCATAATGGCATCACACACCTTCCCAATTTTTTTAAGTGATCCAAATATAACACTAGAAATTACCTGTGACAACCCCAAACCGGCAAAAATTTAAGGGAAGTTTCGGGGTGGTTCCTTAATGTAAATTAAATATTATGTATAAAGTATCTTGCTGGCATGAAGAATAAATTCAAACTGTGACTAAAATCACACCCGAATGGAGTTATTTTTAACAAATGCTTGAATATATGACCTCTTATAATTAGAATAAAAATGTTTTGGCTGTATTTATATTTCAGAGAGGAGTGCCGGATGTGAAAAAAAGACAGATAGTAAAGATTGATGCGGACAGATGTACCGGGTGCGGGTTATGCGTAAGTCCCTGTGCCGAGGGCGCCATTGAAATTATCGACGGGAAGGCCAGGGTAATAAGAGAGGAACTTTGCGACGGCGCCGGTTTTTGCCTTGGGGCGTGCCCCGAGGGAGCCCTTTCCATAGAGGAGCGGGAAGCACCGGAGTTCTCCGAGCAGGCGGTGGAGGAACATTTGCATAACCGCCCCAAAACGTATATTGTGCAGACTTGTTTTAATTGCGGCCGGAGCGAGGAAAAACGAATTTTGTTGCCGTGCCGCAAAGATGGTCAAAGTCTGTGGGTATGTACCCGTTGCCTGCCGCCGTTGATTCACGGATAAAACTTTAGAGGTGAAGCCCATTCCGCGCGGATGGGCTTTTTTAATCTAAAATTAACACTAATAATGGATAATTTAACTTATTTTTAAGGTTATGTTAATAAAAAAATAATATTATTCTGGTAAATGTGCAAACAAAAGGTGTGCGATTTAAAGTGCCCCTTATCCTGGTTGTGGAAGATGAAATAAATATAGTGGAGTTGCTCAGTTTCAACCTGCAAAAAGAGGGCTACCGGGTTATCGCGGCGCTTGACGGTAATACGGCATTAAAGCTTGTCCGGGAAGAGAAGCCGGACTTGATTATTTTGGATATTATGCTCCCCGGGATGGATGGCCTGGAAATCTGCCGGTTCTTGAAGTCGGACCCGGAGACGGCTATGACCCCGATTATTATACTCAGTGCAAAAGGGGAAGTCCTTGAACGGGTGCTGGGGTTGGAAATGGGCGCTGATGATTACATGGCCAAGCCCTTCAGCCCGCGGGAGGTGGTGGCAAGGGTAAAAACACAGTTGCGTAAGAAGGCGCAGTTGACCGGTATGAGTGCCGCTGCGAGTGAAAAGGATGAAATCAGAGTAAACCAACTGGTAATCAGACCCGAAAAATATGAAGTCGTCCTGAATGGGGAGAAGCTGGAATTAACCCCCAAAGAATTTGAGATTTTGCATTTTCTGGCTAAAAATCCGGGCCGGGTTCTTACACGCGATATGTTGCTGGAGCGGATTTGGGGGTATGAATACATGCGGGAGACGCGTACTGTGGATGTACACATCAGGTACCTGCGCCGGAAAATCGAAAAAGACCCGGCCAGGCCGAAGTATATTGAAACCGTGCGCGGGGTGGGGTACCGGTTCAAGGATCGCAATCATGGTTAACGCAATCTTAACATAACCTTAACACGATATTCATATTGGAGTAACTTTTTCTTAACAGGGAAATTTTAAAATGAGGTCTGGAGAATTTTATGGTAAATTTTTTAGCTTTCTTAGATTAAAAAAGGGGGTGGCTTTAGAGGAGTAACTGGTGGTTGAGGATAAAAATATGACAAGGGAGGAATCAGAATAAAGGTGAGTAATTATTTTAAAGATTGGCGCCTGTCCGGCCTGTTGGCTGTAATGCTTGTTGCCGGACTGATACTGGCCGGCTGCGGCGGGCAGCAGCCCGGCGGAACTACCGGGACACCGGAAAAAGTAACCTTGAACGGAGCGGGAGCAAGCTTTCCGTATCCTCTTTACAGCAAGTGGTTTGATGAATACAAAAAGAAAACCAACGAAGCGGTGACCATCAATTACCAGTCCATCGGCTCCGGCGGCGGGATCAAGAACATCACTGATAAGACGGTGGACTTCGGCGCCAGCGATGCTCCGATGAAGGACGACCAGCTTCAAAAAGCGCCCGGTGAACTTTTCCATATTCCGACGGTAATGGGAGCGGTAGTAGTAACTTTTAACCTGGAAGGTGTTTCTACCGGCCTCAAGATGAGCCCCGAAACGGTAGCCGGTATTTTCCTGGGCGAGATTAAAAAGTGGAACGATCCGAAGCTCACATCCATCAACCCCGGCGTCCAGCTTCCCGACAAGGATATCGTGGTAGTCCACCGTTCAGACGGCAGCGGCACCACCAATATATTTACCGACTACCTCTCCAGTGTGAGCCCTGCCTGGAAAGAGAAGGTGGGCAAGGGCACTTCCGTGGAGTGGCCCGCCGGAGTGGGAGCTAAAGGTAACGAGGGTGTTTCCGGCCAGGTGAAACAGACGCCCGGCGGTGTGGGTTACGTGGAACTGGCTTATGCTGTGGAGAACAAGCTGCCTTATGCCTTTATCCAGAATAAAGACGGGAAATTCGTCGAACCGACAATCGAGTCCACTACGGCCGCCGCCGCCGCCGCGGCGGCCAGCATGCCTGCGGACATGCGCGTGTCCATCGTAAACCCGCCGGGAGCGGATTCTTACCCCATTTCCGGGTATACATACTTGCTGGTATATAAGAATCAGGATGACCAGACCAAGGGCAAGGCTTTAGTAGACTTCTTGTGGTGGGCTGTCCACGACGGCGAGAAATTTGCCAGGGATCTGCTTTATGCCCCGTTGCCGGATAACGTGGTCAAGCTTGCTGAAAACAAGATCAAGCAGATTAATTACCAGGGCAAGCAACTGTTACAGCAGTAACGTTTTTGATAGCTTAAAGAGACTGTTGAAAAGTCAATTTTGTCATTGCGAGCGGAGCGCCCCGGGTCCTTTGCCGGGCCCGGCAGGCGCCCCGCGTTTCGTTTTGTATTTTAGAGGTAAGCTTTGGGTAAAGGTATATTATAAATTGGTGGAGTTCCGCCGAAAGTTGCCTCTTGAGAGGTGAGGTGTTTGGCCATATTAGAAATTGTCAGAATCCGGCGCGGGAAATTCCGTCGGCCGGGCTGGTTTGCTTTTCTTGCCAGGTGTTTCGGCCTGCTTATTGCCGGCCTGATGGTACTGATCATCTGGGAGGTCGGCCGGGCTGCCTGGCTGTCCATCCATACTTTTGGGTTTTCATTTTTTACTTCTTCGCGCTGGGACCCGGTACATGATGTTTTCGGCGCATTGCCGTTTATTTACGGTACATTGGCTTCTTCTCTCCTGGCACTGATCATTGCCGTGCCCCTGAGCCTGGGGATAGCTATTTTTCTATCGGAAATGGCCCCGCCCTGGTTAAAGGATCCCGTTTCTTTTATCGTGGAGATTCTGGCTGCTATTCCCAGCGTAGTTTACGGATTGTGGGGTATCTTTGTTTTGGCTCCCTGGCTTCGCGACGGGGTGGAAGACTGGCTGGGTAATGCCCTCGGCTTTTTGCCTTTTTTTCAGGGGCCGCGTTCCGGCATCGGTCTTCTTACCGCCGGTATTATCCTGGCGATTATGATACTGCCCACCATCACTGCTATTTCCCGGGAAGTGCTGGTGGCCGTGCCCCAGTCCCAGCGGGAAGCCATGCTGGCACTGGGAGGCACCCGTTGGGAGACCATAGTGCGGGTAGTGCTTCCTTACGGCCGGGTAGGCATTTTTGGCGCCGTAATGCTGGGTTTGGGCCGGGCGGTGGGTGAAACCATGGCTGTGACTATGGTTATCGGTAACCAGCCCAAGATTTCTCTTTCCCTGTTTTCTCCGGCCTACACCATGCCCAGCGTCATTGTGAACGAGTTCAGCGAAGCGGTGACACAACTGCACCTGTCGGCGCTCATGGAGATCGGCCTGATTCTTTTTGCCATTACCCTGCTTTTAAACATCGTGGCTCTTTTACTGGTGCGCCGGATTGGAACAGTACCGGTTCAGGGGGGGAGAATGTAGAAATGGACAGGATGTACTTGCGGAGGGCAAGGAACCTGGTTATGTCTGTCATGTGCATGGCGTCGGCAGTGGTGGTTATTATTCCGCTGGTGATGATTTTGTTCTATGTTGCCGCCGACGGCCTGCGGGCCATTAATTGGGGATTTTTTACCAATTTGCCCAAACCGGTGGGCGAAACCGGCGGCGGGATGGCAAACGCCATCGCCGGAACCTTTACTATGGTGACTCTGGCCACCGGACTTAGCCTGCCGGTGGGTCTTATGGCCGGCATTTACCTGTCCGAGTTCGGGCGCGGCCGCCTTAGAGAGGCAGTCCGCTTTCTGACCGATGTTTTAAACGGGGTGCCGTCTATTATTACCGGTATTTTTGTTTATGTGCTGGTGGTAGTGGCCATGGGACGCTATTCGGCCCTGGCCGGCAGCGTGGCTTTGGGCATAATCATGATCCCTATCATTACCCGTTCTACGGAAGAAATGCTGCGTATGGTGCCCAAATCTTTGCGTGAAGCTTCCCTGGCCCTGGGGGCCACGGAGCAGCAAACGGTAGTTAAGATCGTGCTGCGCAGCGCCAGCGGCGGCATTGTTACCGGAGTCATGCTGGCCGTGGCCCGGGCCGCGGGAGAAACGGCCCCGGTGCTGTTTACGGCTTTGAATAACCGCTACTGGAACCAGGGTCTTGATCAGCCCATTGCTTCCCTGGCTGTATTCATCTATACTTACGGGATTTCGCCCTTCGAAGACTGGCATTCCCAGGCCTGGGGAGCGGCCCTGGTGCTGGTGGTGATGGTGCTTTTCCTGAATATTACGGCGCGCCTGGTGGTGCGGGCCAGGCAGGGGAGGTAAAAGCTTTGCTGCACGGAATGAAAGTCCGGGACTTGAATGCCTGGTATAATGACAACCATGTCTTGAAAAACATCAACCTGCATCTTATGGGCGGGAAAATTACCGCTCTCATCGGGCCTTCCGGGTGTGGAAAGTCAACCTTTATCCGCTGCCTGAACCGGATGCACGAGGTAATCCGGGGGGGGCGGGTGCGGGGGGAAGTATGGCTTGAGGGGGAAAACATTTACGGGCGCCGGGTAGATGCAGTGATGATACGCCGGCGCATCGGGATGGTTTTTCAGAAGCCCAACCCTTTTCCCACCATGTCCATTTTGGAAAATGCGGTCAGCGGTGTTTGCCTGCATGAGTCCTTAAATACAAACGGACTGGCCGAAAGGGCGGAGGAAGCCCTGCGGCAGGCGGCCCTGTGGGAAGAGGTGAAGTACCGGTTGGATGACCCGGCGGTGAGTCTTTCCGGCGGCCAGCAGCAGCGGTTGTGCATCGCCCGGGCCCTGGCCGTGAAACCGGAGGTTTTGCTCATGGACGAACCTTGCTCGGCCCTGGATCCGGCTTCCACGCTGCGTATTGAAGAATTGATGGCGGAATTGAAAAAAACCTATACCGTAATCATTGTTACTCATAATATGCAGCAGGCGGCGCGGGTAGCCGATCATACGGCCTTTGTATATCAGGGGGAAGTGGTGGAGGACGGGCCGACATCGGAAATTTTTACCGCCCCCAAAGACCCGCGCACGGAGGGATACATTACCGGACGCTTCGGTTAACCGGCACAGCCGTTACAATGCAATATCTTTGTGATTTGCCTCCAGAATACACATGGCCGGGTTAACCCGGCTCTTTTTTTAATCATTTTTGGTATAGAATATACAACAAAATCTAAACTTAAGAAATAAAAGGAAGCAGGTCGGCTTTGTCGAAGATTAAAATAGGCATTCTACAAAAGAAAACGGGAGGGCTCATGAAAAAGTACCCGCTCACCATTTTTTTCCCATGTTATAATGAAGAATCAAATGTAGAGAAAGTGACCCGTCAGGTGCTGGCCGTGGCGCCGGAGGTTTCGGATGATTACGAGGTTATAATTGTCAACGACGGAAGCAAAGACCGCACCGGCGCCATAGCCGACCAACTGGCCCGGGAGAATCCATCCGTCCGGGTGGTCCACCATGAGACAAATAGGGGCTACGGAGCCGCCTTGCAGTCCGGCTTCAGGCATGCCGCCAGGGAACTGGTTTTTTATACCGATGGAGACGGCCAGTTTGACCCGGCGGAAATAAAAAAATTGTTACCCTTAATCGAGCAGTATGATATCGTATCAGGCTACCGCATTCATCGCCGGGACCGTTTGTTACGCAAAACCAACGCTTTTTTCTGGGGACTGCTGGTTAGAATCTTATTCGGGATAAGAGTGACGGATATTGACGCGGCTTTTAAGCTCTACCGGCGGAAGATTTTTGAAGACATTAACCTGGAATCACAGGGAGCCGTGATTGATACCGAAATTTTGGTTAAGGCTGCGGCAAGAGGCTACACCATTGGCCAGGTAGGGGTCAATCATTACCCGCGCCTGGCGGGCGAACAGACCGGGGCAAAAATATCCGTGATTTTAAAGGCTTTTAAAGAACTGTTCAGGCTGAAGATTAATTGTATGAGACAGGGGGAAACATGCCGGAAAATATTTTACAGCTTGTAAAGTTCGCCCTTGTAGGGGGTGTTAATACCTTTATCGACTGGGCCGTGTATTTGCTTATTATAAAGATATATTCTCCGGAAAGTATCATTTATTATACCGCCGTAAAGGGGTTTAGCTATCTTTGCGGGATGATTAACAGCTTTTTTTTAAACCGGTACTGGACTTTTAATGTGCAGTCCAGTGATAATGAGAAGAAAAGGTTCTTAAAGTTTGTTTTGGTAAACGCCGTCAGCATGGGAATAAATGCCGGTTCTCTTTATTTTATGCTGCGTTTAAACAGTCATCATCTGGTGGCTCTTTTTCTGGCAACGGCGGCATCGTTTGCTTTTAACTTCAGCCTCAATAAAATGTGGGTTTTTCGCAGGCGTAAAGCGGCGCCGGAGGCAACAGGGAGATAGTGACTTGGATAAGGATATTCTGAAAAAAGTTAGCTCTCTTTACTTTTTAAATAAAATTTACCTTGTTTTTTTAATCTGGCTGACCAGGGAAATTCTTTACCCCATACTGCCCACAAAAACCGACGGCCTGCACCCGCATGTGTTATTGGACTCGCTTATCCACTGGGATGCCGGATGGTTTTTAAGGATTGCCGGGGAAGGGTACACTTTTGAGAGCGCCCCTTTTTTCCCGATGCTGCCCTTTTTAATCCGGCTTTTCTCTTTTGTAACCGGTGATTTTGTAGTAGCGGGCTTTTTAATAACGAATATTGCTTTTTTTGTGGCTTGTTATCTTTTTTACCGGATGGTGCAGGAAGAATATGATGAAGACCTGGCCCGGACGGCGGTTTTGTATTTGCTTTTCTTTCCGACAGCCGTCTTTTTTTCAACCATTTATTCCGAGTCCTTGCTGCTGGTGTTTATCCTTTCGGCTTTTTACTTTGCCCGCCGGGAGAAATGGTTTTGGGCCGGTTTTTTTGGCGCCTGTGCGGCGCTTACCAGAAACATCGGGGTGGTTTTGTTTTTTGCCTTTTTATATGGGCAATTAAAAAATAATAGTTTTAAGGTAAATTTGAAGCAACTGCTTTCTATTTTAACCATACCGGCCGCCCTGTTGATTTTTATGTTTGTCCTACTGGCGCAGACGGGTGACCCGCTGGCTTTTTTCCATTCCTTAAATACCGAATACTGGGGATACCGCCATTTTTCCTACCCGGGCGCCGGGCAGTGGCTCAGCCTTAAACTATTCTTATATAATAACGAGTTTTACAGTCTTTTTGAATCAACGGCGGCAATTCTTTTTTTGTTTCTGGTTGTCTTAAGTTTTAAGTATCTTAAGGATAAAGCCCTGCTTTTGTTTCTAGTTCTCGGTTTTTTGATTCCCTTTTCGGTGGTGGTTGACAACCTGCCCCTCGGCATGCCCAGATATATTATCGTACTTTTCCCGGCTTATATTACCCTGGCCGCTTTCTTACGTAAATACGGCCTGTCGTATGTTTATTCGGTTTTGTCGATAATAGCGTTTTCGGTTATATCCGTAATGTTTACAGCCGGCCGGTGGATTTCATAAAAGTGACTTGACTTTCCCTGGTGTGGTGTCTAAAATATAGTTAAATCGGGGCGTAGCTCAGTTTGGCTAGAGCGCTACCTTGGGGTGGTAGAGGCCGCAGGTTCAAGTCCTGTCGCTCCGACCAGAATTTTGACCGTAATGAAAATGGCCTGACCGTACAAGTCAGGCTTTTATTATTGCGGCCAGTTTCTCAGCACCCCTTTTTTATCTTCTTTTTTAATTTGAAAATCTGCACTGTACCTCGTTGAAAGAAAAGCAATGGGTATTTTTAGGTTTTGAACTGTGTGGATAAAACATTTAACCGGTCTGACATACGCACCAGTTTTTTAGCCAGAGAATGAATATCTTGCAGGTTTTCCGGCTTGATTTGTAAGTTGCTGTTGCTTTCGTTATTGTTATTGTTGAAATTAGTAAATTTTTCGAGGATACTGGTGTGGTTTTCTGAAATTTTCTCAATATTACTTGACTGTTTGTGAATTGTCGAAGCGATTTCTTCAACGTTGTTTTTGATTTGCTGTAAAGACGAGTAGACGTTTTCCAGCCAATCGTTCATTTCCTCAGAAATATTAGGGTTGCTTGCCATATCTTCCAGGCTGATGTCTATAGTTTCTGCTGCTGAGGTCCATTTCGTTTCGGCGTTTTTCGTTCTTTGGCTTAATTGCTCTAAACCCCGGCTCACTTCTTCTCTGATCCGGTTCATTCCCTCGGCGGCCGCAGTTAATTTAGTATTGCCGGAATGGGCGGCCTGTAGTGCCGCTTCAATCGTAAATGTCTTGCTTGTTTCCAGTAGATCAGTGATTTGATTGAAAGTTTCCGTTAAATCCAGTTCCTTTTCAGTGAGTTCCGCCAGTGTGTTCCGGACAGACTCCAGAGAAGGAAATGTTTTGTTCAGGCTGGCGGCAATTTTATCGTTGGCGATAGCTTTTTCTTCGATAGATTGCAAGGTTTTATTTACCTCGGATAATGTTTGCAGGATGTGATCCATTGTATGTTTAGACTGGTTGGATAATTGACCGGTAATGGCCAGGGATTGCTGCAGGGTATCTGAGATGTTTTTATATTCTGGAGAAGAATCGTCAGTTAATTGTTGATTCTGGCCATATAACCGGGTGAAATTTACTATTTGCTGGACTTTATTGTTGATGTCTGCGGCGCTGGATTTGGTTGACTGAATTAAGTATGCTAGATTTATGACCATGGTATTGAAAGATTTGGCCAGGTCTTTCAGGTCGCCTTTCATTTTAGTGTCAACCCGGCAAGAAAAATCACCGTTGGCTACTTTTTCGGTAACGGCTGTCAGTTCTTTGATCGCTGTTGTCAGTTGACGCTTGCTTTTCAACAATGCCAGCATGAATCCTGCCAGTACCGCTGCGATAATGGATATTCCTATGCTGACGGTGGATTTTTGGTTGATTTCTTTTAAGATATAAAAGTCAATGCCGGTGTAAAAGAACATCAGCGCAAGCGAGCCCAGTAAAAAGAGATAAATGAATGTTTTGATGTTCATGAGATTTCCCCCATTAAGTTTAGTTGCAGTTGATCCCCGACAGCAGTGCCGGTTTCGGCAATCCGTCCGGCGGCAAGCTCTATCACTAAATATGAGCCTTTGATAATGGGACTGAATTTATATGGTTTTAATTTTTCAATTATGTGTATGATGACAGCGTTTTTATCGACAAAGATGACGTCGATGGGAAAACGCATAAAAAATGTGTGTACCGAGTTGCAGGGCAGGATAATCATCGCTTCTTCAGGAGGTAAACAAGCCTTTCCGATCAGACCCTTCAGCCGCCGGCTGAAACTGCTGGCTATATGTACATTTTCGGCCAGAATATGGTTACGGCTTAAATTTACCAGTCCTGTTGTTTTACATCCCATAGTTTTAGCTCCTTTTTTTGCTTAAGACTTCATAAATGCTCTGCTGATCTGGATGGCGGCCGGACCGAGCAGCACAATGAATATAGCCGGAAAGATGAACAAGACCATCGGAATTAATATCTTTATCGGTGTTTTCATGGCCATCTCTTCAGCCCTTTGGCGCCGTTTTTGGCGCATTTGGGTTGATTGGAGGCGAAGAACATTACTGATGCTTATTCCTAGCTGATCGGCCATAATGATTGCAGCCGCGAAAGTTGAAAAGTCGTTTACCTGGATTCGTTCGGCCATGTCGCGCAAGGCTTCCATTCTTGGTTTGCCTACTTTTATCTCCTGGAGTGTCTGGCGGAACTCGTTCGCCAGGATTCCTTTTGTTTTTTCCACTACTTTCATTACGGCGCTGTCGAATCCCAAACCGGCTTCTACGCTTACGGTCAGCAGATCCAGGATGTCGGGCAGGCTTCTTTCTATTTCTTCCTGTCGCTTCGCGAAGCTCCTTTTGAGGAAGAAATCAGGCAGCATCCATCCCAGCCCCAGTCCGGCGGCTCCCATAAGAAAAACCTGGGTTATCTCCTTCCCGAGCGTACTGCCGATCAAGAAAAGGCAAAAGGCTATGCCGGATGCTGCTGCATATTTGACAATTAAAAATTCGGTGGGTGATATTTTATTTTTCATTCCGGCCATTAAAATTTTCTTTTCCAGCACCGCCTTTTTTTCGGCCGGCAGCATTTTTGTCAGGATTTCGGTGAGCCTGCCCAATAAAGGTTTAACGGCTCTTTGCCACAGAGGGTTTTTTAACTCCTTTTCACGGTAGGTGGACAGTGTTTCGCTGCCCATTATTTCACTTACCCGTTTCGCCATCAGAATCTGCTCACCGAAAATAAACTGGTAAGCCAAAAGGAAGAATAAAAAGGCTGTGCCGAAAGCAGTTGCGGCGATAAATTCCAACAAGGCCATCCCTCCTCCAAATATACTTTTGCGGTTTATGCGTGTGCTGCAAGTGGCATTTGTGCGCGCTTCAAATTTTTATGTCGATGATTTTCTTTATTATGATAAAACCGACCACCTGTGAAGCCAGGGCCATGCTTATAAGCAGCAGTCCGAAGGCGGTAGTAAACAAAATTGAAATGTAGGCCGGGTTGATAAGGTAAAGGATGCCGGTAAGCACTGCCGGCAAAAGCCCGATGATTAAACCTGATATTCTGCTTTGAGCGGTAAGTGTTTTGATCTCTCCTTTGATTCGCACCCTTTCCCTAATGGTGTTGGCTATGTTGTCTATTACTTCGGCCAGGTTGCCTCCCACCTGGCGTTGGATCAATAAGGCGGTTACAACCAGGTCCAGATCTTCGCTGTCGACCCGTCTGGTCAGGTTGTTCAGCGCTTCCTCGGTGGGTATGCCCCAGTTCATTTCCTGGAGGGTGACGTCGAACTCTCTGGAGATTGGCAAAGGCATTTCCTGTTTGACCATTTGCATGGCCTGCAGGAAGCTGAATCCGGAACGCAGGGAGTTCGATATAATGACGAGGGCGTCCCCGATTTGGTCATTAAACCTGGACAGCCTTTTGGCCTTGGCTATCCGGAGGGTGAAAAAAGCGAGGTAGCCGGATATGGCCGCAGCTAAAATTCCCAATATGATATTTTCAGCCAAAAGACCGAAGAAAACCCCGGCTGTCAGCCCTATTATCAGAACCAGGGCGAGAAATTCTTCCCCCTTCAACGGCAGGTTGGCCATAGCTAAATGCCTGTCCACAAGCCTGGCGATATTTTTGGGGACGAACAGCCTGCCGGCTACTGTCAGGATTTGCCAGCCTGTTTTATGGTGGTTTGTATTTTTTTCAGGCAAACGCCGCTTCCTCTGACTTCCTGGAAGCCTGGAAAGCAGTTCTGCCGCCAGTTTTTTTCCTTCCCGGTTCTTTTCCCGGATGCTTATTACGGCGAGAAAGACCGCAAAGAATACGGAAAATATAATAATTATAAGTTCCAAGGCTGAACACCTCTTTAATCTTAAATTGGCGCCGGCTCAAAAGTCTCTTTGGGCAGGGATATCCCGAATGCTTCAAGTTTTTCAATGCATTTCGGCCTGATGCCGGTAGCTGAAAATCCTCCTTTGATTGTATTGTCGCTGTTAACTCCTGTTTGCTTGAACAGATAAACATCCTGAAGGACGATAACATCGCCCTCCATGCCCTGAATTTCAGTGACATGAGTGATTTTTCGCGAGCCGTCCCGCAGGCGGTTTTGGTGAATAATCAGGTCTATGGCCGAAGATATTTGGTCGCGTATAGCTTTAATCGGCAGTTCCATACCGGCCATCATCACCATTGTTTCCAGGCGTGAGAGCATATCTCTGGGAGTATTGGCGTGGCCGGTGGTAAGTGAACCGTCGTGGCCGGTATTCATAGCCTGAAGCATGTCGAGAGCTTCGCCGCTGCGGACTTCACCCACCACGATTCGATCCGGCCGCATCCGCAGGGCGTTGCGGACCAGGTCGCGAATGGTTATGCTGCCCTTGCCTTCAATGTTGGGGGGTCGGCTTTCCAGGGAAAGCACATGTTTTTGCCGGAGCTGCAGTTCGGCGGCGTCTTCAATGGTGATGATCCGTTCGTTGTCCGGGATAAATGACGAAAGTACGTTTAAGGTGGTTGTTTTACCGCTGCCGGTACCCCCTGATACGATTATGTTCAGCCTGCCCTTCACACATGCCTCCAGGAATTCGGCCATCTGCGGGGTAAGTGTGTTGAGCTTGATCAGTTCCTCCATGGTCAGCAGGTCGCGAAAAAATTTTCTTATGGTGACGGTAGGCCCGTTTAAAACCAGCGGCGGAATAATGGCGTTTACCCTGGACCCGTCCGGCAGCCGGGCGTCTACCATGGGCATCGCCTCGTCGATGTGCCTTCCGATGGGAGCTACGATCTTCTCAATAACGTGCATCACGTGCGCGTTATTACGGAACTTCACGTCTACCTGTTCAATAAGACCTTTTTTCTCTACGTAGACCTGGTTCGGGCCGTTGATCATAATTTCGTTTATCTCGGAATCGCTCAATAAAGGAGTAATCGGCCCGAAGCCGATAGTATCGTCAATTATTTCTGAAGCGATGCGCTGCCGCTCCTGGCGCGGGATATAATCCCCCTCGCTGTCCAGCATCTCAAATACTATTGTTTCGATTCTCGGCGCCAGTTCCTCCACGGTGTTTTCTTTTCCCGGCGGCAGGTCTTTCAGTTCTTCAATAATTTTTTTGCGCAAATTGTTCTTCAACTGACTGTAAGGATCCTTCTGGCGCGTGGTATAAATATTTTCGGCTATCTCCGGAGTTCTTTGTTTTTCAAGCCTTTCTCGCAGGGACACGGCTTTCACCTCTTAGAGTTAATAGTTTTTCAAAAAATTTTTTTTTCGCTCCCAACTCTTTTATTGCAATTGTTTTATCAGAAGCGATTTTTCTGGATAATTCACCGATTGACTGGGATATTTTGCTGTTTGCCTGGGTCAGGATGAATGGCTGCCCCTTATTTATAGAGGAAAGCACATTTTTTTCGTCGTACGGCAGAATCGCTAAAGGGGTGTTCTTCAGGTTTTTTTCAATATCGGCAATACTGATTCCATATTCCGGCGCAATTTGGTTCAGCACAAGTTTTACTTTATGGGTGACGTTCAAGTTTTCTATTACTTCCAGGTCGGTTTTTACATGTTTCAGCCCCGGCAGGGTATTGGTTGCTATTAAAAGCACCTGATCGGATGTTTCTAAAGCGCTTAAAGTGATGTCACCGAAAGAAGGTGCGGTGTCCACGATAACAAAATCAAAGTTTTCTTTCAAATGCCGCAGTATTCCTTCTATCTGGGCGGCAGTGACCAGTTCGGCCTGTTCCGGGCGAAGCGGCGCAGGAAGAACCCTGATTCCGGAGATATGGGGAGCCAGGTAACCATCCAGCAGCGATAGCTCCAGGTAGTCTTCTTCTGAAACCAGTTCCGCAACGGTTCCTTTCGGCGTGATGTTAAGCATGACGGCCACGTCGCCTCCCTGCAAGTTTATATCCGCTATAGCCACTTTTTTCTTTGTTTCCTGAAGCAGGCTGATGGCGAGATTGCAGGCCAGGGTGGTTTTGCCCACGCCGCCCTTGCTGGAAAAAAAGGTTATAATTTTTCCGGGAGCCGATTTTTTCGTATTTGCCGCGACTTGTGCGGTACCAGCCGGTCTGCGGGGGGCCCGTTTCTGGGCAAGCCTGATGGTTTCAGACAGGTCGTTGCTGCTGAAAGGCTTTACCAGATAGTCCCGCGCTCCGGCGGTCATCGCTTTCCTTAAGTATTCGGGCTCGCCCTGGATAGAGATGATTACCACTGTCGTTTCCGGGAATCGTTCGGCAATTAAGGCCGTAGCCTCTATTCCGTCCATGCCCGGCATATTGATGTCCATCAGCACTACATCCGGCCTTAAGCTTTCGGTCAGTTGCAATGCTTCTTCTCCTCTGCCTGCTTCGCCGACGACGGTAATGTCTTCTTCGAAGTAGAGGAGGCGTTTGATGTCTTCTCTCGTATTGGCGATGTCATCGACAATGAGCACCTTAATGCTGTTCATCTTCATCCCTCCTTGTTACCTGAGCAACTGACTTGTCTTTGTCGAAGGCAGGGACACGATATCCTGATCGGTTACCGGACGCAGCAGGACCCGGATGGTACCCTTTTCGGAACACAGGATTAACGGTTGTGCCTGTTCCGGCGTTACCGCTACAGTGATTGTGCGCGGCCCAGCAGTCTTTTTGTCGCTGGCGCTGTTTTCAGTGGTCTGGTCCGTAGAAAGAACGGTTGCGTTCTGGACCAGAAGCGACGTGTAAGTTGCTTTTTCCTGGCCTACCGCGCCCTGCAGGTCGAAAGTGCCCATTATGTCTATGTGGTCTCCGGGTTTAAGTTGTCCTGCCAGCCCGGAGACTTCATTTACGGCGATTGTCGCTGCCCGCTTACCCTGCTCAAGCAAGTAGGAGAGGCCGTCGGCTTTCTCTCCCTCACCGGCTATTTTGCCGGAAAGGATTTGTTCGCCGGGGAAGATGTCGGCTTTAGCTACTTTGTTTATGACATCTTCGGGTTTTGTCAGAGCTTGTTTATTAATGTATTCTGACGGTGTATCTTTGAGTTCGACCATCTGGGCGGTTATTTTTGTTCTCGCCGGGATCGGCTTGCCGGCTACAACCACTCTGGTAAAATTACTGGTGCTGCGGTAGGTGTCCTTAATGTTGACAAGGTAGTAGTAGATGCTGCCGGCGGCGATTAGCCCGAAGATTACGGCTGCGAATAAGATCATTTTGTTTTTCATGAATTCCACCCTCGTTATTCGATTAATTTTACTCCCCGGAGACCGTAGTCAACCTGGAAGTAGTCGGAGTCCCCTTCGGCCACCATTTTTATAAAGCAGCCTTCGATATAGTTGTCGTTGCCCTGTCCTTCAACCCTTTCCACCAGGAAGGCGGCAAATCCGAGAATTTTGATCTGTTTGATCTGGCCGTCTTCCAAGAGGTTGGGCTCGTAAACCGGGATAATGAGTATTTTCGGGCAGCCGGGGTCAAAACTGGTTGCAGTGCATTCCGGTACATGATTGCATCTGTCGATGCGGTAGTCGATGGCCCTTTTTGTGGGATTGGACATGTTTCCTGTTTCAGTGTTTACTATATCTCCCACTCGCAGGGTCTCCTGATAGCCGTACTTCAGGTTGTCTTCATAGTTTCTTGCCCCGGTGCCGCCGAGAGACAGGGCTCCGTAAGTACCCGGCCCCAGCGGGGAACCGTCGTTGTTGGAACCTTGCTTCAAAAGATATCTGGTATTGAAATCAAACTCCTGGTCGGGTATGGCCAGCGGGGCGGCTCCCCTGTGGGAGGTGAGTGCGGCAACCCGGGCGGAGGCATTAGCGCTGACCGTGCCCGAGGTAAAGCCCAATACTTTGGCAAAAATATAATCAACCTGCCTGGTGGCGGTGACCGTTATCTTGCTGTTGGTAACCGGGTCGATTTCAGGCTCGTCAGGATTGCAGCCGTTTTGCAGGGCGTAACTGACGGCGGTATCCCGTGCCAGCAGTGGTTTTTCCGGCAGTTCGTGGGCCCCGGCCAGGACGGCGGCGTCTACTGCGTTGACGAGGCTTTGTTTGTTGGCTGCCAACAAGCCGATATCGGTAACCAGGGCGGTAATGCCCAGAAGGGCAATCATGCTGATCACTACCATTACCATGGCAACCCCCCGCTGATCGCTTAAAAAACAGTTCAAGGCTCTTTTTAACTGGTTCACTTTGGCGCCTCCCTTCACTCTATACGCATGGTTGTTGTAATTGCGAGCGGAAAAGGATCCGGTATGATGGCTGCGATCAACGGTACGACGAGGTCTACGGTATAGTCTAAACTTACTGTGAGCGGTACTCCCCTGGTACGCGATGCGGGGTCCACGGGGCTGATTGAAATACTCAAACTTGACCGGTCGAGAGAACCGGCGGCAGTTTCTATTTTGGAAATGATTTCGCTGTCGGCATGTCCCACTGCGCCTGCTCTGGCGCCTTCTCTGGCGGCATTGGTGATGATCAGGTAAGAGTATAGTATTCTGCCGCTTTCGATAGTTCCCATAAGCAGAATAAGCAGCAACGGTAAAACCAGCGCGAATTCCACCATGGTCTGCCCTTTGTGGTCTTTTACTGTTTTTGCTAAGAACCGCAAGGCTATTCACCTCATAAGGAAGAAAGAGCCTAAAAAGACATTTCTTCCGTTTGGTTAAAGTTGGACCCTACTTGCTTTTAAGTAGGGTCCGGTAATTTGCGTAGTGTTTGGTTTAGTTTAACGCTCTTAATTCGAAGTAAAGGGCCCTTTTACAATGCGTTGGTGACTTCTGTGAACTTGTCTTTTATTGCTCCACCCAGACCCTGGAGCGCCGCGATTACTACTATTGCGATCAGAGCCAGAATCAAGCCGTATTCCGCCATTCCCTGTCCGGCTTCATCTGCCCATAGCCTCTTTGCCAGTTGCAGCATATGCCCATCCCACCTTTCTTAAATTTATTGGATGGGTTAATTTTAACGGCTGCAACGGCAAATTACATGAGACGAAGGCCTTATTTTCAACCGGACTGTGGTAGGTAATTTTTCAGGACGATAGTCGCAATTTTCTGAAACATGGCTCAGGAGATCTCAGCCAGCTTATTTTTTATGGCATAGAGGGCGGCCTGGGTGCGGTCGATCACACCGATTTTTTGGAATATACTGGTGATATGGTTTTTCACTGTTTTTTCACTTAAGTATAACTTCTGGGCAATTGAACGGTTGTTATCTCCATGGGCAATTAGTTTTAAAACTTCCATTTCTCTTTTAGTTAATCCATCTGGTTGATTTTGTGATGAAATTAAATGAGAAAGACGGTTAAACTCTGTAAAAACCTTGGTGGTCATGGAAGGATGGATAAACGAGTTTCCTTTTGATACTCCGATGATGGTTTCGATCAGCAAATCCGGACTGATGTCCTTCAACAGATAACCGGATATTCCGGCGTTAATTAACTCAAAAAGGTATTCCTCCTGGTTGTGAATGGTAAGGGCTATGATGCCGATTTGCGGTTTTTCTTTTTTAATTGTTTTGGTCGCAGAAATACCGTTGGTTTTTGGCATATTGATATCCATCAGAATAATGTCCGGGTTGAATTTAACGGCATATTCGATTGTTTTCTCCCCATCATCTGCTTCGGCTACAACTTCTATTCTAGGATCGGTAGATAAAATTTTGCGCAGACCTTCCCGGATCAAAGCATGATCGTCGGCAATCAGCACTTTTATTTTTTCCAAATCCGGCAACCTCCCTGCAGTAAGTTTTTTAACATGTTGTTTTAAGTAGTCAGGGGAACGGAAATGCTTATCGATGTACCCTGTCCGGGCGCAGTGGAAATGACCATTTCTCCAGCAAGCAACTGCACTCTTTCGCGCATGCTGATCAGTCCATACCCCTTTCGCTCGGAATTATTAATAATCTTGAGATCGAATCCCTGTCCGTTGTCTTTTATCTGAATGTTTATTTTTTTTGTCAGGAACTCCATTTTTACCAGTGCCTGCCTGGCACGGGCGTGTTTTCTGATGTTGCTCAGAGCTTCTTGAATGATTCTAAAAAGAGAAACTTCGATGGAATTATCCAGCCGGCGTTCAGTACCGAATGATAGAAACTCTACCGGCAGGTTGTACTGTTCTTTCATTTCAGTTACGTATCTCTTAACAGCCGGGGCCAAACCAAGGTCGTCCAGAACCATGGGTCTTAAGTCGAAGATAATTTTTCTTATATCTTGCAAGCTGTCGCGCACCAGCTTCTGCAGTGCCTGTAGTTCTTCTCCTATTCTGGATGGTTCTAGGTCGAGTAATTTTAGACAAAAATCTGTCCTCATAACCACGTTAGCCATAGACTGGGCCGGACCGTCATGAATCTCACGAGCCACCCGTTTGCGCTCTTCTTCCTGAGCTTTGATAATACTGAGAGCCATTTGCTGGGTTTGCTGCAATTCTCCGATTTTAGAACTGAGATCATGTAAGTTGCCGCTTAAGAAATTCAGCACAACTCCTACCTGGGAAACCAGTTTTTCTGCTCTTTGGCTTGTCGATTGTAACCGTTGCAGGCTGATTTCTAACTGGTTGCGCCTGAAACGTAATAGTTTTTCCTTCTCTTGAAGGGTAATCAGCCTGGTCTGTAGATTATAGGCTTTGTCATATGCTTCTTTAATATCTTTTTCGGTATAACGGTGAAAATCTTTACTTACTTCCATTAACCTTATACGGGCTTTTTTTTCTTTCTTCTCCAGTTCGTCTACAGTAATTATGATGTTTTTTACCTCTTCTTTAAGCGCAGCCAGTTCATTGCTGACTCTCTCAAATTCACTCCGGGAATTTTCGGCAATATCGTAGATCTGGAACTTGCTTTTTTCGATTGCCTGGATAGTTTCTTTAATGATCCGGTCAAGGGCGCACGCATCAACCATAACTTTCACCCCGGAAAATATAGTTGCTTTTTTAGATTGTCGGGTTTATAAGCACATACTTGTTTTAACCTTGTTCTTCCTCCGGGGGATTTTTCCTTCTGCTGTGAAATACATAATTTGATCATTAAAAGTAAAACTATAATGGTAATAATTTAGAAAAGAGGTGCTTGTATGAGGGTTGAGGTTGACCAGGAATTGTGTATAAGCTGTGGAACCTGTATTGATGCCTGTCCGGAAGTGTTCGAGTGGAATGATGATGATAAAGCACATACTATTGTTGAAGAGGTACCCTCGGACCTGGAAGAGCAGGCTCATGAGGCGGTAGAAAATTGCCCCACTGAGGCAATTAGTGAGGATTAGATATTTTTTTAAGAGCAGGCCTTGTTTGTGAAAAATAATTAAACAAGGCTTTTTTTGTTTGGCGCAGGGATAAGGAAAGCAGTGTGGAATTATTAGGTATTATCTATCTGGCAGGGGGAGTTAAGGTCAAATGAAGATTGGCCGCTTTCAAAAGCAGGAGGAGATTTTTTACGGTATTATCGAGGGAGATAATGTTTGTCTTATTGAAGGAGAGACATACAGCGGAGATATTGTCCCAGGGAGGGTTTTATACCCGTTAGCTGGTGTGCGTACCCTGGCTCCGTGTGTCCCGTCAAAAGCCGTTTGTGTGGGGTTGAACTACCGTGACCATGCCGAAGAATTGGGTCTTAAAGTACCGGATGAACCGGTGCTTTTTTTAAAACCTTCTTCTGCAGTGATCGGGCCCGATGAACATATTCTTTGCCCGGAAATGAGTAAACAGGTGGATTATGAAGCGGAAGTGGCGGTGGTAATCGGGCGTACCTGCCGGAATATAAGCCAGGCTGAAGCAGCCTCTTATATTTTGGGGTATACCTGTGCTGTCGACGTTACGGCCCGGGATCTTCAGAGGAGGGACGGTCAATGGTCCAGGGCCAAATCTTTTGACACTTTTTTGCCTTTGGGGCCGTATGTTGTGAATGATTTGGACCCGGGCAGTTTAAAGATTTCTCTTTACTTAAACGGTGTGCTTAAACAACATTCTTCTACCAAGAATCTGATTTTTAGTATACCTTATTTAGTCAGCTTTATTTCCCGGATTATGACCTTAAATTCGGGTGACGTTATTTTAACGGGAACGCCGGCCGGGGTAGGACCTTTGCATAGAGGTGACCGGGTGGAGGTGATAATAGAAGGGATCGGGCGACTGGAAAACCAGGTAAGGTAACTTAAAATTGTTTTTCATCCACTGTTGGCGCTGCATCAACGGCATGGGTATTTAACAGAAAATATTGTTGACAATGCCGGATATTGTGTTAAAATTTATTTTGATTGGAATTAACCAATCCTTTTGGCCAAGCGGGGGGTTTGTTAATTCCAAAATTATTGTCCGCAAAGGAGGCAGATAACCAAGATGAAACAGCCTTTGGGCCGCCATGTATTAGCTGAAATTTGTGGGTGTGACTACAAGATTCTTAATGATCTAGAAAAGGTAGAAGAAATAATGGTTAACGCAGCATTAGAAGCCGGAGCTGAAGTTAGGGAATGTGTCTTCCACAAATTCAGCCCTCAAGGGGTGAGCGGGGTAGTGGTAATATCGGAGTCGCACCTTGCCATTCATACCTGGCCGGAACTGGGTTATGCGGCCGTAGATGTTTTTACGTGTGGTAGAAAAGTAGACCCGCTGGATATGTGTAACTATCTGGCTGGCCATTTCGATGCCGAACATATGATTGCCAAAGAAACAGAGCGGGGCATGTTACTGGAAACTGAGTTTAGAGAGGTTGTAAATTATTAGGGGGGATATTTATTAGTACCAACAACCAAAAAGGTTAACTCGGGCCTTGCAAGAGTCGAATTGCAGGGCTCATTATTTTTATGATATTTTGTAGCAATACTAAAAGTTATAGAGAGGGAGGAAGTAGAGGGATTTCAGCGAATATAAAATAGTTGGAGAGGGGGGGGTGCCTGTGTTAAGGGAAATCCTGCGGCCGATTGAAGGTGATCTGCAGAGCGTACAGGACAAAATACAAAAAAATCTGCTGTCCAGGGCGGGGTGTGTAGGTTCATTTGCCCATTTGGAGGTTTCTTACCTTAATCAGGTTATCCGGCCGGCGTTAGTTATTCTGGCAGGCAGGCTTTTTAATTATTCGGCTGAGAAAACTATTATGTTAGCCGGGATTTTTCAATTTATTTACATGGCTTCACAGATCCATGCCGGAATTTCTGACAGTGACAGCGACGAAAACAAAAATTACGGCTCCAAGTTCCCGGTACTTGTTGGAGATTACCTTTACGGAAAATTTTTTACTTTTCTATGTGATGCAGGTATTATCAGGTTTTTACAACCATTAGCAGAAATTATATGTTCTATCAATGAAGGTAGAATCTTAAAGCAAAATGCTGGTGGTGCATATGATACCCATCCGCTTATTTTTAAAGAAATAATATCAAAAGAAATGGCAACACTTTTTGCCGGGTGTTGCCGTTTGGGCGCCTGTCTTTCTTCTGCTGAGGAAGAGAATCAGAAATACTTGTACCGGTTCGGCTTTAATTTGGGAGTGGCTTATGGCATGATGGAACAGGGAGACCCTTTTAAACAGGGGAATAACTTCTTCCATTGCGCTTTAGCTGAACTGGAGCGTGTGCCGGCTAAACCGGAACGCGATGTTCTGGCAGAACTGGTTCGGTTTTTGTCGGGTAACGGAGTTGCCAGCCGGCGCTTGGTGGGATGAACTGTTGAAAATGCTAGAGGAGTATTACCGAATGAATCCTGCCCGTGAGAGCAACAAAGAAAAGGAAGAGTATGTGCATAGCATTTTTTCGTCTATTGCTGGCTGCTATGATTTGTTAAACACGGTCTTGAGCTTTAACCGGGACAAATACTGGCGCCGTTTTGCTGTTGTCCGGACAGAATTGCAGCCGGGGGGAAAGGGACTGGATGTTTGCTGCGGTACAGGGATGCTGGCTCTGGAGCAGTCGAAAGTGGTAGGGGCAAATGGTCGCGTAACCGGTCTGGATTTTTGTGCCAATATGCTGGCTAAAGCCAGTGAAAATATCAGCCGTACGCCCTTTGCCGGAGTGATTGAGCTGGTCTTGGGCAAGGCCACCGAGATGCCTTTTCCTGACAACACTTTTGACTGTGCTACCATCGGCTTTGCCTTGCGCAACGTGCCCGATATCAG
Organism: Deltaproteobacteria bacterium; assembly: GCA_020062745.1. Taxonomy (GTDB): domain Bacteria; phylum Bacillota; class Desulfotomaculia; order Desulfotomaculales; family JAGUVT01; genus JAGUVT01. The sequence goes on from JAGUVT010000008.1 coordinate 42,282, forward strand.
AAAAACAATTGGGGAAATGCGCCGGGTGGTCAGGCCGGGCGGGAAAGTGGTTTCCCTGGAGTTGTCCAAGCCGGGAGCGTTTTTGTTCAAGCAGATATATTACCTTTACTTTAACCATGTAGTGCCTTTCCTGGGTCGGATTGGAGTCGGCCTGACCGGTCCGTACAGCTACCTGCCCAATTCTTTAAAGGACTTCCCCCATCAGGCTGAGATTAGAGACTTGTTTGCCGCCGAAGGATTGGCCGGCGCCCATTATTACGAGCTTACCGGAGGGGTAGTGGCGGTTCACGTAGGAACAAAAGTGTGAGCAGGCTTGATGTTTCCTGTTGACAACTGATGGCTGAAGCTTTCTGAAGAAATTGCGGTGTTTTCTGCTATTGCTTGCATTTAAAAGATAATGCAACCTGAAATGAAAGAGAAGGTGTTTTTAGTTTGGGTTATCCCGATCTGCATGCTTTTGTGGCTGAGTTGGAAAAAAGAAAATTACTCAAGCGTATTAAGGTTGAGGTGGATGCCAGCCTGGAAATTACTGAAATATCCGACCGGGTGGTCAAAGCCGGCGGCCCGGCGTTATTTTTTGAAAATGTGAAGGGCTACCGGATGCCGGTGGTTACCAATCTTTTTGGCTCCCTGGAGCGGATGGAACTGGCGCTGCAGGTAGAAGACCTGGATCAAATCGGAGAAGAGTTATTAAGTATTTTGCAGCCGGCCGAGTTGCCGACTACTTTTATTGATAAGCTAAAAGCATTGCCTAAACTGGCCCGCCTTTCTTCTTTTGTTCCACGTTTGGTAAAAACCGGTCCGTGTAAAGAGGTAGTATTCAGAGATAACCCTTCTCTGGCTGAGTTGCCTGTTTTGAAATGCTGGCCTGGTGACGGCGGCCCTTTTATTACCCTGCCGCTGGTATTTACTAAGGACCCGGAGACCGGCAGACGCAATGTGGGCATGTACCGGATGCAGATCTATAATGAAAATACAACCGGCATGCACTGGCATATTCACAAAGACGGGGCGGAACACTGCCGCAGGTACCGGGAAGGCGAGAAACGGATGCCGGTAGCGGTAGCTCTGGGAGCCGACCCGGCGGTTATTTATGCGGCTACGGCGCCGTTACCGGCCGGCCTGGATGAGATGCTTTTTGCCGGTTTTCTGCGCAAAGAGCCGGTGGAAATGGTACGCTGTGAAACGGTGGACCTGGAGGTGCCGGCACGG
>JAGUVT010000081.1 GCA_020062745.1 Deltaproteobacteria bacterium
CACAAGTATCTAAAGTCAATACAAAACGGTGGCTATGCATTTTGACCATTTTCAAAAAGGTTGTTTGAACGAATATCCTACAAAAAGTTGACACCGTCGCTCCTCTCAAATAGTTGCAGGAAGTTTCTTTGGATGTTATAATAAGTCTAGGCTCTCAAGCTGTGAGTAAGCTGGGTGATCGCGGGTACCAGGCCGAAAGGTGGTGCCTGAGGAAAGTCCGAGCTCCGCAGGGCAGGGTGCTGGGTAACACCCAGTGGGGGCGACCCTAAGGAAAGTGCCACAGAAACAAACCGCCACATTGGTGGCAAGGGTGGAACGGTGCGGTAAGAGCGCACCAGCGGCCGGGTGACCGGCCGGCTAGGTAAACCCCACCTGGAGCAAGACCGAATAGGGGAGCGGCAGGGCGGCCCGTCCTGCTCCCGGGTAAGGTCGCACGAGATGTCAGGGCAACCGGCGTCCCAGATAGATGATCATCCAAGACAGAACTCGGCTTACAGGTTTACTCACGGCTTTTTTAAAAAGGATATGGCATGGGCTTTACGGCCCCGTGCCATATTTTTTGTTTTTAGCGTGAAGCGATTATGAAAATCGACTACATGGGCAGCACCTATAGTACTCCTTTGTTATAATTGACAACAGCAATATTTGGATTTAAAATGAAAACGGGTGTTATCATTGAAGATAAGTCGGTTTGAGTGGGATGATGGCAATGTAAACCATATTGCCAGACATGAAATTTACCCATGGGAAGCGGAAGAAATTTTCAATAATTTCCCGCTTTGCCGTAAGGTAAAAGCAAACCGTCTGACCGCCTGCGGACAGACCGGCAGCGGAAGATACCTTTTCGTTGTGTTCGAGCGCAAGCCTGGCGGGATTATCCGCGTAGTCACAGCCCGCGACGCCGACCTTTCGGAAAGACGCTATTACAGGCGGATAAAGGGGGGGAAAATGACATGCCCAGAAAAGAGCTTCCAGAGTTTAAGGGGGACAGGATACCAGAGTTTGCCAGCGAAGAAGAAGAGCGCGAGTTTTGGGACAGCTATAGCTTTGCTGATGCAATGGAGCGCGGCGTACTGGAGCCGCTGGATGAACCGGTTGAACTTGACCCCGCTCTTGAGGCGAAAATCCGGAAGCAGGCAGAAACAGAGCAAGTCACATTGCGCCTGAGCGTATCCCAAATCGAGGCAGCCAAGGAGATCTCCAAAAAGAAAGACATTCCGTACCAGACACTAATTCGCTCATGGGTGGCCGAGGCCATAAGGCGGGAGCAGCAGATATAAGGGCGGCGGCCAATACCACAGATTACGGGTACAATTCTATTCATTAGAACATCCAAAACGTAAAAACCATATGCAGTTCTCTCGTCAACAATGTAAGGCCGGCTTATAACAACCTGACAAAGAATTGCTGCGACAAGATACTTGTGTATTTGTTTCTGGATAATAAACTACATTTTTTTTGCCATATTTCAACGTTTAGATAAAGGGAGCATACAATCTCCAACTTTATCTAAGCAATTATTATCTTGAAAGTTTTGTAACTACTCAGCTACATAATCTTGTTCCCTTAAAAGATCCCGATTGAAAAAAGTGTTGGACTCGGACCCGTTTATCATGTAATATGAAAGCATGAAAACAGAGGCTGAATTCCGGGTAACCGAGATAACCGAATATCACATTCAGACAGTCAGGCAGTCGATCGAAGACAACCCTTCATGGAGCCGCAGCAGGCTGTCGAGGGAACTCTGCCGTTTATGGAACTGGTGCTATCCAGCAGGCCAGATGAAAGATATGGCCTGCCGGGATCTTTTGCTAAAGCTGGAGCAGCAGGGGCAAATCGTACTGCCCCGCCGAAAGGTGGAAGCGTTTGTCCGGGGCGGGAACATATCGATCAGCAAAGTTCCCCATGACACCACCGTCATCGCCGGTAAATTAAAGGAACTGCTTCCTCTAAAGATAGAAGTAATTGAGTCTGGTCACCCTTCCTGGGGTCTGTTCAAATACCTGCTCCACCGGTACCACTATCTTGGCTTCAATGGTACCGTGGGCTTTGAATATGAAGTACCTGAATCAGGGGCCAGATGCGGTGTTCGCCCTAGTTGAGACACTTGTTGCGAAAGGTCTGAGCTGTCCCCGATAAAATAGACACACTAAACTGCATGATGCTTTGATTCTCACAGAATCTCATATAATTACATAATAGTCACCCTGTTACTCCAACTAACACGACATGGCCGGCAAGCCTTGACTCGCCGTGGGTTATCGAATACAGGGGGTGGGCGAGGGTGACGGTAGACGGTATCATTGATTATCCTGCCCGTCCCGGCCAAGTTATTTTACCACGGCGGTCAAGGCCAAGCCGCTGACGCGGTTGCCGGCCATGTTTAAGCCAAGTGACAAGGCGTAACCTTTAAGGCTGTTTGTCTACGGCCCAGCCAGGATGGAAAACATCCCTATTCTGACCTCTAATTAGCAGATTGTCCGCTGTCCCGCTAAATAAATTAGATAACATTAGCATATCAGGATATGAATGGATTGTTTTTCCCCTCCCTGGCTCTGGAAGCAGGGAGTTTTATTTTATTACTTTCGAATCTTCAGGTGGTTAATAAATAAAATTAAGGAAATTAAACCAGGGAAAATAAGGAAATATAAAACATAATGTAGAATATTTTCATCAAATGGTATTTAAGCTTTGTCTGCATCGCTTTTAAAATTTCTTTAGTCAACTATTCTATGGAATATGGTCGCTTAAGGCATTTACCAAAGGAAGAATTTCAAAAAATTTTAAACCTGTACTTTTTCAGCAGGCACAATCTCCTTATCTATCTAAATCCGCCCAGAGGACTCCCGCCTCTATAGGCGGGTGGTGAATGTGCGGCCGGGCGTTAGTCCGGTAATTTTATGTTGCAATTTACCA
>JAGUVT010000086.1 GCA_020062745.1 Deltaproteobacteria bacterium
CCAAATTGCACTGATGTTTTAAAGTTGGGCGTATGGCCCGCCGACCTTGGAAGCAGCTGTTTTATTCTTAAGTCCCAGACGTTAGCCTGAGTAGTTACGGTTAGCCTTATTAAGGATTACCTGTTACCACTTAAACCTGAAAACCTTCATTTGCGAGCCACTTTAGGGTTTGCATTTGTGGCAGATGAATGTTATGAAGAAGCGTATAAAATATTTCGGAACATCCCAATTGATTTCTTAGATGAATCGGCATTGGTGGCGTTTATGAGGGCAGGAACATTTGTAGGAGGAGATTTAGCATATGATGAAATAATTAGCCGTATTGACATGGCAAGAGATGACCGAATTGTCCAATTAATAGAATGTATTGATGCTTTAGGTGATATTCGTGGGCTTAAGATTCTTACTCAAGTCTTGGAAGAGAATCCCCTTTTCGATGAAGCAGGAATTGTTTCATTTCTATCAAGGTGGAATGATTCTTTTACAAACCCGCTAACAGTTAGCAAGGTAGCTTACTATATATGGGTATATATTGGTCCTGAAGGAGCCTATAATTATTTGCAAAATAAATGGAGAGCCAATCCGGATCTTTTAAATTCACCAGAATTTTGTCAGAGAGTAACTGAATGTGCAACTAATTGCCGTATTATACCTAAAGACTTTAGTGAAGTTATGATGAATGAATTGGTGAGAGTGATTAATACAGGTGATTTAAAAGAATGGGAAAAACTACGTAGCGCAGGTTTCAAGCTACCAAAACAAATTTTTATACAATTATTGCGGTTGTCGCTTGAATATCAAAGCAGGAATATTCAAATGGAGATTAATATTCTTCTTGAAATGGCTCGTCTTCTTCGTTCCAATGGTGAACTCGAAGAGGCGGCAGAATATATGCTACGAGCGAAATCTTTACTAATTAACATTCCTGAAGAACAACAACGCATAAATGAAGAATTGAAAAATATTGAATTACTTATAAATAACACTAAGCCATTACTGAATTATCTAAAAGTTACTAAAGAATATCATATTGAACAATTACGGCCTCATCTTGCCGGGAAGGTAGTTATGTTAGTAGGAGGATGGAAACAGGAGTGGGCAGAACAGCTAAGCGAAGAATTAGGTTTAGCAAAGTTAGACTGGCGAGAAAGCGAAAAAGGAGAAAGATTTGATTTAAAACCAATTCAAGATACCTTAAGCAGCAACAGGGTTAGTGTAATGGTTATTATATGGAATTATAAGGGGCATGCTGGTCAAGATAAACTCATAGAAAAGGCGCAAGCTGTTAACACGAAAGTAGTATATTCTAAACTCGGTTATCAAAATATTTTAAAAGTTCTTTATGAAGAAATATGTAAAAAGAAAAATTAAGGCGCTGACTTTCTAATACTAGATATTTGGGATTTTTATAACATTATTATAGTTTATATAAATAAAGTTGTTTACTGAGATAATGGTACAGGAAAGGGTTTTGAGGAGCGTAAGACAAGGTTGATAGAACGATAAGTGAAATGAAAAACTCTTAGAGTTTATAAAATTGGGAGTGTCTACAATTGGCGACAATAGAACAAGAAAACCAAATCAGATCACAACTGTTGGAAATGCTGCAGGAATTAAGCAATATCAATGCCGAAGATTTAGTTCGCGCAGATAAACTGGGTGAGGAATTATGTTTTGAGGCAGGTGTTCCTTATTTCGGGAGGGTGCTTAAACTTTATAGTGATTTAAATAAAAGCAGCATTGATACAATTCCTTACGAAATATTGAACAGTCTATTACAACATGCTACGGAAGTAAAAAGCAAGATTGCTGAAATAAAATCTTTTTCCGCGGCTTCAACAAGCACCCCGGCGGCTACCAGAGATTCCTTGATAACTTACTTCAGGGACAGCTACAATAAACATTTTCAAGTTATTTCACCAATAATATCTTTTTCAATAAGAAAAGGGACAGACTTCGATGCCCTGGAAAGACATGCAAAAGACCAAGTCATTCATATTGAGGCGGTTGTAAAGGAAGCTAAGGAGAGGTTAGAACAGACAGCCGCTGATGCTCAGTCAACTTTAGAAAAAATTAGACAAACCGCTGCTGAAGCAGGTGTGGCAAATCACGCAATACATTTCAAAAACGAGTATGAAGAGCAGCTCAAACAATCAAAAGTATGGCTCTTGGCTACTGTTGGAGTCGGTCTTGTCACAGTAATGTGGGGTATTTTTGGCTTTCTGTTGCATAAAGCAGTTAATGGGTCCCCCAGTACATTAGAGCTAATCCAATCCTTTACCTCAAGATTTATTGTTCTATCAGTATTATATTACCTCCTGGTTTGGTGTGCCCGCAACTATAATGCGCACAGACATAATTATATTATCAATAAACACCGTTACAATGCACTAAATACGTTCCAGGCTTTTGCAAAAGCTGCTGAAGGAGACCCAGACACAAAAAATGCGGTTCTTTTGCAAACCACCCAGTCTATTTTTAACCAACAAGCCAGCGGTTATCTTTCTAAAGAGGCTGAACACGATTCTTCAAGTAAAATCATTGAAATACTGAGAAGTGTCGGCAGCACCACCAAATAGCACTAATTAATGCCAAATAACATCAAATTCAATTTGTAACATTAAGGCAAAATTATGCATGAAAACACCTTAAGCGCTTGAACGGAGTTTCTTCTTTTTTGTCACAAATACGGTGCTTATAGGAATTTTGCAAGATTTCTTCCCAGGCTTTTTAAAGGAAACCAGCTCTAATTTCAAGCAACTTTGTGTTTTTTGGAAAGGGTTTCTGCTCAAAAAAGTTGAATATAACCTTGTAGATTTAAAAGCGTGCTGGAGTGCAGATAAAGTTATGTATGATGTATTTTGGGATCCGGAAACGGGAGGCGTATACCTTGCGCAAGCTCATTCCGGAGGCGTGGCGGGAGCTGTGCGCCCTGTTTTCTTCGAGGAACTGGACCTTTTGGGATTAGATAAATACTGGCACTATCCGCCGGCAAAAAGACCGTTGCTTTGGGCTGCGGGGCGCGTCTACTATTACCGGGGCGAGCAGGTGGCTGAAGCTCACGGCGGAGATTTTTTTGAACGTCCCCGACTGGTGGTCCGCCGCGAGGATTTGGACCTGGAACCGGTGAACGTGGCTCTGATGTTGCAAAAAAACGCCCCGTTTTTAGAGGCGATAACACATACGGGACTGGAGAATATTAAAGCTGCCCATAAGAAATACCGGAAAAAAGTGGACATGGTCGGGGTGGCTTTCAGCGGGGGTAAAGATTCCCTGGTGTTGCTGGATCTGGTGCAGCGGGTGCTGCCCCCTGATGAATTCGTGGTGGTTTTCAGCGATACTACGATGGAAATTGCACCCACCTACGATGCTGTGGAGGCAGCCGGCAAGCGCTGGAGCAATTTAAGGTTTTTCACCGCCCGCGCTTCCCGCCCGGCCCTGGTTACCTGGCAGGAATTCGGCCCGCCCAGCCGCTTGCACCGCTGGTGCTGCAGCGTGCACAAATCCGCCCCTACTTTAAGGTTGCTGCGGGAATTATGCGGCAAGCCGGCGGTAAAGGCTTTGGTATACGACGGGGTGCGCCGGGAGGAAAGCCGATCACGTGCCCGTTACCTGCCGGTTTCGGAGGGCAATAAACACTTTGCCCAGGTTAACATTAGCCCTTTGCTGGACTGGAACATGACTGAAATCTTTCTTTATCTTATGAGCCGGCAACTGCTGCTGAACCCGGCCTACCGCTGGGGTTTGGTGCGGGTCGGGTGTGCCGTGTGCCCGTTTGCTTCCTGCTGGGGCAATTTTATCTGCGGGTTTGTTTTTGAAAAAGAGGTGACCGGTTTTGTGGAGTTGCTGGACAGCTACGCCAGGGGCAAGGGGATCCGGGCGGCTTCCGAAAGGCGGCGCTTCATTGCCGAGCGGTCGTGGACAAGCCGGGCCGGGGGGCGGGAATTGTCGGCAGGTCCCAAAACCTTTTTGGAGGAGCGGGATAGGGAGGCTGTTTTTTTAATCCGTCAGCCGCGGGAAAGGTGGCTGGAATGGGCCAAAGCCCTGGGCTTTCTGGAACTGGAGGGTCCAGAAAGGGGGGGGATAACGAACAGCGCCGGTGTTTTTCCCTTTCGCATCCGGAATTATGAACAGGGTGTGGAGGTTGTTATCACCGGTCTGGAGAAGGCGGACCCCGTTTTTAAAAGCCGGGTGCGGGCGTCTGTCAACAAGGCGGCCTACTGTGTCCGCTGTGGGGCCTGCGAAGTGGAGTGTCCCACGGGTGCGTTGAGGGTGGACGGGCGTGTTTTTATCGATGAGCGGCGCTGCAAGCACTGCGGGAATTGTCTTTCCTTTGTGGAAAAGGGGTGCCTGGCGGCAAAGTCGCTTTCTATAAGTAGGGGTGGTGGAAATGTGAAGGGCTTGAACAGGTACCAGCAATTTGGGATGAGAAAGGAATGGCTGGCAGAATACATTAAAGACCCCGGGCACTGGTGGGTGGAACACACTTTGGGCAGCAGGCAGTTTGAGTCCATGCGGGTCTGGCTGCAGGAGGCGGAGGTAATCAACAATCATAGCCGGCAGCTTTCTCCTTTGGGAGAGCGCCTGCAAAGGCTGGGCGCGGACCACCCGCTTACCTGGGCCCTAATCTGGACCAACCTGGCGCACAATTCCGTTCTGGTGAACTGGTACGTGCACAATGTGGGCTGGGGTACCAGTTGGAGCAAGAAGGGGCTGATATCCCTCATGCCGGACGACCTTAGTGTGCGCACAAGGGAAAACGCCGCGGACGCCCTCGCAGAACTCCTTAAGAAGACGCCGCTGGGAGAGCGCCTGGGGTTGGGCCGGATGGAAATGAAGGGGAGGCAGGTCGTGTCGGTAACCAAGCGCGGTTGGGCGGATCCCCAGCCGGCGGCCCTGCTTTATTCCATCTACCGGCTGGCCGAGAAGCTGGGGCGTTATAATTTTACCATCCGCGAATTTTTTGAAGAGCCGGTGGAAGGGCCCCGCCTCCTCTTCGGCGTAAGCCGGGATCTCTTGAAACGCTACCTTCAGGGACTTTCTTTAAGCCGCCCGGAGTGGGTCCGCGTAGAACTTATTTTCGATCTGGACAATGTTTATCTTGACGAAGGACGCCGGGCTTTTGAGGTGGTGGATTTTGTATAGGGTGAAAGTTGATGGCTGGAATATACATCGTGGTTTTGGATTGCGTTTGGGTTGGATAGAGCTTTATTATCAGAAGCCGGAGGAATGGGACGGTATTCTGGGCAACCGCCAGGTTGAATCTGTGCGGGTCTGGCTTAAAACTGCCGGTTTGGCAGACGGGCCCGGGCGCAAGACCCTGCTGGCGGAGAAGTTGCTGGAGCGTGGTTTTAAAGATACCGGATGCTGGGAGTTGATCTGGGTCAACATGGTGTTTAACTGGCCCACGGCTGCCTGGTATGTGAAAGAGATGAGAAAGGGCCGGTGGACTACCCGGGAACTGGCGGACAGTTTGCAGAATTCTGCAGGACGGCTGGCGCCGCGCACGAGCAGTAATGCGATCCAGGAACTGGCAGGACTTTTGCAGTATACCCCTGCGGGATCTGTTTTGGGACAGGGCGAAGTGACAGATACACGTCCCCGCATGGTGGAACGTAAAGGGTGCCCCTCGCCTTCGGAGGAGGCGGTGAGGTATGCCCTGAGCCGGCTTTTTGCGGCGGAAAGGCGCAGCAATTTAAGGTTTGACGAGAACCTTTTGTGGCCCTGGGTGGTCTTTGGCTGCTCCCGGCAAGAGGCGCTGGAGCTTTTGGGCGCCAAAGAAGCCGGGGAGCTTTTTGAGGTCACCGGGAAAGGCCTTATTTTGAAAACTCCGGCAGGGGAGGGTTAGCGGTGACGGATTGGTTGTATGCCGATTATCTGGAAATCGACCGGGACTTTATCGAAATTTATACCGAGGAGGAGGACCGTAAGCGCCCTGGCGCATGGAAGTCTTTCATTCCCCAGGAAAACATGCGCCGGCTTTTGGAAAGCGTAACCGAAGTTCTTGATCGAAAAACGCCCAAGCCTCCTTTTATTTACGGACCTTACGGCACAGGAAAAACCTTTACCGCTTTTGTCCTCAAGCACCTTCTAGAGGACGGGCTGGACGAAATAGAACCTTACTTTACCAGGTACTCTACCATTAAACACCTCTGGCCCCGCTGGAAGGCGCTGCGTGACCAGGGCCAGTACCTGGTAGTCTACCGTTCCGCGGCTACCGACGCCACCACCCCGTTTAATTTAGCCTATGTCATCCAGGAGCATGTTACCAGGACTTTGAAAGAAAAGGGTTTTAAGATTTTGGTTACTGAAACCCTGCGGCAGGAGGTTTTAAAAAAGCTTACCGATCCGGGCTCTACTTTCAACTGGCCCCGTGCCTTCGAGAAACATTCCTTTAGATTTAAGGATTGTATGAACCCGGAGGAGGTAATCAATCGATTAAAGAGCTCTGTAAATGATGGGCCGGACGTTGAACAAGCCCTGCTCGATCTCACGAATCGCATGGTGCACACTCTTGCGGAAGAGCACTTTGTAGTGCTGCATACCATTGAAAAGTTAAAAGAATGGCTTAAAGAAGTTGTAGCACGCATTGGCCTGAGGGGGATTGTTTTTCTGTGGGATGAGTTCACAGACTTTTTCAAAATTCCCGGCGCGCCTATAGACGCAGTGCAGGAACTGGCTCATCTGGCGGCAGAAACCCCCTTTTATCTGGGGCTTATCACCCACCAGGCTCCGGATATCATTATCAAGGTGGATCAGGAATCCCGGGCCAAGTTCTTACAGCGTTTCCACCGCCACTACCTGGAATTGGCAAATGTAACGGCCTACCGGTTGATGGGAGGAGTGTTGCAGGTTAAAGCCGGGCGCCTGGAAGAGTGGGAGCATAAACGGTTGAATCTTTGGTCCAAAGTGGAAAATGTGAGCCCCTTTGTAATCGGGCTAAAAGGGGAAACCAAGGATGACATCCGTAATCTGGTTCCCATCCACCCCTATACGGCGCTGCTTTTGGCAGCCATTGCCCGGCAGTTTAGCTCAAGTCAGCGTACTCTTTTCCGTTTCTTAAAAGAGGAGCAGGCCGGGCACTTTTCTTTCCCCCGTTTTCTGCGGGAGTACCCGTGGAACGGCTGGTACTGGTTGACAGTGGATTGCCTTTGGGATTACTTTTACGCTGAGGACGATCCCGAATACGCTGAAGAAGTGCGCCGCTTTATAGCTCAATACCGTGTCAATGTGGAAAGGATCGGCGATGAAGTTGAGCGGCGGGTATATAAAGCTGTGCTTTTACTCGACCTTTTGCACCGGCGGGTGGGGGGAAAAGAACAGGGGGATGATCGGTCTTTTGAGCCTACGCGCAGCCGTCTGGAGCGCGTTTTTGAAGGTGTACTTGAGCGCACCGGGGTGCGTACGGCCCTGGCGGCCCTTTGCAGCCGGCACCTTTTGCAGCGTTATGCTGTAGGCGAAAATGAAGGTTATACCCTTCCATTGAACTTATTAGATGAAGAGCGGGTAAAACAAATCAAGGAGAGGATTGAAAAAACTAATTCTTTCCGTGATCTGGCAAAGAAGACTGGCGAAATAGGAAGAAAGTTAAGTGAACTTCTCCAACTCCCCCCTCCTCTGGGAATTCGTCAGAAGTTGCACCTGGCAGCGGCCGAGGAGCTGAAGCTGAGGCGGGAGAGGATTCTGCCGCAAGAAGAGCTGGAACTCTACCAGTTTGGTGTGGTAGTGGTGTTGCCTTTTGAAGTAAGTGAACTCAGCAGCGCTAAGGAACTGGCCCAAAGGTTAAGTGGCGAAAGACAGCGGGTGGCTTATGCTGTGGCCAATCAGGTATTCGGAGAACAGCGGTGGAAAGAGTGGCTGGAGAATAAGGCGCTGGCAGAATATGCGCGTGACGTGGGAGAAAAGGACAATATCCGGCATCATGACGAAAGGGCGCAGAAAATAATCGAAGAATGGGCTAAGGATGTCTTCACCGGCGAATTCCAGATGTACTTTCAGGGGCGGGATGCTGCAGCCGTAACAGGCCGGGAAGGTTACGAAAGGTTCTTGGAGGAAGTGGTGGAAGAGCTTTATCGGATGCGTCCGGAAAAGATTTTCAGGATGGAAACTTTTTACACGGGATCTGTGGGTAAATCTGCGGCTGAAATAGGGCTGGGGTTGGTTTCCAAACCACAGCGACCTTTTTCTGATGCTGTGGAACAATTAAGCAAACAGGGGGTATGGGGAAACAAAGACTGGCCGGCTGATCATTCCCTAACGCAGATGAAGGCCGTGATAACCGAATATTTAAAACAGCGGGGGGAAATAAACCTGCGGGACGCCTGGCAGTTATTGATGAGTTCTCCCTATGGTCTTATGCCTTCCCGCATCGGAGTCATGCTGTTTGCCTTTCTCCTCAGGGATTTCAGTGAAGGGAACTACTATTATGATGGAAACAGGTGCGAGGGCTTGAATGCCAGTACGCTGGCCGCGCTTATTGACAGCGTCGTCAAGAACGGCAGGGGTGCCGACCGTTACGAGATTCGCCAGATGCTTCCAGCCGAAGAGAGGGCCTGTCGACTATTGCAGGAGCTTTTTGGCCTTAAAGCAGAAGAGGCGCGCTACCTGCGCCCGGCTCTCATTGCCCTGCGGAGCCGCTTGAAGAAGCTGGGTTACCCCTTATGGGCCTTGCGCTACGCTGGTTCGGAACCCTGTCCGGAGGCGGTGTCTTCGGTTCTGGAAACTCTGCAAGTTCTTTTGACCGCTGACCTGGAAGCCGGCGTGCCGGAGCGGGAGAAGGTGGAAATTCTGGAAAGGCAGCTTGCTCGAGCAGAATCCTACCTTGAGGATTTAGTTTCACAAAAGAGCCGTTATGAGGCGGGCATGCGTTGCTTCGTAGAGCGGGAGGACCCCGTTTTAATGAAAATAGCCGGCCGGTTGGGGCTGGATATTAGCCGTCTGGTGGATAAACTGCGGGACTTGCTGCAAGAAGATGTGGCGTTCTGGGAGGAAGAGAAGGTTAAAAAACAACTGGAGAAGCTGCGTAATGAGTGCCGGATGACCGTCGCCCTCAATGAACTGTGTGGCGGCAGCGCCAGAGAACTCCTGCCGGGTCTCGAATACTTGCGCCGGGAGTGGTTGAACCGTTTCGGCAAACTCCCCCTGTGGTTGATGGTTGAGGCCGTGGAAGGGGAAATTAAAGAGGACCCGGATTCACTTTGCGAACAGCCCGAATCATACCAGGCTGGCAGGGTCAAGAAAGATAAGGAGGCCCTGGATCTTCTCCGTGAACTATTCGAAGCGAAAAGTTTTGATCCGGTTAAAGATTTCGACCGGTTGAGCAATTGGGCGGATCGTTCCGGCATCCTGGCGCAGGATAAAGAGTTTATCCGGCAAAGGTTGAGCAATCAGGCAGCCGTCCTGTGTTGTTGGGCAAGGGAGCGATTGGGGGTGGGGCTGTCCACGGAAGATGCCGGCAAGTTACTGGAGAAACTGCCTGGTTTATGGGAGTCCCGGCGCGAAGAGGTTGCGGGTTACATTCACCAGTACCAGGTCGAACTGGAACGTCAACAATTAGTTGCTGAATTGCGTCAACGGTGGCAGGAACTTACCGGCAGCTTTTCTCCCGCTGAATGGAGCAGAAAGGCTGGATTACCAGCCCACTTTCTTGTAGATAAAGCCATGGAGCGCCTGCTGGATTTAATGGACCGGCTGGAAAAGAAAAGTGAAAGCGAACTCCGGGAAGCCAGGCAAACCCTGGAGCAGTGGGGGGACGTATTAGGCTCTTTCCGGAGTGCCGGATGGGTTAAGAAGACATTTTTGGAGCGGGTGGCCGGGGATTATGCGGAACTGGTAGAAAATGATGAGGATTTAGCTGCTTTGAAAGAGCATCTCCAGCGTGAGACGGGGGAAGAATTTTCCCAGTGGGACCTGGCGCAGGCACAAACAGCGGTTAAGGAATGGGCGCAGGTCTACTACAGGCAAGTGGGTTACCAGCGGGTGAAGGCCAGATTGGATAAACTCTCCAGGGATCGCGCCAGAGAGTTGCTGGGGGAACTGGCGCAAGATCCGTTAGTGGGTGTGAAATTGCTGCGTAAATCCTAGGATTCTTTGACAAGAGGCAGTTTTGGGAGTAAAGTTCAATGTAGAGATTACCCCGTATAGCAAAAAAGTTTCTTGCGAAAATTACCCCAAATTTGCAGGGAGGAGAGGAAATCTTAATGGATTCGGGCATGGTTCGCTTAGGGGGGATAGACGAATTAATTGCTCAGGTTCGCGCAGATGCTGACCGCAATTGGCGGTTTCCCGTACGAGTGCTTCTGGTGGAAGGCCTTGACGCCTGGCGGGAGGTGGTGGAACACCTGGGTTTAGAGGTGGACGAAATCCTGCAGATTTCTTCTTTTTGTGGAGCGGGGGACTTTTACCCTTCGGCTATATCAATTGAGGATAATCTGAAGAGGAGTAATGCCCGGAAGGTGCTGGTACTTCCCTGGGCTGAATGGCTGCGTTTGCAAACAGGGCAGGAAATACAGGACGCCTTTAATATAGATGCCTTTAAATTACTGTTGAGTCTGGCGCAGTGGGAAAAGATGGGTAAAAAGCGAATCTATATCCCCCTTTTTGAAAGCAGGGAAACGGTAAATGAATTACAGAAGCGGTTGGCGCGTTATCCGGCACGGGAAATAACGCCCATCTGGCGGGTTTCTAAAGGAGGCTCTGTAAAGGTAACCATTCTTCCTCTTGAGCCTGAACATACCCCGGGCCCAATGCTAAAGAAGGGCATAAAGGCTTATTTGGAGTGTTGGGAACAGGGGGGCATGGAGGAGCTGGTCCTGGTCACGCAATGGGCCCGCTGGCTCAAGGGACGTAAGGCCAGCTTTACGGTGGAAGTTTATTCAGGGGCCTATCAGGTGCTGGCCGGCAAAATCGGTTCCTGGTCCGAGTCAGTAACGGAAAATTGGGGCCGGGAAAAGGAATGGGCCTGGCTTCTGTTGGAGAGCCGCCAGGGGGAAACTTTTGGGGAATTGGCTGCCAGAATTCTAAACGTAAAAGAGTATCAGGCTGAGCAACTTTTTAGCCGGTGGGAAAAATTTTCTCGTCAAGAGCAATGGCTGGTATGGCTTTGGAGCAAATTGGAGTTGCCCGGCACAGGTTACGTAGGGAGGGCTCTTCAACGGACTACCAATGTTGAGCATTTTATAAAAGCTCTTGTTTACGGGATTTTGGATAAGGTGCCTGCTGTGGAAGAGGTGCGGGAGAGAAAAAGTTTTTTAGCGACTGTTGGAGTAAGGGAACTGCCAGCCGCATTTTTAGAGGCTGTGACTGAACTTCCCGACCCCTTACACCGGTTGGCCTGTCTTTTAGGTGTGGCAGAAAACGAAAAAATTTTGGCAACGACAGCAGTTAAGGAACTTCTGGACGAAGGCAGACACGAAGAAGAATGGTGGATTTACCTGGAAGCCGTTTGCCCGGAGTTGGCGTGGTACCTGACCGTGCCGCCTTTGCCCGAGGCTCAGCTTCAGGAATATTTCGGGCTGTATGTACGCTCGCGATTGGTTGATACGGCGAAGCCTCAGCTATTGGACCTGGCCCGGAAAATAGCCGGGGAACAGTCTCTTTGGCAGTACCGCTCCCGGGATCAACTGCTCGAAGAGCTAGGTTCCCGGGAGTCGATGCGGGTGGTATGGGTGGATGGCATGGGAGTGGAATGGTTGGGAGTTCTTCTTCAGGCCTTACATAAGGAAAGAGAGCTGGTGGCAGATTTCAACCTGGCGCGGGCCAACCTCCCCAGTATCACGGATACCAATAAAGGCTGGCAGACGGAAGAAGAGGTGGAACGCGCCGTAGATCAGGAGGGCCATAAGGTACCCTACCGGCACCCCCATGTTTTAATAAAGCAAATGGACGTTATCTGCGATGTAGCGCGCAGGGCGGCCGGTTTTTTAGGCACCGCTCGCGAGGTAATCATTACTTCCGACCACGGGTTGACACGTTTTGCCAAGACCAGCGGCACCATTCAATTGCCTGACGGATCCCGGGTGCACAAGTGGGGACGTTGTGCTACCTTGCCCCCGGGGCTCCCTCCCGAAGTATTGTGTCAGTCTGATTGTCTTTATCAGGGCAACTCAGTAATCTTGTTTACCCATGAAAAGTGTTGCGGTCAGGCAGGGATTAGTGGTCAGGTGCACGGAGGGGCCACGCCGGAAGAGTGGTTGGTTCCGGTAGTGCGGGTACGTAAGCCTTTCCGTCCTTTTAAGCCGGAATTCTTAGATGTTCACGTGCTGACTCCGAAAGTACAGCTTAACATAAGGGGAGAAGGAGAGCTTCAGGTGGATATAACGGGTTACGAAGGGGATATGGTACAACTGCGGATAAGGCAGCATATCTTTACCGGGCAAAGGAAAGCAGATACAGTATGGTTTTTTGGCCTTCGCGGGTTGGAAGGCGGTCAGCATTATGGTATTTTGGAGGGCGATGTCGGCAAGCTGTGTAAAATCCAATTCATTACCGTAAAAGGACTTATAGAGGATACTTTCGGCCTGTGAGGTGGTAGTTTTGAGCCAACTGATGCAGATGGTGGAAAAGATGCGGTCCGTTTTTAGCAGTATGGTGGTTTATAAAAATCCCCAGTACAACAGTTTTTTTCAAGGTTTAAACATCCCTTCTTTTTTACGCGACTGGCTGATCATGAAATTCTCCGACAAAGGGGAAAAGGTTAACTTTGAGGAAATCCAGGACTTTGTAAGCCGCTATATCCCCCGGCGCAATGACTGGGAGCGCTTAAAAGCTGAAATGATAAATGAAGCCCGGCAGGTACGTTTTTTAGCCAAAATACAGGTGACTATGGACGTGCAGTCCGGTGAAGGCCTTTTTCAGTTGCCGGATTTTGGTTTTCCGCGCAAGAAATATGAAGCGCGCATAAACGGGCGGTTGCTGCGGGAGAAAAAGAAGGAGCTTCTTTCTTCTTCTGAAACATGGGGTGTAATGGATCTGGAATGGATGCCGGAAGGGGTAAAGGGGAAAAAGGATCAGGGCAGCATTGTCATGCTTGACTTCACCTCTTTCCGTCCATACAGCGTCGACCTGGATTTTTACCGGGAAGCCCGCAAGGAATTTTTGTCAGTAGAAGAATGGGTGAATATGCTGCTCCTGGCTGTGGACTACCACCCCTTGGGTTTCCTGGATCTCCAGGAGAAGCTTGCGTTGTTGAGCCGCCTTTTGCCTTTTGTAGAAAAACGGGTCAATCTGCTGGAACTGGCGCCTAAGGGAACCGGCAAGTCTTATATGTTTTCCCAAATCAGCAAACACGGCTGGTTGGTAAGCGGTGGTACGATGAGCCGGGCACGCCTCTTTTACGATATGAGCCGGCGGGAGGCCGGCCTGGTTAGCCGTTACGACTATGTGGCTCTGGATGAGATCCAAACCATCAACTTTCCTGATGAAGAAGAAATGCGCGGTGCTCTTAAGGGTTACCTTGAAAGCGGGGAGTACCGGGTGGGTGAACATTACGGCATAGGCGAAGCCGGCATGATTTTACTGGGGAACATCAGCCGGGAGTATATGGACGAAAATAGAAATATGTTAAGAGAATTACCCCGTGTTTTTCATGAATCTGCTCTTTTCGATCGCTTTCATGGTTTTGTAAAAGGCTGGGAAATACCACGCATGCGGGAAAACATGAAGGCCGAAGGTTGGGGGTTGAACACCGAGTATTTTTCAGAAGTCATGCACTACCTGCGGGATGATGTACGTTACGCTGGCGTGGTGGATGAGTTGCTTCTGGTTCCCAAAGGCGCTGACACCCGGGACACCCGGGCTATAAAGCGACTGGCTACCGCCTGGTTTAAACTGTTGTTCCCGCATGTTACCCAACCAGGGCAGGTGAACAGAGAAGATTTTAGAACTTATTGTCTGGAATCGGCAATGCGCATGCGCGGGCTGATCCGCCGGCAGTTGCACCTGATGGATTCTGAGTATGCCCAGGCTTTGCCGCAGATTGAGCTGGTAGAGACTAAATAGAGAGGTGCTGTTTGGGGAGGTAAGCTCCGAAGGAACGTCGACCCGTATCTTGATAATGAAAAAAGATAACTATAGTAAAAAAATTTTACCAATCCGGCAGGAAACGAACATTTATTCGGGAATTAATATATTTTAGAGGTGAGAGTTTTTGGCGGAGCCTGTTCGTATTAGGGATCCCATTCATGGGATGATTGAATTAAATGAAGGAGAAGCAGCCATTATTAAAGAGGAAGCTTTTCAGCGTTTGCGGAACATTCGCCAGTTGGCTCTGACTTTGAAGGTTTATCCCGGAGCCACGCATACCCGCTTTGAGCATAGCCTGGGCGTGATGCACCTGGCAGGCAGGGTGATGGATTCCTTATATAAACGCCGGCTTGTTAAAAATCAATTTACAGAGTCGGAATATGCCAGACTGCGCCAACTGGTAAGGCTTGCCAGCCTTTTGCATGATTTGGGACACGCTCCGTTTTCGCATGGAAGCGAGGAAGTTTTTCCGCCAGGGTTAAAACATGAGCAGTATACTATTGCTATCATCCGCCGCGACTTTACCCCGATAATTGCTAAGTATTTTCCAGATATTAAGGTTGAGGAAATCGTTACGCTCTTAAGCAAGGGCTACCTGGGTACTGACCGGGTTTTCCTGGGAAAGATTATAGACGGTGAAATGGATGCCGATAAACTTGATTATCTCTTGCGGGATTCATACTATTGTGGTGTTCGCTACGGAAAATATGATCTGGAAAGGATTTTAGATACGGTAACGGTTGTAACGGCCGGGGAATCTCATTTTGAAAGTCAGTCCGAAGATACGAGGGAGTACTTTACGGGTTTTTGTTTGCTGGGGATTGATTCTGATGGAATTCAAGCGTTGGAAGAACTTATTTTTGCCCGTTACTGGATGTTCATTCAGGTATATTTTCATAAAACCAGGCGCATCTACGATTATTATTTAACAGCTTTTTTGAAAGATTTCCTACAGCAGCAATGCCCGAAATGGAACGGGTGTTTCCCTCTCCCGGACAATCTGGATGATTATTTGTCGTTAGATGATTGTACAGTTCTGGAAGCCATTAAGAAATTCCGCAATTCAAATGAGTGGGCGCGGCGGATATTCGAACGGGATCACCTTTCTGAAGCTTTTGTTTCTTTGCCCCACCAAATAGGGCTGGCGAGTTATATGGTTGTTGCTGAACTCAAAGAGAAATTTCAAGAAAAATACGGTTGCAAACCTCAAACTGCTTATGTTGATGATAAGGCAAGGAAACTCCCCACCAACCCTTTTTTTGGCCTTAAAAAACAAGAAGAGGAAGATGGAGAGGCGGAAGAATACAAAAAGTTTGCCAGTATTGCCGTTCAGGATAAGCACAATCCGGAGCAGTACTACTCGATATTCGGGCAATCGCTTCCCTTGCAATTATTATCCCAAAAAAATATTAATATTGTTCGTTTTTATGTAACGCGAGATCAAAAAGTAGAAACGGCAAAGTGGTGTAACAGTCAGTTTGCCCAGATTCAAGCAAGAATTAAAAAAATCGAGGAGGGATGGACATAATGAAGCTGGAAACCCTTATTGCTTATCTGACGGATCAGACGATAATCAAGGGGAAGAAGGCGTTACAAAAGCTGGTGTACTTTTGTTCCGAGGCAGGTGTGCCGGTTTATGTGAATTTTCGCCTGCATATTTATGGTCCGTACAGCAATGAAGTGGCTGAGGAACTTGGAGAAGCCATAACAAAAGATATAGTGAAGATTGCTCCGGATGGGTACAGCTTTTCAAGAGGGAGTTCCTGTGACAAATATCTTGCCCGTGACCGGGAGGACATTGTAGCAAACCAGGAAAAAATTAAGAAAGCGCTGGATGTGTTTGGGAAGTTTATGCCAAAAGACCTTGAACTATACGCTACTATCCATTTTATTTCAACAGCGTTGAATGAAGCATACGGGGAGATAGCCGAAGAAAGAGTGGTAAGGGAAGTTTACAGGGCAAAAGGGGATAAGTTCAGCGTCCAGAGGATTAAAGACGCCTATCAAGATCTATTAAGCTGGGGTTGGCTTGCCTGATTGTTGGCAGCGCCATTTCGGCTACGGTACTCACCACCAGCCACCGGGGACCTGGTCGGACGATACTTCTTTGACGCTGTGCCTGGTGGAAAGCCTGGTCGAG
>JAGUVT010000016.1 GCA_020062745.1 Deltaproteobacteria bacterium
CACAAGTATCTAAAGTCAATACAAAACGGTGGCTATGCATTTTGACCATTTTCAAAAAGGTTGTTTGAACGAATATCCTACAAAAAGTTGACACCGTCAATATCTCTTTGTTATTTCCGGAAATGGAAAAACCATGATATAATAAGCTTCAACTGGTTTACTGATGATGAACGTTATCAGCAGACCTTTCACCTCCGGGAGGATGAAACATGGAGACTGCTCTGCGAAGATCTGGAAATTCACTTCCTGGAACTAGCAAAAGTAAAAAAACTAGACCGGCAGCCGAAAGACGCGCTGGAAGCCTGGCTGATGTATTTAAACAATCTGGAAGGAAAAGAAATGGAGGCGATCGCGATGTAAAAACCCGGCCATTCAAAAGGCCTTGACCATCGAGGAAGCTTTCTGGCGCAGCGAGCGGGAGCGCAGGCTCTACGAACTGCGGGAGAAGGCGTTGCGTGATGAATTGGTAATGATGGCAGGGGCCAGGGCGGAAGGGAGAACCGAGGGGAGAACCGAAATGGCTCAAGAAGCCATCTGCAAGCACTTTGAAGCGAGGTTCGGAGAATCTTCCCTGGATTTACAGAAAGAAGTTAAGCAACTCACCAATCCGGAAGTTCTGGCTGAAATCACGAATAAGATTTACACAGCCGCCTCACTGGACGACGCCCGGGTCATCATTGAGGAGGCGCCGGACGATTAGCTTGTTCTCATGAGCACTCATACCCCTTGTTAGCATCACGACAAGGGGCGACTTCTTTTGCGGCGGAAACTTGCCCCATGGCGCCACCTGCTGTTATGGTTGCCCCGAAAGGCTAATAACAAAGTCATTATTTCTTTGGAGTTTGGATTTTCCTCACGAGCAGGAGTTTTTCGGTAGATTGCGCAGGATGAACTGATTAGCGAGACAATCTCCGATGGAAGTTGCTTCGGCCAGCCAGCCCAAAGCAATGGATGTAAATCCAATACTCAGATCTAAACACAAACAATAGAACCGTCCCCCTGTTTGTTCTAAAAAAAATATATGAGGTTCTGAGCAACGGCAGGGGATTACCCTTCACCGGCGGCCCGTTCTGCCGTCAGGTACAGAGCCAGCAACTGGCCGCGCCGCTTGATCCCGAGCTTGGCGAAGATATTTTGCAGGTGCATTCTGACGGTATTTACCGAGATTTTTAAACTCTCCGCGATTTCCCGGTTCGCTAACCCGGTCAAAACCATTTGCACGACATCGAGTTCGCGAGGGGTGAGGGATTCAAAAGAAAACCCCGGAACGTTGAGGGCAGGCCGTTCCCGGGAACTCCAAAACCGGCCGTGTGCTGCTTCCGCCAGGGCGTGGCGCCACTGCAGCCAGTTCAGCAGGTGGGGGTAAAGGATTTGCAGCGCCTGAACGTCCTCCGGACGGAAGTTGCCGGTTGATTTATCCCGGTAAAGGCAGAGCATGGCAAAGCCGGTCCGCCCTTTTTTTATGTTCAAACCCAGCAGGTAATGGGTGTGATAGGTTTGGAGAAAATCATTATAATATTCGCTTCGCCGCGTCCATTCCCCGTACTTAAGCAGATCCGTACTGCGGGCAACTAATAAACCACTGTCCCGGTGGGCCTGAAGAACCTCATCCAGATGAATATAGTAATTCAGGTAAGGTTTAATTGATTCAGCCGGAGTATCCAACCGGGCGAACTTTTCTTGAGGAAGACCGGTTAAAGGATCAATTAGCCCGAAGTTCGCCCCGTCAAACCAGATCAGGCGGCGAAGCTCCTGGAGAACTATCCGGCGCATTTCGTCAATATCTTGAGTGGCGCCGATGACGGCGACAAGATCGAGGATTTTTTTGAACTGCACGTAAAACCACTTCCCATGAATATTGAGCTTCCCTGCAGCTCAATTATAATACAAAAAAACTATTTTCTAATACTTTTGGATGTATACTGGAAGATTTATTTTTAGTAAAATTACATTGCCTTCCTAACAAAAGGAAGGGGTTGATGATCGGATTTTCGGACGGTTGGACTCTGTGTTCAAGTACTGGGGTGATCCTGCAAAATGACATGAACAAGGCTTTTGTGAATTGGGAAAGCATTCATTATTCCTGGTTACAGCTTCGGACTAACCTTAAAACCGGTCCATCCAAGCGAACTTTGCACTTTTTTTGGAGGAGGGTAATATGCGTACAAAACGGTGTCTGGCGCTTTTGACTTTTTGTGTGCTTCTGTTTGTCGCAGGCTGCGGGGGATCCGGCAAGACCGTCGCGCCGCAGGGGGATGCCGGGGGAGCAAAGAAGACGGCCAAGGGACTTGTTGACCCATGCGCGCTGCTGACCAAAGCCGAGGCTGAGGCCGCCCTGGGGGAGCAGGTTAAGGAGCCTGAGTTTACGGATACCAAGAATCCGCTGGGGCAGAAGCTATGCTTGTATTCACCCGTTTCGGAGAAAGCAAAGAGGTTCATCCAGTTATCTGTGGTGCAAAACGAGGGCATGGGGAAGAGCCTGCGTGACCAGGGGTACAACGTAGAGCAGCTTTATGAGGAAACAAAGAATAACCTTACGGATGCGAAGCCCGTATCCGGCATAGGGGACGGGGCGTTCTGGGGTACCAACGGCCTCCATGTCTTAAAGGGGAACTTTTACCTCAACATCAGCGTAGGCAACACCAGCATTCCGCAAAACCTGGAACTGGCAAAGGGTCTTGCGGAGAAAGTCGTACCCCGGCTATAGCATTGAAGCGGGTCGTTTGCCTCGCAGGCCGCTCTCCTTGATAGAAGGCAAGGATAGAATACCTTAAAAATCATAAAAGTAAAAGGAAGGTGAAAAGATGAAATCGCGAAACAAAAGGACTTGTTTATTGATCCTGGCGATGCTGTTGCTTTCTTTGATCCCCGTTCCGGCGGGGGCGATTAACCCGCAGCCCGAGCCGCCGGGAGTGCCTGGCGCGATCAGTGTGTTTGTTGACGGGTCCCCCCTGACGATGGATGTGGCGCCGCTTATCGAACAGGGCCGCACGCTGGTTCCCCTGCGGGCGATCTTCGAGGCGCTGGGCGCCACGGTGGATTGGAACGAGGCAACCCGTACCGTGACCGGCAAAAAGGGCGCCACGACGATTAAGCTGGTTGTGGGGCTAGAAAGCGCCTACGTTAACGATAAACCCGTAACCCTTGATGTTCCCGGGAGGATAATCAATGGCCGGACGTTGGTCCCTTTGCGCTTCGTCAGTGAGTCGCTGGGTGCAGGTGTTGCCTGGGATGGGGCTGCCCGGAGGGTAACCATCTCTACCGCCGGAAGCCCCGTCGTTCCCGGGGTGACACAGGAGACACCCGGGCTGCCGGGTTTTTCGAACGGGACGCAACCACCTCTTGCATCCGGCGATCTTGCCCGGCTGCTGCCGGCGTACTTAAAGCTTTCCGCCAACGACAAAAGATTTGACGCCGCCTTTATCTACCAGGATAAGCTGCTGGCCAAGCCGCTGGACAAGAGCCTGATCCTGTCCTCGCTCCCCCAAAAACTGGATTACTCCCCGTATCTTACCCTGACCGGAAACCAGGACGGCTGGGGCGGGTGCATAGGCCGCTCCATTGTGCATACCATCGACATCTTGAAGGAGATGGAGCATCCCTACTCCCCGGATTTCTCTTTCTGGTACCTCCATGCCCGCCAGGCTCAGTTGCTGGAAAGCGGGGCGCCGGACAGTATTGTTTCCAAGACCCTCCTGGAGAACCACGGCCTTTCCTCCGAAGTAACCATGCCCACGGATTATGACCCGGCCGAGTTGATTTACGATGGTCAAGGCAACCCGGTGAAATGGGATTATAGCGCCATGCCTCAGCCCACTGCGGCCGTCAATACCGAGGCGGGCCTCTACCGGGTGAAGCTCTTCAGCGACCCCGTCACCCCGGCCGTGGACGGGGTGAAGAGCCTGCTTTGCCGCTACGGTCCCGTAATCGCCGGCGGGCCCCTGCCGCTGCTCCTGGGGCCGAACCCGCCGGGAAGGCCACTGCATTACCATTGTGGGCTTTGACGACAGCCTGGATGTTTTCAAATGCCTGAACAGCTGGGGGGATACCTGGGGGCCGAATGGGAACGGTTTCTTTAATATGCCGTACAACCAACTGACTGAGAACTTTGACTGGGTCAGGTACTTCGAGAACTGCCCCTCCGACCGTTCCGCCACCGGTCACGCTTACACCGCCCGGATCCGGATCCGCCACCAGAACGAGCGTAACGACCTCACCGTAAAAATCGGGGTGGATGGCAAGGAGCCGCTGGTAGTGTGGAACCGGCCCAACGACGAACCCAAACCGCATCCTTACGACAACAGCAAGGAACTCTTCATTGATGTGCCGCTGCCGGCCTATGCCCCGTCCAACTGGCCTCCGGGTTATTACCACCGGTGGTACGTAGAGGTTACGGATGGCGTAAAAGACAACCTGACCGCTCAAATCAAGGAAATCACCCTGGCCAGGCTTTACCACAACCCCGGCAACCTTACCGTGGGCAAATTTCAAACGGAGACTTATGTTCCCGAACAAACGAATATCACGGTTCCCGACGGCGGAAGCGTAAAGGTACACATTCCCGGCGCCAACCCTGCGAAGCCGCCGCTCGCGCCGCAAATTCATTCTTCCTACACGCTGACCATCGAGCCGGGCCAAACTTCCGTGCTGCCGGGCAATCCAGTAACCCTGCAGGGGAAGCTTACCGTCAGCGCCATTGCTGGTCAAAGTTCCCCGGCCGCGGGGAGGGAAATCCGCATTTACAAATATATCGGGGACCCCTGCGTGAATAAACCCGGCCAATGGGCCATGGTCATTATGGCTACCCCGGTGAACGCTCCGCCGGATGCGGGAAAAATTTTTACCGGCTCCGACGGGACCTATACTGCAAGCCTTACACCTTCCGCCGGAAGGCACATCTATGCGGCCGCCCTGGTTGACCAGAACGGCAAGGTGCTGGCTTCCAGCGGGGAAGCAGTAGTGAACGCAGGCCTGTCGCAATTGAAATTGCCGCAGGTTGAATTATATCAACAATTCCCCGAAACAATTCCGGGGCCTGGTCCAATCATGGAATAACCTGACTTTAAGGATCTTGAACATGGGCAACCGTTAACACGATTACGGTAATTTGCCGAAAAGTTTACTATAAGGAGTATGTACAGGTAAGAATAACAAGCTGGCGTCCGGCATGGACGTTATCTACAGGGTGAAAATTTTTATCGAAAAGCGGACGGAAAGCTAAAATTTAAAATCGAGATCATATGGAGGAATGAAAATGCTAAAGAACTTGAAGAATTTAAAGATGTTCATGGCCGGGTTTCTAGCCTGTTTGATGCTAACGGGTCTTTTATCAGCCGCTTTTGCTGCCGAAGATCTGAGCGTCCAGGCAATTTTGAGCAATGCCATCAAGCTGAAATTGAACGGAAAGGACTGGACGCCGCAGGACCCCGCGACGGGGGACTATTACCGGCCTATTGTTTACAACAGCAGAGCGTACCTGCCCGTGCGGGCGGTGGTCGAGGCAGCGGGGATACCGGTGGATTACGACAGCGCTACCAAAACGATCTGGATCGGCGGTAAGAATGATGTGCTGCAAGTAAACGATACAATTTACTATAAAGACGATTACGGTACCATCATCACCACCGACGAAGCCACGCTCACTTCCCCGGATAGAGCTTACAAATGGGGGGTAACCAACGACAAGGACCTGAGCATGCAGTACTTCAACTTTTACTTAAAGCCGAACGGGAAATACCAGCAGTTCCGCGCTTCTTTCTTCCTGGACAGCAGCGCCAAAGACGCTTTAACCGTAAACATCAGAAAAGAAAGCCGCGATGGTGAGGTGCTCAAGTCTATTGTCCTGCAGCCGGGTGAAACGCTTTCCGATGTGGATGTGGGCATCGGCGGCATAAACCAGATCTACATTGAGGCAAACTTCCGGATCAACCACGGGACGATCAAAAAGTTGATCGTCGGCGAGCCTGTTTTTTACAACGGCGCCCTGCCCGCGAAAACACCGGTCCGGAGTTAGCCGGGAAACTTCCCTTACAAACCAATTTTCAACCCGCAGGCACGGGCATCACCCAGAAATGGTAGAGAAGTTAAGCAACTTACCAATCCGGAAGTTCTGGCTGAAATAATAAATAATATCTGCACAGCCGCCTCACTGGACGACGCCCGGGCCATCATTGAGGAGACATCGGACGATTAGCTTGTTTTCGTGAGAACTCACGCCCCTTGTTAGCATCACGACAAGGGGCGATTTCTTTTGTGGCGGAAACTCACCCCATGGCGCCACCTGCTGTCGTGGTTGCTACGAAGCTGGCAGTCGAAAAATTTGAAAAAGGGAACCCGGGGCCGTTTAAATTCGTCTACAATAACATGAAGACATGTCTTCGTCCGATTTAATCAAGAAAATAGCCCTTCATATATTTTCATTTTCTGCATTTTCTACCCGGAACCCTGCACATGCATCCTGCTATTCTTGCCCGGCAACTGCTCCTAAAACAGCCGCGGAAACCGCCGGGTTATCCTGCAATTTCAAAAGATCGGCCGGCTTGCCGCAAACTACCAGGCCGTAATAAAGAATGCCGTTCTGCTGCAAATAATCTGCGGTGCGTTTAAGCGTCCGGGAATAATGGCTGGGAATTTTGCTTAAACCCCGTAGTTGTTCGGGAAATTTCTCTTCGGTATACTGCCGCGGGTCTCCATCCCAAAGACCTCCGCGGGGAAGGCCCACCAGCCCGTGGGAGCGGACAGGCGCCTTTGCAATTTCCTCTTCGCTGTAGGCGGAGATGGCGCCCCAGAACGGCTCCACCCCGGGAGGCAGCAGGGCCTCCATTTCCTCCCTGGTAAGCAGGCGGTTGAAGGACAGGGCCATTTCCACCGTGTTTTTAGCGGGTATCCCGGTCAGTTGGTCGAACTGGCGGGGGATTTGTTCGTGAGGTACCGACGGGTGGTAAAATTTTAACCGCGGTACCACGCCGGGGAGCAGGTATTCCCGGTCCTCCTCACTGGGTCCGGCTTGGTTCCCCACCCTGATAAAGGTATGGTCCGGATCCCAGGATATTTCCCCGCCCCAAATCTGGTAGTCCACCACGGAGGTACCAACGTAAACGGGGCGGTTGCCGACCATCCGGACCAGGATATATTCCTGTTGCTGCCCCAGCCAGCCTACATCATGCCAGGGGCCGCGGACGGCAATGGTGTTCGGGGAGCTATAGCGGATCAGGTATGGGTAAAAACTATCGATCCGGTTTTGCTGAGCATTGAGAATGAGTCTGGTGGATATGACAAGGAATGCAAAACCGGCTACCAGCACCCCCAGGGCAATCAGGACAGTGCGCAGACTGCTGCGCCAGCGTACCTGGCGCAGAAATCGCTCCTCATCTAAAAATACCTGTTCTTTTTCGCTTGCGATTGGCTCTTCCAAAATTTCCCGCCCTTTTTCACTCATCATCAACCCTCCCAAAGTTTTGTGTATGCCACTTTAAATTTTTGCCTGGCCCTGAAGAGCTTCACCTTTACGGCGCCGGGATCTGTCTTCAGCGCTGCGCTAATTTCTTCCGTGGTCAGGCCGAGGTTATACTTAAGCGTCAGCAGGACCCGCTCAGGTGGATCCAGGCGGTTCAGCGCGGCAGCCACCGCCTCTTTCGCCTCCCCGGCGAGCACGGCTTCCTCCGGCCCCACCGCTCCGTCTGCCAGTTCTTCCGCGGCGAAGTCAACCAGCATTACTCCTTTTTTCGTCCGGCGCAGCCAGTCAATATATTTGTGACGGGCCACGGTGAAAAGCCAGGCCTTTAATTTTCCCGGCCGCACCCCGTCCAGATGGAGATAGACTGCTATCAACGCCTCCTGGGCCAGATCCTCGGCGTCTTCCCGGGCCAGCCCCAGACCGCTGAAGTAGCGGTAAATCAACCGGTGTAACTCTTGCCACAATTAGCGTCTCTCCTTAAGGAGCTTTTTGCCGGCCGGCATGACCCGGCGTGGTGCTCTTGAAGAAAGAATTACTTCTCATTCTATAAAGACGTTGGAAATCAAAAAAGGTTACAGAATAATTTTACAAAAAAAGATGAGGCATGACCACCTTGTCACACAATGCCTTCTCACGTAGTTCATAGAGCATGCACTCCCGCTCGCTGCGCCAGGAAGCTTTCTCACTGCGGAGTTATTTTCGGATCCAAACGGCAAACAATGGAACCGTCCCCCTGTTTGCCCGTCCCCCTGTTTGCCCGGCTAAAAATACTTGCGTTTGGCTGAAATTAAATGTAAAATAACTATTGCACAAAAACTTATAAATGATTTTAAAAGTCCATGGAGAGATGGCCGAGTGGATGAAGGCGCACGCCTGGAGAGCGTGTGGACGGGAAACCGTCTCGTGGGTTCGAATCCCACTCTCTCCGCCATTATAATTTTGGCCGTGCTAGGCGGGGAGGTAGCGGTGCCCTGTACCCGCAATCCGCTATAGCGGGGTTGAATTCTTGCCCGAGGGTTTGGCTTGTGGGGCCCGACCTGTGTAAGGGGTGTTGACGGTTGGGTCTTGTGCGACGGAGGTTCCTGAACCGTGTCAGGTCTTGACGGAAGCAGCACTAAGGGAAGCCCTCCGGGTGCCGCAAGGGTGCCTGACCTGAGCTACCTGTGCAGGTAACGCCCGGAAGTCATTATTCGACGGCAGGTGCACGGCCTATTAAGAATTTTAGCAGGTAAGACATAGAAGGTCGGATTGGGGAGAACCCCAGTCCGATGTTTTATATTCCGGTTTTTAAACCTGGAAAAGGAAACGGCTGCTAAAATGGCGAAGTAATTACCCTAAAGTACTGGTAGGGAAAGTGATTATGAGCTATCTGGCTCTTTACCGGGAGTACCGGCCTCAAACATTTCGAGAAATTGTCGGGCAGGAGCATGTTACCCGTACCCTGCAAAATGCTGTGAAAGGTAACCGGGTTGCCCACGCCTACCTTTTTTGCGGTTCCCGGGGCACCGGTAAAACCACCAGCGCCAAGGTGTTGGCCAAAGCGGTAAACTGCCTGCAGGGGCCGGATCCGGAACCGTGCAATGAGTGTACCAACTGCCGGGCTGTTACCGAAGGAGTGGCGGTTGATGTTGCCGAGATAGATGCTGCTTCGAACCGGGGCATCGACGAAATCAGAGACCTTCGGGAGAAGGTCCAGTTTGCCCCTTCTACCGGCCGGTACCGGGTTTATATTATAGATGAAGTGCATATGCTGACTAATGAAGCTTTTAATGCTCTTTTAAAAATATTGGAAGAGCCGCCCGGTCATGTAATATTTATCCTGGCCACTACTGAACCGCGCAAAGTTCCCCTTACCATCCTGTCTCGTTGCCAGCGGTTTGATTTTAGGCGCATTGGTATTGGTGACATTATCAATAAACTTAAAGAGGTGGTTGAAAAAACCGGTTTGGCTGCAGAAGAAGAGGCTTTAAGGCTGATTGCCAGGGCTGCCGAAGGCAGTTTGCGGGACGCTTTAAGTATGCTTGATCAGGCGGCGGCTTTAGGCGGGAATTTGATAACTGTTGAAGAGATTCACAATATCCTGGGAACTGTGCGGATGGATGTTTTGAACCAGGTAGCCGGCCACCTGGCGGCCGGTGAATCCGGGCCGGTTTTGCAGTTGGTGGGCAGGTTGTATAAAGAGGGTAAGGACCTGCGCCTTTTTGCCAGTGACCTGGCCGGTTTTTTGCGGACTTTACTTTTGCTCAAGATTTCTCCGGCTACACTGACAGATGAGTATTCTCCGGCAGAACTTTTATCACAGGTGGAGTTGTTTGAACAGGAACAGTTGATGTATATTCTGGATATTTTGACTGGGGCCGAGCAGGATATGAAGTGGAGTAACCTGCCCAACCTGGTTCTGGAGCTGGCGCTTGTTAAGGCCTGCCGGATGGAGTGGCGGGTTGATACCGGTTCCCTGGCCGGGCGGTTGGCCAGACTGGAAGAAGCGGTGTTTTTGGGAGGAGAGAAAGAACTCAAATTACAGCCGTCTGGTAACAAGCATAGCGAACCCGTTGGGTTTATTCCTGCAAGGGAACCACATATCAATGTTGTTAAAGATTCTTGCAGCAAGCATAGCGAACCCGTTGATTTTATTCCTGCCGGGGAAATCCAGGCTGCCGCGACTATAGAGGCGCCGGTTTTCCCGGGCCGGGATGATCAAGCGGCGGAAGACGCGGCAATTACTCTGGAAACAGTTAAAAGCGCCTGGACTGATTTGGTCAAAAAAGTTAAGGAAGAGCGGATTCCTCTCTATGGTAGTTTTGTAAAAGCGGTGCCTGTGGAGGTAAAAGGGGGGCAATTGATCATCGGTTTTGCGGAAGATGCCCGGCTGGCAAAAGAACGGGTTGAACAGGAGGATAATAAAAGATACCTGGAGCAGTTGCTGAGAAAATTTTTTGACGGCGAGTGGCATCTCAGTTGTATTTTTGGTGCCGGGGGGAAACCGCCTGAAGCGCGCCCTACTCTGGCTGAAGAGGCCTTGCGCCGTTTTGGCGGGGAAGAGGTTGAATTGAATAGTGATGGCGGACCTGGCGGAAGAATTTTTTAATCAGGAGGATGATGGCTGATGATGGGCGGTAACATGAATAAAATGATGAAGCAGGTACAAAAGATGCAGCAGGACATGGTTAAACTACAGGAAGAACTTGGTAACCGGACGGTAGAAAGCTCCGTTGGGGGCGGTGCGGTAAAAGTGGTGGCCAGCGGCAAAAACGAGATTCTTTCCGTGGAAATCAAGCCCGAGGCGGTTGATCCTGAGGATGTAGAAATGCTTCAGGATTTAGTCAGGGCGGCTGTTAACGAAGCTCTGCGCCTGGCTCAAGAGATGGTTTCCCAGGAGATGAGCAAGCTGACCGGCGGCTTGAAGATACCGGGGTTGTTTTAAGTGATGAATTATTATGCCAGACCCGTTGCCCATCTGATCGATGAGTTGGCCAGGCTACCGGGTGTGGGGCCGAAAACGGCACAACGCCTGGCGTTTTATCTTTTGAATGCCCCGGCGGAGGTTGCCCGGAACCTGGCCCGGGCGGTAGTTGAGGCCAGGGATGCTATCCGCTATTGTTCGGTTTGCGGGAATCTTACTGATGCGGATACCTGCCTGATTTGCCGGGATGATCGCCGCATCCGGGCTATTCTCTGCGTGGTAGAACATTCCCGGGACGTGGTGGCGATGGAGAAGACGAGGAGTTTCAAAGGTCTTTATCATGTTTTACAGGGAGTAATTTCGCCTATTGACGGAATCGGGCCGGAACAGTTGGCTGTGAAGGAACTTATACAGCGGCTGGGAAGCGGGGAAGTACAGGAAGTGGTCCTGGCCACCAATCCAAGTGTAGAAGGGGATGCCACGGCTTTGTACCTGGCCAGGCTGATAAAACCGCTGGGGCTTAAGGTGACCCGGATTGCTTACGGGCTGCCGGTGGGAGCGGACTTAGAGTATGCTGATGCGATTACTCTGGGGAAGTCGCTTGAAGGAAGACAGGAAATTTAACAGGCATATATTTCATTCTAATCCATATAAATCATTAAATTTAAATTTCGGGGAGGTGCTTTGTGGATTGGAATGGAAAATGGTTTTATCCGGACTGGTCGGCTTGTTATTTCTTTACTTTTTGGGGACGGTTTTTGTACAACCCTTGCGGTTTCTCCTCCGCCTGGCGGTCTGTGTCCTGGTCGGCGGGGCTTTACTGGCTGTTATTAATCTGGCATTTGGATATTACGGGCTGCATGTTGCCATTAACCCGGTTACTCTTTTGACAGCCGGGATTTTACAGGTTCCCGGAGTGGTTTTGCTGGTGTTGATTAATTACTTTATTTTGGCTTGACGGAACGGACTTTTTACAATATACTTAATACCTAACCAACGGGTGGAACAGCCGGACGCTGTTCCGATTTTTTTATTGAGGGGACGTTGTTTGTTGGGACGGGTTGTAGAAGCTTATATTGGTGAGTATGCCAGCGGCAAAAGCGAAAATGCTGTGAACCGGGCCCTGGAGTTGAATGACCGGGGGCGGCCGGTTACGCTGGTCGACCTGGATATTGTAGAGCCGTTTTATACTTTGCGGCCGTTAAAGAAAGAACTGTCTGCCCGCGGCATTGCTGTGATTGCGTGGGAAACCGGGAGAACCATCGGCCTTGGAGAAACCGGTACGCTCATAAAACCAGGAGCCAGATGGGCGTTGCGCCGTCCTGGAGACATTATTCTTGACGTGGGCTACGGAATAGGGGGAAGCAGAACTTTGAACCTGCTGGAGGGTGCCGGTTCCGATCCGGACTTAAAGATATTGGCTGTAATTAATGTGTCGCGCCCTTTAACTGCTTCAGTGGAAGATATTGTAGAGTATGTGAGCCAACTGGGTCGGGTGGATGGGCTGATTAATAATACCCACCTTGGTGATGAAACCGGGCTTGCAGTAGTACAGGAGGGGGCAGGAGTGGTTACTGCTGCGGCCCGGCTGTTGGGGTTGCCTGTAGTGGCCACTTCAGTAGTGGAGGAACTGGCCGGGGTCATCGGCGCACAGGATTGTATGGGTAACCCGGTACGGGTAATTACCAGGCACATGCATAAAGCGTTATGGTAGCATTTAAAAGTGCTCACAAAAAAATGCTTACAGGCATAAAGATAATATTGATCTTTGTTTAGCCGTTAGCGGTCGGCAGTTAGCTTTTTAGCATTACTCTTATATGGTCGATAGCCAAAGGCTGAAAGCTTAATTTCTTTGTAATCCCTGCGGCTTCTAATTTAAAAGGTGGGTTGGCGTCGGTGGTTGAAAACTGTCTTTTTTGCCGGCAGCAAAGGCCGGTTACCGGGGAGGGTCTTCTGATCAGGGGGTATTTTATCTGTGCGGCATGTGAAGCGAAGATTACCTTGCTTTACAGGGAAGACCCCGATTATGATTTTTATTTGAACGGTTTGAAAAAAATCTGGCATTCGCCTGGGGACGGGAACTGTGAAATAATGGCGGAAGAGTTCCGGTTATGGTAAAATAACAACACCTGGATATAAAAATGCTTTTGCTTTTTTAAGAAAAAAACCGTTAACTTCGTAGCCCTCAAACTTCTCTGGCGGGAGGTTTGTTTTTGGCTCTTGAGCAAAACAGCGCTCCATTGTTTGAAGCGTTGTGGCTTTATAACAGTAAAGGAACTGCCCACCTGCATACGCCGGGGCACTGCCGGGGCAGGGGCATACCTGAAACACTGGCTTCTTTTACCGGCCGGGCCGTATACAGTCTGGATTTGACGGAATTGCCGGGACTGGATGACCTGCATAATCCGGGTGGGGTCATTGCCCAGGCCCAGGCGCTGGCTGCCGCTGCTTTCGGCGCCGATCACACTTTCTTTTTAGTAAATGGTACAACGGCGGGTATACAGGCACTGTTATTGGCGACGGTTGGAGAGGGCGCAGTAATTTTACCCAGAAACATGCACCGTTCGGTCCTCGGCGGGCTGATCCTGTCCGGCGCCAATCCGGTATACATGGTGCCGCCGGTTTTTCCCGGGTTTGGTTTTGCCGCGAGTATTACCCCGGAGCAACTGAAGGTGGCTCTGGCGGAATATCCTGAGGCGCGGGCAGTAATGATGGTGCATCCAAATTATTACGGTGTGGCAGGTGACCTGCCGGCGCTGGTTTCTGCTGTTCACGAAGTGGACAAACCCTTGCTGGTGGATGAGGCTCACGGGGCCCATTTGCGCTTTCATCCCGCCCTGCCGCCCGATGCCCTTTCGGCGGGCGCCGATGCTTCGGTACAGAGCACTCACAAACTGGGAGGTGCTTTGACTCAGGCCTCAATGCTGCATTTGAAGGGTTTCCGCCTGGACCGGGAACGGGTAGCTGCCGCCCTTAGGTATCAGCAGACAACCAGTCCGTCTTATATTTTAATGGTATCGCTGGATCTGGCCCGCCAGCAACTCGCCCTGCACGGCCGGCCGCTGCTGGAACGGACTGTTGAACTGGCTGAAAAAACCAGAAGAAGGCTGGCTGCTATCAAAGGCCTTGTGGTTCTGGGGCCGGAACATGCGGGTAAGGCCGGAACATGTGTTTTTGATCCCACCCGGCTGGTAATTTGTGTGCGCGGCCTTGGTTTAAGCGGCTACCAGGTACATGAAATGCTGGCCCGGCGCTACCAGGTACAGGTAGAGATGGCTGACTGGCATGATATTGTGGCCCTGGTTTCAATCGGGACTGCTGCCGGGGACTGCGAGCGCCTGGTGCAGGCAATGGCTGATATTGCCTGCCGGGAAGCCCGGCCGGCGGGAGTAACGGACTTTGCCGTTCCGGAAATGCCGGTATCCTATAAGAAGCAGATAAAACCCAGGGAAGCATGGTTTGCCCCGTCTTGCCGGGTTCCTCTGGCAGAAGCGAAAGGCCGGATCAGTTCTGAAATGGTTGCAGTTTATCCGCCTGGTATCCCGGTGCTCTGTCCGGGTGAAGAAGTAACCGGGGAGGTTTATGAATATTTATCAGTTGTATGGCAAAAGGGTATCCCCTGTCAGGGACCTGGAGACCAAACGCTCGCTACTTTAAAAGTTGTGGTAGAATAGGAACATGAAGGGTAAATTAATTGTTTTTGAAGGTATTGACGGTTCCGGTAAAACCACCCAGATGCAAATTCTGGGGAGAAGGCTGGAGCGTCAGGGGTTCCCGGTGGTATATACCAGGGAGCCTGGTGGTACACGAGTGGGCGAGTCAATCCGGGGCATCCTTTTGGACCCGCTGTACAGGGAGATGGAACCGCAAACTGAGGCCTTGCTTTACGCTGCTGCCCGGGCCCAGCACGTGGCCCAGTTGTTGCAGCCGGCTCTGGCGGCTGGAAAAGTAGTTTTATGTGACCGGTTTTTAGGTTCCAGTCTGGCTTACCAGGGTTTCGGCCGGGGCCTGTCGCTGGAGTTCATCGACCATATTAACAATCTGGCTACTGGCGGGCTGAAACCGGACCTGGTACTTATTTTTGATTTATCGCCTTGTTTATGCTTAAAAAGGATTGGCGCGCAGGTAAATGAACTGGATCGTTTGGAAAGGGAAGAAATGGCTTTTCACCGGCGGGTGCGGGAAGGCTACCTTACCCTGGCCCGGCGTGAACCAGCCTGCTGCCGGGTTATCGACGGCCGGCAGACGGTGGAGCAGGTGCACGAAACGGTATGGAGAGAAGTAGAAAGATTTTTGCGTGAGGCTAATGCGGGAAATAAGTAGTGTTCTGGAAAATGCTCTGGTAAATGAGCGGATAACGCATGCCTACCTTTTTGTCGGCCCGGAAGACGCCCGCAAAGAGGAAATAGCCATGGCCTTTGCCCGGGCGCTGCTCTGTTTTTCGGTGCAAGCGGGCAGAGCCTGTGGAGTATGCCGGGATTGCCGCCAGGCAGAACATGTTAAACATCCCGACCTGCATATTGTGCAGCCGGCCGGGGCAACAATAAAAATCGAGCAAATTCGTGCTGTTCAACAAACCGTATTTTACCGGCCGTACCAGGGCAAGCGGCAGGTTTACCTGATCAAGCAGGCCGATACCATGACTGTGCAGGCTGCTAATTGCTTTTTGAAGACGCTGGAGGAGCCGCCGGAAGAGGTGGTTTTTATTTTACTTGCCACCTGGCTGCATGCCCTGCTGCCTACAGTCCGGTCGCGTTGTCAGCAATTTTTTTTACCGCCGGCAGTGTCTGCCGGTATTTCCAAAGATGAATGGCTCATGACCGGCGAATTGGCGGAAAGGTTGTATGAGGCAAGCGCGATGGAGGCTCTTGGTCTGGCGGAAAAAGTGGCGGAAAAGAAGGAAACAGTAGTTACCTGCCTGAATCTGTTGGCCTTGTGGTACTTTGACCTGTTACTGTGGCAGGAAACAGGTGACCCGGAGTTGCTGGCTAATCCGGATCGTATGTTGAATGTTGAAAAAGAAGCGGTCCGTTATCCGAAAAGATGTCTGGTGCATTGTATCGAAGAGATTGAGAAGGCTAAAGAAAGGTTGTCAGCCAATGCCAACACCAGATTAGTTCTGGAGGTGCTGCTGTTGCACCTGGCTGGTATGGCTAAAAGGAGGTATTAACGGTCTTTGCTGGCAGTGGCGATACGTTTTAAAAAGGCTGGTAAAATTTATTTTTTTGATCCTGGCGGACACAAGCTGGCAGCGGGTGAGGGAGTTATAGTTGAGACGGCCAGGGGGATAGAATACGGACGGGTAGTTATGGAACCCGGCGAAGTGCCTGAAGAAGAAGTGACGACTCCTTTGAAGAAAGTAATCAGGAAAGCTACCGCAGAAGATTATCAGCAGGTAAAAGCCAATCAGGAAAAAGAAGAAAGAGCGTTTCAAGTATGTCTGGAAAAAATAGCTCACCATAACTTGCCGATGAAACTGGTGAATGTGGATCAGACCTTTGACGGCAGTAAAATAGTTTTCTATTTTACTGCCGACGGCCGGATTGATTTTCGTGAGTTGGTTAAAGACCTGGCTTCTGTGTTCAGAACCAGGATTGAATTAAGACAGATCGGCGTACGTGACGAGGCTAAAATGATCGGGGGGCTGGGTTGTTGCGGGCGGGAATTATGTTGTTCGGCATGGCTCTCGGATTTTACTTCGGTATCGATTAAAATGGCCAAGGGGCAAAATCTTTCTCTCAATCCGACCAAGATATCGGGTATCTGCGGACGATTGATGTGCTGTTTAAAATACGAGTGTGATGCTTATGAAAACGGCATGGAAGGCTTTATGGAAGAGAATGGTGTGGTGATTGCTCCCAACGGGGAGAATAACAGCGAACCGTAATAGCTGTATCTTCTCATTGTCATTGCGAGGAGTGAAACGACGAAGCAATCTCAAGGGCAACATTCGTAAGTATGGGATTGATTCGCTGCGGCTCGCAATGAAAGAAAGGTTATTTTTCAGGAGAGCGCTGTTTTAAGAAGGTGAGAATCTTGTCAGGGGAAGCGAAAGGGACGCTGTACCTTTGTGCCACGCCAATCGGCAATCTTGAGGATATTACCCTGCGGGTATTGCGGATACTGCGGGAGGTTGACTTGATAGCTGCTGAAGATACCCGGCACACCCGGAAATTGCTCAGTTATTACCGCTTATCCACCCCCCTGACCAGTTATCACCAGCACAACCGCGGGCAAAAAGGCGAACACCTGCTCCGGCTTTTGCTATCCGGCAAA
The DNA here is from genome assembly GCA_020062745.1 of Deltaproteobacteria bacterium. GTDB lineage: Bacteria > Bacillota > Desulfotomaculia > Desulfotomaculales > JAGUVT01 > JAGUVT01. The sequence goes on from JAGUVT010000016.1 coordinate 17,136, forward strand.
CAGATCGCGCTGGTATCGGACGCCGGCATGCCCGGCATATCCGATCCCGGCGCCGACCTGGCGGCTCAGGCTATCGCGTCGGGTATACCGGTAGTGCCGCTGCCCGGCGCCAGTGCTGCCGTTACTGCCCTGGTGGTTTCCGGCTTGCCGTGCGCTACTTTTGTTTTTGAAGGTTTCCTGCCGGCAACCGGAAAAAACCGCCGCAGCAAACTGGTCCGGCTTGCGCAAGAAAACCGGACCATGATTTTTTATGAATCGCCGTACCGTCTTTTGGAAACCCTGGCCGATTTGTTGGCTATTTTTGGCAACCGCCGGATAGCTGTAGCCAGGGAGTTGACCAAGCAGCATGAGGAAGTGGTGCGGGGAACGGTGCAGGAATTGCTGGAATATTTCCGTGGGCATATCCTTCGGGGGGAGTTTACGCTGGTGGTCGCCGGCCGTGCGAATGATGTGCCGGATACCGTCTGTTACCCGGAAAAGAGCCCGGCAGAAATTGTAGCATTTCTGGAGGCATCTGGTATGGACCGGCGACAGGCCTTGCGTGAAGCGGCCCGGCAATGTGGGCTGCCGAAAAGGGAAATTTATAAGGTGATGATACGGGAAAAAGAAGGAGAGAAATGAAAAAGAGAGACCTTAGGTCTCTCTTTCACGGAATTGCTTTTTACGTTTAAATTGCTTTGGCGTTTTCAAACATGGCCAGGGCGCAGTCATGGCAAACCATTTTACCCCGGTAATACTGTACATTTCCTGCATTGCCACAGAAAACGCAGGCCGGTTCATATTTCTTGAGAATGATTTTCTCGTTGTCGACGTAAATTTCCAGAGCATCTTTTTCGTCGATACCCATTGTACGCCGCAATTCGATTGGGATAACTACCCGACCCAATTCGTCAACTTTTCTGACAATCCCGGTAGATTTCACTCCTCTTTCCCCTCCTTTTCTCGTCATAATTCGACACAGAAGTAAATTTTATTACAAGTAAATGGTACCAACGGTTCCATTAAAAGTCAACATTTTTAGCAAAAAATTTTTAAAAAATTTTTATTGAAGGTGCTGCCGACAGGGAGTGTATAACTTGACAAGTTCTGCTGGTTTCGTTTAGAATTAGTTTGTGCAGCCTCTGCCGCTTAGTAAATTGTCTGGCAGGGGTTTGTCTTTTAAAAAAGAAAGAGGGAGAATTGTGCCTAAACCGACTTTTTATATCAGCACTCCTATTTATTACCCAAGCGACAATTTGCATATCGGACATGCTTATACTACTGTAGCGGCTGATGCCATGGCCCGTTTCAAACGGCTTACCGGCCACGATGTCTGGTTTTTGACCGGTTCGGACGAACATGGCCAGAAGATCGAGCGGGCGGCCAGGGCGAAGGGAGAAACCCCGCAGGGGTATGTGGATAAAATCGTAGAAGGGTTCAAATATCTTTGGACCCGGTTGGAGGTTAATTACAGCGATTTTATCCGTACCACCGAGGAGCGCCACAAGCGGGTGGTATCGGCAATCTTCCAGAAGCTTTACGATCAGGGAGATATTTACAAGGCCGGCTATGAAGGCTGGTACTGCACGCCTTGTGAGACATTCTGGCCGGAGGGCAGGCTAGTGGAAGGCAACTGCCCGGACTGCGGGCGGCCGGTGGAACTCCTGCAGGAAGAGAGCTATTTTTTCAAGATGTCCAATTATGCCGGCCGGATCCTGCAGCACATCGAAACCCACCCCGGCTTTATCCAGCCTGCCAGCCGCCGCAATGAGATGATCAGTTTCATTAAGAGCGGCCTGGAAGATCTGTGTGTCTCCCGCACCACTTTTAACTGGGGTATACCGGTTCCTTTTGACCCTAAACACGTCATTTATGTATGGGTGGATGCTTTAACGAACTACATTTCAGCTCTCGGTTACGGTACGGAGGATGACGGCCTGTTTCGGAAGTACTGGCCCTGTGATGTGCATCTAGTCGGGAAGGATATCGTGCGTTTTCACAGTATTATCTGGCCGGTTATTTTAATGGCGGCCGGGGTTGAACTGCCCAGGCAAGTAGTCGGCCACGGGTGGCTTCTTCTGGAAAGCGGCAAGATGTCCAAATCCAGGGGCAATGTGGTAGATCCCCTGGTTCTTATCGACCGGTACGGTGTGGATGCCGTCCGCTATTACTTGCTGCGGGAGATGCCTGTCGGCAGCGATGCCTATTACTCGGAAGAATTGCTGGTGAAACGCATTAATACGGATCTGGCCAATGATTTGGGGAACCTGGTCAGCCGTACAATAGCAATGATTGAAAAGTATTTCGATGGAAAAATAAAGGAACCCGCCGCTCCTGAAGAACTTGATCAGGAATTGATTGAACTGGCGGGGCAGGTTCCGGCTCAGGTGGAAGAACTGATGGACCGGCTGGAAATTGCCGATGCGCTGGCAGCCATCTGGCGCCTGGTGGGCCGGGCCAACAAGTATGTGGAAGAAACTGCCCCCTGGGCGCTGGCTAAAAACCCGGCCAGCCGGTCCCGCCTGGCCACCGTTTTGTATAACCTGGCGGAAAGCCTGCGCCTGATTGCCATTATGACCGGGTCTTTCATGCCTTTGTTGCCGCAAAGGATATGGTCTCAGTTAGGCATAGCCGATCGTCCGGAACTGCAATCCTGGGACTCGCTGGCCTGGGGGAGATTACCCTTCGAGAGAGATGAAACTGTGGTTGTAACTACGGCTGAGTCAAAACTAAGTGCTCCTGCCCCTTCGGTTATAACGGTTAAACGGGGGGAACCGTTGTTTCCTCGCATCGACCCGGCTTCTTTGGCTGGCGGAGGATAGGTTTTAAATGGGAGATTTGTTGCTTTTTGACACCCACACCCACCTCGGCGATCCGGATTTTGACCAGGACCGGGCCCAGGTAATTGACCGGGCTGTGGTTGCCGGCCTGGTTAATATTATAAACGTGGGCTACGACCTGGAATCGGCCCGGTGGTCAGTGACCCTGGCAGAGGAGTATGATTTTATTTACGCTGCCGTGGGCATTCACCCTCATGAAGCGGCGAAGGTTCCCCCGGACTATCTTGCTGTGTTGGAGCAGTTGGCCGCCCACCCGAAGGTAAAAGCACTGGGTGAAATGGGTCTGGATTATTACCGCAATCTTTCCCCGCGACCGGTTCAGCAGCAGGTATTCAGGGAACAACTGGCGCTGGCCAGGGAATTGGATTTACCGGTTGTCATCCACGACCGGGACGCTCATGGGGATGTTCTTAAGCTTTTATGCCGGGACGGTGCGGGGCGGGCCGGCGGGGTAATGCATTGTTTTTCCGGCAGTTGGGAAATGGCCGGGGAATGTATTGATCTGGGGTTTTACATTTCTATTGCCGGGCCGGTGACTTTCCCGAACGCTGCCCGGCTGAAAGATGTTGCCGCCCGTGTACCCTTGGATCGCCTGCTGCTGGAAACCGACGCCCCTTACCTTACCCCGGTTCCGTACCGGGGGCGGCGCAACGAGCCGGCCAATGTCCGCTGCGTGGTGGAGGAAATAGCCCGGCTTAAAGGGATGAATCCGGATGTGCTGGGCGGGGCGGTTGTGGAGAACGGCCGGCGCCTGTTCAGGATTTAAAAGGGTGGAAGGGTTGTAAATGAACAAGGGGCTATTGCTGGTGTTTACAGGGGACGGTAAAGGGAAAACTACGGCTGCCCTGGGAATGGCTTTAAGAGCGTGGGGGCAGGGGATGAAAGTTTTAGTCCTTCAATTTATCAAAGGCAGATGGGAGTCCGGTGAATTAAAAGCGGCTGAACGGTTAGGTCCTGGTTTTGCAATCAGGCAACTGGGCGGTGGGTTTACTCGCGACCCTGCCGGCCAGGTGCTGGAAGAGCACCGGGAGATTGCCCAAAAGGCGCTGTTATTTGCCCGTGACAAACTGAAGGCCGGAGATTACGACATGGTCATTCTAGATGAAATTCTTTATGCCCTAAAGTTTGGCCTGATTTCTTTAGAGGAAGTCCTTGTGCTTGTTTCTGAAAAGCCGGAAAACCTGCACCTGGTTTTAACTGGCCGCAATGCCCCGCCGGAAATTATCAGACAGGCCGACCTGGTGACTGAGATGCGGTCAGTCAAGCACCATTTTGCCAGCGATATTCCGGCCCAAATGGGAATAGAATTTTAATCACCTTTTGCCGGGAGGGCAAATATAATTAATGGGGTAATATACGCGTGTCATATTGTGTTGTATATCCGGTGAATTTTTGTGGCCTTAAAAGGAAGGAATTTTTGGTTTGATTGTAGAACTAACTAAATGGTCTGGTTTTATGAAAGCCGGTTTGTTGGTAAGGGAGGTGTTTCATGGGGTGGAGTGTTATCAAGCGGGCAAGGAAGGAAACCCTTAAAGAAAAACCCGGGCGCCGGGGTATTTTGTTCATATGGGCAGTGGTGGTTTTAGTAGCAGGAGGGTTATTGTTTGCAGGCTATGCCTGGGCGCAAAAGTCGGTGGTTCTTGTTATTGACGGGCAGGAAAAAGAAATACATACTTTTGCCTACAAAGTAAGCGGCGTCTTGAGGGGACAGGGTATAATCCTGAGTGAAAAAGACGAAGTGACTCCCGGTTTGGTTGATCCGGTCGAAGATGGTATGGTAGTAGTGGTGAGCAAGGCGGTGCCGGTTAACATCGCTGTAGATGGCCGTGAATTTCAGGCCATGACCTGCCGTCGGAAGGTAGCCGAGGTGCTTTCCGAGTATGGTGTTAACCTTGACCCGGCAGACGAGGTTAACCCTACCCTGGACACAGAAGTGGTTGCCGGCATGGAGATTGTGATAACCAGAGTGAGTACCGGGTTGGAGTATAAGGATGTGCCTGTTGTATACAACACCAGGCGAAATTATACTGCGGAACTGCCTCCAGGCGCCATGCAGGTGGTACGCGGAGGAGAAAACGGTATCAAGCGCCAGTGGTGGCAGGTTACCTATCGTGATGGCCGGGAGGTTGAGCGATCCCTAACAAAGCAGGAAATTTTAAAGCCGCCGGTTGACCGGCTATTGCGGGTAGGGAGCGAGCTGATTGTCTCCAGGGGAGGGGAACCGCTCCGTTATTCCCGGGTTTTGGAGATGCTGGCTACGGCTTATACTTATACCGGGAATAATACAGCATCCGGTAAGCCGCCTCATTTTGGCGTGGCGGCAGTTGATACCCGCGTTATACCAATGCATACCAGGCTTTATGTGGAAGGATACGGCTATGCTGTTGCCCTGGACCGGGGCGGCGCCATAAAAGGAAACCGTATCGACCTATTTTATGAAACCGGTGCAGAAGCCAGAAGATGGGGCGTGCGCAAGGTAAAGGTTTATATTTTAGAGTAGCCACCCATCAATATTTTTGAAGTTGGGAGCGAAAAGCTCCTTTTTGTTTTGCCCGGAATGTGGAATAATAGAAAGGGGATAACAAAAGGATGTCGAATTACCTCAAGGGCAGGATCTTATGAAGGGGATCGGGCAATGAATAATCTGGCTTCCGTGGCCGGTACGCGGGCACTGTTGAACAGTTATGGTTTTCGTTACCGGAAGAGTTTAGGCCAGAATTTTCTGGTTGATGCCGGTATTATTCAGAAAATTGTCGATACTGTTGAACCGGCCCCAATGGATGTGGTTATAGAAATCGGTCCCGGTCTGGGAACTCTTACCAGGCAGATAGCCAGGCGTGTAAGGATGCTACTGGCGGTGGAGATTGATCCCCGCCTGTTGCCGATACTGGCAGATACTCTAAGCGGATATAATCATATCGAGATAATTCAGGGTGACGCTTTGGAGATTGATTTTGATCACCTGGTGGCGGCTAAAACGGCAAGTGAATTTGGGCAGGAAGGCAAGCCGTATAAACTGGTAGCCAACCTGCCCTATTATATTACCAGCCCGCTCCTGACCCGTCTGGTACTGGAGCGATTTAACATGTCTATGATGGTAATCATGGTACAACAGGAGGTAGCAGCTCGTTTAACGGCCGCGCCGGGGAACAAGAGTTATGGGTCGCTAAGTGTGCTTATCCAGTATTTTACGGAGCCGGAGCTGGTTTTTCAGGTGCCCCGGACGGCGTTCCATCCTTCACCGGGAGTGGATTCGGCTGTTGTGCAGCTGCGGGTTCGACCGGAACCGGCGGTGAGCGTTCTGGATGAAGCTCTTTTCTTTAAGGTGGTGAGGGCATCCTTTGCCCGGCGCCGCAAAAACATCCTGAATGCTTTGAGTGGCGCGATGGGTGGGATTTCTAAAGAGAAATGGCGTATAATACTGGAAAAGGCCGGTATAGATCCGGGGCGTAGAGGAGAAACTTTTAGTCTTACTGAGTTTGCTACAGTGGCCGATATGATCAAGGTCCTTTAAGGAAAGAGGAGAAAAAAGTGCATTTTATCAGTCCTTCCAAAGGAAGAATGAACTTTGAAGAAATGATGACGGATATAACCGGTTATATTAAAGGGCTCCCCACCTCGCTGTATAAAATTATTATTGGTACCGACTCACAGGTGAAAAGTGAGACCTCATTTATTACTGCTGTTATTGTGCACCGTATTGGCAAAGGAGCGCGTTATTATTACCATAAAAAAACCCACCGCAAGATAAAAAGCCTGCGCCAGAAAATTTTTCACGAGACCTCTTTAAGTTTGGAACTGGGGGGAATGGTGGCCAGGTTTTTTGCCAGAAGCGGCTATGAAGACATGAAGGTGGAGATTCATATTGATGTCGGCAATAATGGTGAGACTAAAGATCTAATTCGTGAAGTGGTAGGTATGGTTACCGGCAGCGGTTTCCGGGCCAGGATCAAGCCGGATGCTTACGGCGCATCCAGCGTAGCGGATAAACACACCAAGTAAATAAATTGCCACAATATTTATGATATTTTAAGAAACTCCTCCAGCAAATCCCAGCGCCTTTCCAGGTGGTATCCGATGTATTCTTTTTGGCCGTCTGACCGGCAGCGTTTTTCGCTGCGGTGCAGGCAGAAAGCTTCCAGGTAGTCCCCGATAATTGTTTCGGCCACGAGCCGGGCATGTTCGGGGTCTTTTTCCGGTGAGCCGAGCATTTTATGCGGAATGACAGTACCTACTGCTACGGTCAGGCGCTGCCTGGCGGCCAGGGCCAGGGTTGCAGGGGGGATGGCCAGTTCCCGGAAAGGGATAGCCTGCAGCAGGCGCCGGGAAACGGCATGCGGTCCGTGGGAAGGGGAAGCGGCGCCGATGGTTTTGAACAGGCCGGCTTCCTTGTTGAATTCCTGCCGGATTTGCAAAAGATACCTGGCCAGAGAAGAGAGTTTTCTGGGGTAGTTCTCAGGGTAGCAATCGGTCAGGGCCAGGTCGGCTTCTTTCCGGATGATTAGATCAAGCAAGCCCCCAAGGTTTTCCGCAATGTCTCCGCTCATATCCCCGTCGAGGAACAATACGCCGGTTGCCCCGCGGTCAAAGGCCAGCTTTGCTCCGATCGCCCTGGGGATATCAATGCCGAGGGCTTGTTTATAGTGTACCGGGGTGATATTAAAATAGAGAAATTTTTTAACTTTTTCCAGGGAGTTGTCGGTACACCCGTTGATAACCGGTATGATCAGATCGACGGGCAGGGATGAAAGAGTGCGGATCACTTTTTCCAGTTGGGGCGCTTCGTTTCTGGCCGGAACGACGGCTGCGAACATGGCATCCTCCCGCTCTTTTTAACATTATATGGTAAATTAAGGGAAATGTTGCTGGCCGCTGGTACATTACTCGAACCCCCTCATAATATGTTTTAAAGGGGGGTATTTCCATGGATAAAATAAAAATAGGGGACATTGTGGGCCGTAAATCTTACAGCTCCGATATTTTTTTTAAGGTAATCGATCTTTTCCCCGAAGCAGACGGCAGAAAGCACGCTCACTTAAAAGGCCTGCACTTGAGGCTTTGTGCCCGGGCGCCGGTAGATGACCTGGTTAAAATTGAGCCGTCCGCTCTGGCCGCTTACCTGGTCGAGCAGACTAAAAAAAACAACGAGCGCCTGCACCGGATATTTACCAGGCGCATGCAGGAAAAGGAATTTTTTATGGGCCGGGCGGTTAAAAAAGATCAGAAACAGGTGGAAGGGTTTGATGTGCCGGGCCGGGTGCTGCATCTGGACGGAGACAAAGATTATCTGGAACTCTGCCTTACCACCTATAAACAACTGGGCATTCCGGCTGATGGCTACAATGTTCAGGAAGAAAACCAGCCAGCCGAAGTGGGGAAGCTTTTGGAAAAGCACCATCCGGACCTGCTGGTGCTGACCGGACATGACGGGTTTATCAAGGGAAAAAAGGATTTTACCGATGTTAACAATTACCATTCTTCAGGATTTTTTGTGGAGGCAGTAAAAAAAGCCCGCCTTTATGAAAAGAGCATGGATGATCTGGTTATTTTTGCCGGCGCCTGCCAGTCCCATTATGAATCTATTTTAAACGCCGGCGCCAATTTTGCCAGTTCACCCCGGAGGGTAATGATTCATGCCTACGATCCTGTTTTTGTAGTAGAGAAAATAGCCTACACTTCAATTTACGACCCGATTTCTATTAAAGACATCATAGCCGGAACTATTACCGGGTTTGACGGCATAGGCGGTCTGGAGACCCGCGGCAAGTACCGCCTCGGCATACCGAAATCACCTTATTAGACGCTCATGCTGCGTTGCGGCACCAGCAGTGGAATGAAAATGCTGTATGTCGTTGCGAGGATAAGCCGAAGCCGCGAGCGAAGCGTGGCGGGTAGCGACGAAGCAATCTTAAGGGCAACGTTTGCGAGTATGAGATTGCTTCGCGAGAAGCACTCGCAATGACACAGTAAGGGGTCATTTTCAGGGTAGGGTAGGCTCGGAATTCAGGAGATAGAAGTCAGAATTGAATGGCTGTTAGCTGATGGCTGACGGCTTAATTTTTTTCAGAGGGAACTTTTAGGCTGTTTTGATCGTCTAACTAATAAACGGAAAAAGAAGGGATGTCGCCGTTATGAAAAAGGGTAAAGTGGTTTTGTTTTCTTTCTCGGCGGTGATTTTTGTGGCTATGGTGCTGGCCGGATTGTCGCCGGAGAATTCGGACGCAGAGCGGCTGAAAAAGTTTTCTTCTTACGAGGAACTGAATCGTTACATTGAAACCAGCGTGACGGTGTTTAGATCCAGGAGTCAAAAATCCTTGCCTGAAACAATGACGGCGCCGGCAGCCGGCTTGGGGCTGGATGATTCTGTCGGGCAGGCGGAGGAAAACGCCATGGACAGCGCGGCGGTGGATTTTTCCACCACGAACGTGCAGGTTGCCGGTGTGGATGAAGCTGACATTGTAAAGAGCGATGGAAAGTATCTGTATCTGGTTTCCGGTAAAAAAGTGGCTATTGTCGAGGCCTACCCGCCTGAAGGGGCAAAAATTTTGGCCGAAGTGGGGCTGGAAGGAGAGCCGTGCGGTATATTTATCAATCAAGACAGGATGATTGTTTTTACCAGGCGCTGGTCTTTACAAGAGTCGCTGGAGGTTAAAGTGTACGACGTGGCCGACCGGGCGAACCCGGTATTGAAAAGGGAGGCTTTGGTAAACGGCGGTTACCTTAATTCCCGGATGATTGGTGATTATATTTATGTTATTGCCGCCGTCCCGGTCAACCTGCCCGGACTGGCGGGTTATCCCGGCGGGAAGGTAAACCTGCCGGAGATAATTATAGACGGCCGTACCGTTGCTGTACCGGCGACGGACGTTTACTACTTTGATTACCCCGATTATGCCTACCGGTATACGGTAATGCTTTCCTTGAATGCCCGGGACGAGAGCCGGGAAGTAACTACAAAAACCTTTTTAACCGGCGTCACGCAAAATATTTTTGTTTCGCAGAAAAACATTTACCTGACCGGCTTCAAAATGCCCGAATTCCATCCGCTGCGGGATGAGACGGACCGGGTGGCGCTGCCGCTGCCTCCGGGCGGGATCCGGGAAGTGGGTAAAACAGTGGTGCACAAGCTTTCCATAGCAGACGGCGGGATAGAATACAAATCCCAGGGCGAGGTGCCCGGTCAAGTTTTAAACCAGTTTTCCATGGATGAACACCGGGGGTTTTTTAGAATTGCCACCACGGCGGATGGTTTCGGGGCGGAGGGAATGACCAGGGTTAACAATATTTATGTTTTGGATGAAAAGATGAATATGGCTGGTCGGCTGGAGGGGCTGGCGCCGGGAGAAAGAATTTACGCGGCGCGGTTTATGGGCGATAGGGCCTACCTGGTCACGTTCCGGCAGGTGGATCCCCTGTTTGTGGTGGACTTAAAGGATCCATACAGCCCGAAAGTCCTGGGGGAATTGAAGATACCCGGTTATTCGGATTACCTGCACCCATACGACGAAAACCATCTGATCGGCGTCGGCAGGGAAGTGGCGGCGGTTCCTCTACCGGAGCCTCTGCGGGAGTCGCGGGGCGAGGCTCAGCCCTCCGTGGCGATTGTACCTCCACCCGTGCGGCCGCAGGGGGTGAAAATAGCCCTTTTTGATGTCAGCGACCCGGGAAAACCGAAAGAAATGGCTAAATACGTGGTGGATAAACAATGGTCGGATTCTTCCGCCTTGCGGGATCATAAGGCGTTTTTGTTCAGCCGGGCGAAGAACTTGCTGGTGCTTCCCATCTCATACGCAGTGCTGCTGGCAAACCCTGATGGTTGGGAAATAGCTCCCTATTACCGGAACTGGCAGGGGGCGTATGTATTTGACATTTCTTTGGACGGGGGAATAGTCCTGAAGGGACAGGTAGGGCACGGAGAAGACGGCGCGGTATCTATACAGAAAACCGGTCATGCGGTAAGCAGGGAGGTAAGAAGATCTCTTTATATCGACCGGATACTATATACAATTTCCGATAAAATGGTCAGGATGAACGACCTGGAAAGCCTGGAGGCGGTAAACCAGGTTGACCTGCAGTAATTTCCGGGTTTTTTAAGCAAAATTTGTTTTGAAAAAAACCATATTTCACCTGAAAATCGCCCTTTTTGTCATTGCGAGCCGCCCTCATATGTCATTGCGAGCGCCTCCCGCGAAGCAATCTCATTGACCCGAAGGGGATTGCCGCGGGCTTAAAGCCCTCGCAATGACGCAGGGTGTGCTGACATTTTCATTCTTTGCGGCTGTGCCGCGCAAAGGCGGCATGAGTGTCTACCCTGCCGGGTTTTCCGTTGCAATTGTTGCGTCTGCCAGATCCAAGTCCTTTTCGCTGTTTTCATTCTGGTGCGCCTTTGCTTCCGTTACCAGTTCGCCCCACTTTTTTTTAAGGTCGCCGGTTACCCCTTTTACTTTATCGGCTGCGGCGAGACCGGTCCCGACGGCGGTTACTCCCGCCGCATGCAATTTTTCTTTGACCGGCGACGGCGCTTGTTCTTGCCGGGTCCTGGCGTCGGCTATGATGTCGCTGAAACCCTCATTTAGTTTGTAGCCCAGGCTCTTGATTTCATCCGAGGTGGCCAGGACAGTTTTAATGCCTGCCACCATTAACCCCCGCATACCTTTCCTTACCGCCGGACTGGCGATAATACCGGCAGCCAGGCCGAATAATAGAAGATGCCATGGAGACATTCCTGTCGCGTTGAAACGTCTTAACATAAATATTGCCTCCGAAATGATTTTAGAAAAATTTTACCATTCGGGACCCTTGGTGTCAATATTTTAACATAAATTTAACATAAATTTAACATTAAGTTAACAATCGAGGCGAGTATTTTGCGTAACATTTGTCCGATAGATTGACTATGCGGTATTTAAATGCTAAAATACTAAATGTTTACAATATTCTGGTGTTCAGGAGGTTTTCTATTTTGAGGCGCGGATTAAGAAGCCGGGCGCAAAGTCCTTATTATCTTGAGGAGCTGAAGGAGGAACTGCTGGCTGATTTGGAGGAAGAACTGGAGAACCGGAGCTACAGGAGGCGGCGTTATTCCAGGCGGGATCTCATGCGGCTGCGTAGTGAGCTTTTCCGGGAATTGAAAGCAGTACGGGCCATTGAAAACCGGATGCAGCGCCCGCGCAGCCCGGAAGTGCGCGATTTGATGCGGGAAATTATCGATCTGGCCGGCGAGCAGGGGATGACTATGGACGAGCTGTACAGCGTTTTTCCCCAACTGGGCCGGACCTCGCCGGGAGCGAGGGTGGCCGGTTTTTTTCAGTCGCGGGGCGGATTGATGGTTTTATTGGCCCTGCTGGCGCTGCTGGCCGTTCCTTCAACCAGGCAGAAGGTGAGTTCCTTATTGAAGAAAATAATGGCCGAGGCCGGGGAGTTGACCGGCCAGCTCAAGGGTTTTATTGCCCGCATGGGGGAGGGAATCGAGGATATCATTGCCGAGGCGCAGTTTGAAAGGATAAAGGACACGGTTGAAAGCGCTGTAAATGAGGAAAATGGCCATCCGGATAACGAACAGGGGGTGTAGGATGAACCGGCTGGAGTTGATTGAAGCCAAGCTGGGCGAGGCGCTGGCGTTGGTCCGCGAGGCTGTTGAGCACAGTGTGGAGGCGATGGGAGAGAACTCCGAATCTGAGCGCAGGGTGGCGCTTTTATGGGAGGATTTTTTAGGTGAGTTTTTTTCGTATTTAAAACAAAAAAGCAAAGAGAAGAAACGTAATTTACTGGGAATCGTGTCTTTCGCCAGGATCTGGCGGCGGTAGGGTAATAGTAGCATATGACGGAACAAGCGGCCTGGAAAGTACCACACCGGCCGGGCATGGCGTTTTCATGAAGGAGTTTTTTAGTGCTGCTATTGGCGTGGATTGATGATGACTGGATAATTTTTCTGGTAAAATTTCTAGATGCTTGTTATTATTAAGATATGAAGTATATAAAGCCGGCCGGGAAAGGACATGAAGAGTTGAAAGCGTTCAGATTTACACCGCTTTTTATCCTGCTGGTCCTGCTGCCGCTGCTTTTGCTTTCAACTGCTCCGGTCCGGGCGGACCGGCAGTTGGGAAAAGTGGTTGTGCTCACGGTGGACGGGCCTATCGTGCCGGTGGTCGCCGCTTACCTGGAGCGGGGCATCGGCCTGGCCGAACAGCAGGGCGCCGTATGTGTTATTGAGTTGAACACGCCCGGCGGTCTTTACCAGTCCACCCAGAAAATCGTAGGCCGTATTTTAAATGCCGGGGTGCCGATAGTGGTCTACGTTTCCCCGCAAGGGGGCTGGGCTGCTTCTGCCGGTACCTTTGTTACTGTTGCTGCTCATTATGCGGCAATGGCGCCGGGCAGCCGGATTGGAGCTGCCCACCCGGTAACGGTTGGCGCGGATGAAAAGGTGAGCGTGCCGACTGAGAAAATTACCGAAGATGCAGCGGCCTGGATTCGTTCCCTGGCCCAGATGAGAGGCAGAAATATCCGGGCTGCCGAACTGGCTGTACGGGAAAGCAGGTCTCTTTCCGATCAGGAGGCGCTGGAAAACCGGTTGATTGATGCCTGTGCCCGTGATTTGGAGGAACTTCTGGATAAAATAAACGGGAAAGAAGTTACTTTACAGGACGGCCGGAAGGTAATTGTAAATACTCAAAATGCTGAACGCCGGCTGGCAGCAATGAATTTGCGGGAAAAGTTTCTTTTAGCTATCAGCAACCCGGAAATTGCCTATTTGTTTTTTACTTTGGGAATGCTTGGCTTAATGGTGGAAATTTATAACCCCGGCGCTGTTTTCCCGGGGGTTGTCGGCGGGCTCGGACTTTTGCTGGGGCTTTACGGCCTGGGTACGCTTGACGCTTACTGGGGAGGTATTTTGCTGCTGATCCTGGCCTTCGGTCTTTTCGTGGCGGAGGCGTTTGTAGTCAGCCACGGGTTGCTGGGTACCGGCGGGCTGGTCTCTTTTGTGCTGGGCTCCATGCTTCTTTTTACAGGAGGCGTCCCTGGTTTGCGGGTCAATCCCTGGCTCATTGTTATGAATACCCTGTTTTTTGCCGCGTTGCTGGCGCTGCTGGTGACGGCTGTTGTGCGCGGACAAAGACGGAGGGTAATTACCGGATTGGAGGGAATAATCGGTCAGGCGGCTGTTGCCCGCACACCGCTTTCGCCGGAAGGAACGGTGTTTTACGGCGGCAGCTTGTGGAATGCGGTATCTGAAGAGGGGTGGTTGGAAAAAGGGGAGAAGGTAATTATTACCGGCGTGGAAGGGTTGCTATTGCGGGTAAGAAAAAAAGACGGGGCCGGCCCGGAAGAGTAAATTTTTACCACTATAAAATTCTTTTAATAGTTTCTCGGTGTTCTCTGTGGCTAAATTAATTTCTTAAGGAGGTTTTTGAAGAAATGGAAGTTTTCTCGGCGGTTTTTATTCTGGTGGTAGTTTTTATGCTGCTTGCTGCAACAATTAAGATTGTCCAGGAGTACGAGCGGGGCGTGATTTTTCGCCTTGGCCGCTGTGTCGGGGCCCGTGGACCGGGACTGATTATTTTAATTCCGATTATCGAGCGGATGCAAAAGGTTGACTTGCGGGTAATCACCATGGATGTACCGTCCCAGGAGGCCATTACCAGCGATAATGTTACCATCAAGGTAAACGCTATTGTGTACTTTCAGGTGATCAACCCGGTGCAGTCAGTGGTTAACGTGCTTGACTTCATTCAAGCCACTTCGCAGCTTTCTCAGACCACCCTGCGCAGTGTCATGGGTCAGTCCGAGCTGGATGAAATACTTTCCAAGAGGGAAGAAATCAATCAGCGTCTGCAAAAGACTATTGATGAGGGCACCGAACCATGGGGAATTAAGGTAAGCCTGGTAGAAATCCGCGATTTGGAACTGCCGTCCACCATGCAGCGGGCCATGGCCGCGCAGGCAGAGGCCGAGCGGGAACGGCGGGCTAAAATAATTCATGCGGACGGCGAGTACCAGGCTGCCGAGAGGCTGGCTGAAGCCGCCAGAATCATCGCGCGGGCTCCGGCCGCCTTGCAACTGCGTTATCTCCAGACGTTACGGGAAATCAGCACTGATAAGTCCAGTACGATAGTATTTCCTTTGCCGGTAGATTTACTGACGCCTTTTGTTAAACATCTGTCGAAGGGAGAAAAGCCAGAGGGCTAACCAGGATTGTCTTGACTTAACCCGGCGAAGCCTTAAAGCAGTCTCTCATGTGAAGAACACAGAAGTCAGAGTCCAGGAGCCAGTAGAAAAGTTCTATTTCTACTTAATTTTTACTGCTGACTGCTGAATGCTTATGGCTGATAGCTTATGTTAAACCAGATACCCCTGCTTTAAGTTGAAGATAATTTCTTCGACGTCTTCGCCCCGCCCTTGTATATGCTGTAACAGCTTTTCTATCCGGCTCCGCTTTACTGGGTGGTGGATGTCGCTTAAACCGTTATAGTGGCCGGTCCGCCTGCCCAGCCGGTAGATCAGCCTTTCTTCCGGCGGCAGGGAAAGGTACCGGTTGATTACGTTTAGCATTTTCTCTTTGTCCTCCGGCAGTTTGCCTTCAACTTCTGGCAGGAGATTTTCGATGTGATCGCTCAAGAGGTTGCTGTCAACCTTTAATTCCTTGAGGAATTCGGCTATTTCCATAACCACTTCATCGTCGGTGAGCAATTCAAACTCACCGCTCTTGTACTTTCCATATAAGGGCAAGTCTTCTCTCAATACCAGGCTCCGCAGGCGGATAAAGTCCGGGTTTATCTCGTTGAGTACCCGGGCTGTTTCACGGGCGTGTTCCTGCGACCATTTTCTTCCCCCCAGCCCCGGCATAACATACTCCGACAGAGAGATCCCGGCAGCCACGACATTTTGTCCGGCCCGGATGTGTTCTTCGGCGGTGGCTCCTTTCAGGACGTACTTCAGCACTTCATCGTGGCCGCTTTCAATGCCGATGTGCAGCCTGGAAAGCCCGGCGGCGTGAATTTCTTTTAATTCCTCCAGGCGCTTGCGGGCGGTTACTTTTGAGCTTCCGTAGGAAGTGATCCGGTCAATCGAGGGCAGCGTTTGCTTTAAAAATTTCAGCACTTCTACCAGATCAGGGGTACGCAGGATGATGCTGTTGGCGTCCTGCAGGAATACCGTCCGGCCGCCGAAGTACAGCCACAGCGCCACTACCCGGAAACTATCGTTGGGCGGGTTTTCGTAGACACGTGCCGCCGCTTCTTTAGTGTTCCCTCCCCATCCCGTTCTCCAGGAGAGAGCGCTTATCTTTTCTTGAATTATCTTTACCGTTTCAATATCCTTTTTTATTTCCTCCACTGTTCTCAGTGAGAACTTTTTCCCCTTGTTTGTAGTACAAAACTCGCACCTGTTCCAGGGACAGCTTCTAGTCAGACGGAGGAGCAGGGAATGAGCTTCACTGGGTGGCCGGGAAGGCCCCAGTTCATAGCGTGGATATTCTTCCATTAGAAAGGCTCCCTCTTTTCTTGAATGCTTAATTCAAGTATAGCACAACCAGGCGTATTTAGTCATGAATATTTTACCGCGCCGGTGGTGTGGTAATGAATCCTTGATTTAGCCAAGTCGGTGCCCCTTTTTTAAGTCCTGCATATGATGGGTTAAGGTTCACTTTAGGAGGGGTTTTATGGACAGATATTTTGACGCTTTAAAGAGAAATAGAAGGAAAATTTTACGCCTGGATAACGTGGTTGGTGTGGGTGTCGGGTATAAGCAGGTGGGAACGACTACTACCGACCAGCCGGCACTGGTTGTTTATGTTAAAAAGAAGCATCCGGTAAAAAACCTGGTTAGAAGCCATGTTGTTCCGAAGCAGTTAGACGGCCTGGCAACCGATGTAGTGGAAATCGGCACGGTCAGGATGCTGGTCAGTCGTACCGAAAAAGAACGCCCGTGTCAGCCGGGGGTAAGCATCGGTCATTATCAGTCGACGGCGGGAACCCTGGGGGCGATAGTTAAGGATAAGGCTACCGGTAAAATGATGATTTTATCCAACAATCATGTGCTGGCCAACGCTACTACCGACCGGGACGCCCGGGCCAAGGTGGGCGATCCGATCCTGCAGCCCGGCCCTTATGATGGAGGTACTTTAGCCGAACGGATCGGTGCTTTGGAAAGGTTTATTCCGTTGCAAAAAAGTGAGGTTCCGGCCGAATGTCCGATGGCAGTTAGTGTTGCCCGCAGCACCAACCTGTTTTTACAGTTATTCAGGCCGGATTATAAGTTTCGCATGGTAAAACAACTGACAGTCGAAAATGTTGTCGACTGTGCCCTGGCCCGGCCGGATTCATCCCGCATGGTACAGCCGGCTATTTTGGAAATCGGCGAGGTAACTGGAGTAGCAGAAGTAAAACCCGGCCAGACGGTGCAGAAAAGCGGGCGCACGAGCGGTGTTACCAAGGGTATTGTAAAAACCGTCGGGACTACCCTGGAGGTAGAGATGAAAGATAACGAGACAATCATGTTTTCCGACCAGGTGGTTGCCGACATGGTTTCCCTGCCGGGCGATAGCGGGTCGCTGGTATTGGATGAAGAACGGAGGGCGGTAGGACTTCTTTTTGCTGGTTCGGACAAAATTACGGTTTTTAACCGGATTCAAAATGTGGTTGAGAAACTGGCTGTAGAGTTTTAGTACAGCGAAGCCTTAAAGCAAGCTCTCAGTTCTATTTCTACCTAATTCTTACCGCTGACTCCTGACCGAATTCTTTCTTTATGCTGATAGCTGACGGCTGACAGCTCATATGGGATTGTTTCGCGAAAAGCGCTCGCAATGACAAAAGGGTTATTTTCAGACTAGAGGAGGCGAGTGAAGTGACCGATAACCTGGGAGTGGTGAGAGGAGTGGCGCTGTCTTTCCTGGGGAAAGATATTCCGGCTCTCGGCCCGCGATTCCAGAAAAAAGAAGAAGCCATTAAAGTAGCCCGGCAGTACCTCAAAAGAATTAGTGAAGTGACGGGCGGTATCAGGCGGGCGCCGGTGCAAATTTCTCTTGGCCGGCAGCAAGATGGACGTTATTTTCTGATCTTGCAAACTGCCGGTAAAGCCATGGAAAGGCTTGATAATATTGATGAACTGCTGATAAAAAGATTTCGGAAAGGGTTAAAAAAAACTTTTTTATTCTGACCTGTTTTGTTGAGGAAGCAGACAGCGAACTGGAATGCCTGGCCCTTACCGAAGGTCTGGGAGTAGTGTTTTATACATCGGGCTGGAAACTGTAACTCGTATGCCTGTGTGAAATTGTTGCCCTCAACGTCCGGGCATTTCTGGTGAGATTTAACAACAACCTGTATTTTGCTGTTTTTAATTAATCTTGTAACTAATTCAATAATTATATAATGCTCATCATTGCTGAACAGAGATTATTAATGTTGCCGGTGTAACCGTTTTATATTAGACTAGCTATAAGCTATGATTGGACGAGCCTTTTATTTGCATACAGTTAGAATTTATAAAGGAAAGGGGTTTAATTTAATTTGGGAAAGAGATTAAGTAAGCACAACGTAGTGATTATGTTTTTCTTGCTATTATCGTTTTTGTTTGCGGCCTTTAATGTTACCGGTGTTTCAGCCGGTACACCTCAAGTTGCCTTGACTGCAGATGAACAACAAATGGTTGAATTGATTAACCGGCACCGGGTTGCTGTGGGGCTTCAGCCGTTTCAGGTGGACATGATTTTAACACAAGTAGCCAGGTTAAAAACTCAGGATATGCTGGAGCAAGGCTATTTTGCCCACCAATCTCCCACTTACGGGTCTCCTTTTGAAATGATCAGAGCGGCTGGATTACAATATCGCTATGCTGGTGAAACACTGGCAATGGCTCCTTCTGTTGAAGCGGCGTTCAGTGCAGTAAAAAGTGGCCGTAACGTATTAAGCGACAAATTTGACCGGATCGGTATTGGTATTGCTGCCAGAGGATCTTCCCGGGTGTTTACTTTGCTTTTTACCGGTGGTCAGAAATCGGTTTCGTGGCAACTGAACCTGCAGCCGGCGCCGCAACCGGTTATCCAGCCTGTTCCGCAGCAACCTCAACCGGAGCCTGTTCCTTTGAATGACGGGTTAAGCGCTGACGAGCGACAGATGTTGAATCTTGTCAATCAGGAGCGGGTTGCCGCCGGCCGGCAACCTTTACAGGTAGACATGGCTCTGGTTAAACTGGCCCGCCTGAAAGCGCAGGACATGATTGACAAGGGTTATTTTGACCACCAGTCTCCCACTTACGGCTCTCCCTTTGAAATGATCCAGGCAGCCGGGATAGAGTACCGCTATGCCGGGGAGAACCTGGCCGGCGCTCCTACGGTGAACAGCGCTCACGAAAACCTGATGAATTCTTCCGGCCACCGGGCCAATATTTTAAATGCCAATTACACAAAAACAGGAATCGGGATAGTTGACGGGGGACCGTACGGTAAGATGTTTGTCCAGTTGTTTACCGGCTAGGAGGGTTTTTATTAAGATTTCACTTCTTCTGAATTCTGAATCCTGACTGCTGAATTCTTTCTTTATGCTGAAAGATGATTGCTGACCGCCAGGTCAGATTAAAAAAGGGGATTAAAAGTCCTCTTTTTTCCTTTTTTAAGGGGTAAATCACATTTTTTTCTGCCGCTCATATATTAATGTAGAAAATTATTGAAAGGAGGAACAGGCATGAATGGAGTAACGGAACGCCTCAGGGTAAACCAGGTGATTGCAGAAAATACCGCCCAGGCCGTAGTGCGGGGGAAAATTATGGTGCCGGATGCGAAACCTGATGTGGATAAAATTCTTTCCACTGATAAATCGGTCAAGGTAAAAAAAGTGGAAATTGTTAAAGACAAGGTTATTGTAGCAGGAACCCTGTCTGTACAGGTTGTTTATGTTGCTTTGAAGCCGGATCAGGCTGTTCACCATATGTGGGGAGAGATTCCTTTTACGGCTTTTGTAGACGTTGAAGGCGCGGAACCGGGGATGGAATACTATGTTAAGCCAACCGTGGAAGATTTAAGCATATCCCGCAGTGCGGATAATCCGCGGAAATTTGATGTAGTGGCAGTGTTGAGCATTTTCGCCAAGGTTACCGATGTAGAAGAAGTAGATGTAATGGTTGAAGCGCCGGAGGGCGCCGAGGCCACGACGGAAAAATTTAAGGTGGAACATGTTATCGGCAGCGGGACCAAGCAGGTTGTGGTCAGCGAGGAGTTCGACATACCCGATGAAAAGCCGGACGTGGAAAAAATTCTGAATGTGGATGCCGAAGCCACCATTACCGGCAAGCGGATTGTGAAAAACAAGGTGATTGTTGATGGAGAAGTGCGGCTGCAGGTAATGTACGTGGCGCTGAAACCGGAACAACCGGTCCATGACCTGCACAAGACCTTGAAATTCGGCGACTACATTGATGTAAAGGGCGCCGAGCCGGGCATGAACGCCCGGGTGCGGGCGGTGGTGGAGAGCGCTGAAGTAGAGCCGGTAGAGGACCCGAAGCTTTCGGCCGATGTGGTTTTGAAGCTTATCGCCAATGTTACCCAGACCAGGCAGGTGGATGTGGTAGTTGATATCAAGGACATGGAAACAACCAAGCGGAAACTGAAACTGGACGAGGTGGTGGGTGAAGACACTACGCAAGTTATTTTGCGGGATACCGCGGAGATTCCCGATCCCAAACCGGATGTGGCCAAGGTTATTGAAACCAAGGTAGATAAGGTGGATATTACCGATACCAGTGTGATCAAGGACAAGGTGCTGATCAAGGGCGCGGTGGAAGTACAGGTTATTTATGTGAGCGATAAGCCGGACCAGGCGGTTCACGTTCTGCACCGCCGGCTGAACTTCCGTACTTTTATCCCCATACCCGGCGCCGCTCCGGGAATGGATGTAGATGTGAAGTCAATGGTGGAATTTGTTGAGGCCAAACCGGAAAATACCAATTTGAACATTGAAGTGGTGTTGAAGCTTATGGCCAAAGTTACGGAAATGATGCAGCGGGAAGTGGTTGTTTCGGCGGAAGGGCCTCCTACTTGCAAGCCGGGCGAGATTATCAGCTACACGGTGAAAGCAGGGGATACCCTTTCGGCAATTGCCGGCCGGTACGGCACTACGGTGAATAAAATACTGGAGCTGAATCCCGGGATTACCAATCCGGATGTTATTGACGTCGGCCAGGTGATCAAAGTGCCCTGCGAGGCAAAAGGTTAAATTTTAATTTTGAGGAGGTTTGAAAAATGGCAATAACTGAATACTTCTACACCGAATCGCAGCCGGTAAGGTGCCTTGAGATTAAAGTGCCGGTTGTAGTGGCAAAAACAAATATAGAAGTAGCGGTGGATGTCATCAAGGATATGCCCGAACTGGTTTTAAAGGTTGACAGAATTGAAGCTACTGTACGCGACTTGAAAGGCAAGCCGTTTTTTGTCGAAGAGGTCAGCCCCGGTGAGTATGAACTGGTGCCGATGAAAGACAAAGAAAGAAATGTGCTGGTAAAGAAAGTTGTGGTCAGCGGCACTCTGCACAAACAAATTTTTTACGTTAACAAAAACAACGAATCGAAACACGTTGGAGAAGATGTGCCTTTTACTAAGCTGGTGGAATTGCAGGAACTGAAACCCGTGCAAAACAAGAAAGACGTTTTTGTCCAGTTTCATAACGTGGATGCCGAAGTCAACTGGGAACTGCCCCGGGCCAGCCGGCTGCACCAGACCGGTATTATTGAAATGACGGTCAAAGTGGTGGAAGACCGCCAGATTTTTGTGCAGACCTGCCCGACGCCGGGTGTAGTTCCGCCGGGTAACCTGCTTAAAGACGGCGGCCTGGAAATCTGGGCCGACCCCACTCACCCCGTCTTCTGGGGGGCCAGCAACGTTGCCCGGTGCGATATTGCCCACAGTGGCTCCTACTCTGCCGAGCTGGGCGCCTTATCTCCCATTCGGCCGGCTTCCCTCTACCAGATGGTGACCACGGGCATTATGGGCGGGCGCCAGTACCGGCTTAGCTTCTGGGCCAGGGAAAACAAAAAGGACGGCATGATGCCGGTAAGCGCTTTCGTGTTAAACGCCGAGGTGGTTTTCTTCAACCAGCACGGAGTCCAGGTGGGTATCGGCTCGCAGGTGGTACCCAGCGGGCAGGTGCCGGAAACCAATTTCACGCAAATCCAGTTTGTTACCCATATGACTGATGACAGCGTGGCCTCCGCCCTGGTGCGGTTTACCTATGTGCCGGAACCCGGGAATACCAACATGGTGAAAATCGATGACGTGATCCTGGAAAGCTTGCCGTAGTAATTCAACAGAGAAAATTTTAGCCACAGAGGGCACAGAAAACACAGGCTCTTAAGTCCTCTGTGAACTCTGTGGCAAAAGTTTTAAGTCTTTGGCTCCCCGGTAGTTGAACCTGTTTCAGTGCCGGGCGGTTTTTTGCTTACGGGGGCGCCTCCCAGGAGGCCGCCCAGCATTTGCATCATGCCGGTCAGTTCCTTTTGCCCGATACCCTGGTTTTTCAAAAGGTTTAGCAGTGCTGCCGGATCAATTTTGTCTCCCACCAGGCCGGCGAGCCCGGCCAGACTTTCCATGCCGCTGCCGGCCGTTGTTTTGGTTCCGGCAGCCAATTTTCTGTCGATTAAATTAATAATTCCCAGGAGGTTAATCAGGCTAAGCATTATCAGCGTGTTGCCCGATTCACCCCCTTGTTTTGATATGGTTTCCAAAAGCCGAAAGGCAGTTTCTTCCAGGCTTTTGTTGTCCTGACTCTGTTCAGACATATCCATACCCCCATATTTAACTAAAGTCAACTAAATATATGCAGCGTTTTGCGAAACTTGCCTGAAATAAAGGTCTGTGCACCCGGTAAATTTTTGTTGCCGGATGAATATATATTTAACAGTAAGATTTACCGGAAGGGTAAAGGAGTGGTGTTGTTTGAGCGGCGGGCTGGCCGGGCTGGTTTATCGGATTTTGGATGGGCCGGCGGCAAAAAGCGCGGACCAGGAAACCCTGCTTATTGCTTTAAGCGCGTTGAATCTTGCCGGCATTTTAACTGCCCTGGACCTCTGCAGCCGGGATATTGCGGCGCCGGTTCGGGTTACCGGGGCAGGGACCGGTCAGGTGACGGATACCGGCGGTAATTTACGAGCAGTTGATTTTACCCCCGCCCTGCCGGGCCATTCGACCGGCTGTGTCTTAAGCAGACCGGAACTTTCCAGGGGAGCCGGGGTGAAAAAGAGAGAAAGAGGGTTACCGGCCGGAAAAGAAAGCGGTACCGGGAAAACTCCGGCCGGTACCGGTTCCGGCCGCACGGCGCCGCGGGTAATAAGGTGGGCCGGCTGGGATGAAAAAACTAAACCGTTATGACCCTGCCGGCGAAGCGAATCAGTCCCGTATGAGCTTTCAGCCGTCAGCTATCAGCATAAAGCCCTCGCAATGACAATTGGAGGTTCGCTTTAGAAAGAATTAAGCCCGCCTGTCTGATCTGCAGGCGGGCTTAATTAATTTAATGCTTATGTATCCGTGTTTTGATACGGTTTTGCGGTCGGTTCTTCATTATCGGCCGTTGGTTTGGTTTTTATTTCCTGGCCGGTTTTGTTTCCGGCCTGCTGGGACTGGGCAATTGACATTACCACGGCGTGGAAATTGTCGAGACCTTCTTTAATGCTTTTAATGGATTCTTTGGTGGTTGAAATAAGGGAACCCAAATGTTCCAGCTTCTTTTCAGCTTCTGGTTGATTGGCCAGTAAAAAAAGGATGGCGAGCAACCGATGCAAATTTCCCAACTCCTTCCTTCTCAGGTTTTTAGTATTCGCAACTGTTCAGCGGCCGGCAATCAACCGCTGATATAATCATTAATATCCTATGATTTTTTTCCTTGATCGGTACCAAAGCAAAGAATCAGGTTTTTTGGGTTAAATTAATAAGGTGTTGATTAATCTTCTTTATTAAAAAAAGAAAGGAGTTTTGGTGTGGGGGTTAAAGTTTTATCGCTTGTTATAGCGTCTCTGGCGGGGGTGGCCATGGCGGTCCAGGGTTCCATCAACTCTGCCCTGGGTAAAATAATTGGTTTGTGGGAAACTACTTTTATTGTGCACCTGGTTGGGCTGGTGCTGGTAACGTTTTTGTTGTTTGGCTGCAAGCTGGGTGACGGCTGCTGGGATCGGTTTTTTCAAGCACCCTGGTACGCTTATCTGGGTGGAGTGCTGGGTGTGCTGATTATTTACGGCGTGGTCCGTAGTATTCCCCAAGTGGGTGTGGCGCCGGCTACAACCGCGATAATTCTCGGACAGGTTTTCACAGCCAGCTTGGTGGACCATTTCGGTCTTTTCGGCATGCAAAAAATCTCTTTTAGCTGGTACGACGGGTTGGGTACCTTGCTCATGGCCGGCGGCGCCTGGCTGTTACTTAAACAGTGAATGTAATGCCAGGATGGAAACAAACCCCGCCAGTATTCCCGTCCCGGCTGCAAAGCGGTTTTGCCGCATGGATTCGGGAATCAGTTCAACCGGCACGATGTAACCCATAGCCCCAGCGGCAAAAGCCAGTATAAAGCCGATGAGATTATCGGAAATGCTGATTATTACCAACCCTAAAATAACACCCAAGGGAGTTATCAAGCTGATCAAGGCGCTTAGGACAGCCACCTGTTTTGCTTCCAGGCCGCCGAAGCGGAGAGGAACTGCGGCCGCCATTCCCTCTGGAATGTTATGCAACCCAATGGCCAATACCAGGAGAGACCCCAGTTTTTCACTGGTTTCAAAGGCGGCGGCGATGGCCAGTCCTTCCGGCAAGTCATGTATGGCGATGCCGGCAGCAATCAGGTAGCCTATTTTTAAATATTTGTTACTGTAAGATGAGAAGTAGTGAAAGTTGTTGAGAAGCATATCCAGAGCGTACATAAGGCCGGCTCCCCCCCAGAAACCGGTTAGTGCTGTTTTAAAGTTGCTGTGCTGGTAAGCTGAGGGTAAAAGGTCGCATAGAATTACGGCCGTCATAATGCCGGCAGCCAGCCCGGGCAAGAAAGAGAGGGTGCTTGGGCGCATCCTGCCGAACCTTATTGTGATCATGGTTCCGGCTAAAGTGCCGAGTCCGGCTGCCAGCCCCATCAGGACGGCCCCCACCCGTGCTCTCACCTGCCTGTTAAATTAGGTGTTCAGACTATCTTATTAGATGAAACGCAGGGGTATGTGTAAATTTCAGTTGGGGATGATAATCGGTTGGCCGGGATAGATCCGGTCGGGGTCTGTAAGATTATTGACCTGGATAATTAAATCCAGCGGCCGGCTGTATAAGCTGGCAATTTGCCATAATGTTTCGCCCGGCCTGACCGTGTGTACTTTGCCGGCAGGCGCCACCTGCGGCTGGCCGGTGCCGCCTGCTGTAACAGTTATTACCACTGGTGCTCCGACGTTCACCAGGGGGAACAATTCCTCCACGTCTCTGTTGTGCATACGGATACAACCGTTGGAAACATAACCGCCGATAGAGGCGGGATTGTTTGTACCGTGAATACCGTAGACCCCGTCCGGAATGCTTAAGCCCAGCCAGCGGCTGCCGAGGGCGCCGCCCGGGTTAAGTATTTTATTGATCACTTTATAACTGCCGATCGGAGTAGGTGTAGACGATTTTCCTACTCCTACCGGGTAGGTTTTTACCGGGCGTTCGCTTTCGTGGAAAGTGAGCTGCCGGTGATAAGTATTAACTGTAACGTGACTGCCGTAAGCGCGCATTTTTTTAAGCCCCCTTTTTTGTAATGCTTAGACGAACCCCCAACGCTATTGTAAGTTTTTTAATAAATATTTTATGAAAGTTTTGGTTGGATATCACCTTTTCTAATTTATAATGAAAACATGGTAAACTTGAGGAAGATTATTCTGGTGGAAGGTGTTTATTTTGCTGGTGGTAAAAGCGCACGCCAAGATTAATTTTACCCTGGACATTCTGGGCTTAAGGGCAGATGGTTATCATGAGGTAGAAACGGTTATGCAGTCCGTGGCCTTACATGACCTTCTGGAGTTTTTCCCTACATCCGGAGGAACCGCCCTGACGGTAGAAGGGGAAGGAGTTCCGGCGGGTGAGGACAACCTGGCGTACCGGGCTGCCGAATTGCTTCGCAGTCATACCGGAACCGGAAAAGGGGTACGGATCAGGCTGGTTAAAGTCATTCCGGCGGCGGCCGGGCTGGGCGGCGGTTCTGCTGATGCGGCGGCTGTCTTGCAAGCGTTAAATTTGCTGTGGGATTTAAACCTTGACTGGCCGGAGTTATTATCACTGGGGAAAAAGTTGGGGGCGGATGTTCCTTTTTGTCTGGTTGGCGGTACTGCTCTAGCTCGGGGCATTGGTGAACTGGTTGAGCCTTTACCGCCGGCCCCGGTTATGGGACTGGTGCTGGTAAAGCCGCCTTTTACTGTATCAACGGCAACTGTTTATCGAAATTTTGACCCTGGTCACGCTGGAAGGCGGCCGGATAATATGGCTATGATTAAGGCTATAAAGAAAAAAAATATTTCCGGAATTGCCGCCGGTCTGGGCAATGTGCTGGAGCCAATTACTACAGCCATGCACCCGGAAATCTATATTATTAAAGAAAAACTGCTGGCTGCCGGTGCTATTGGGGCGCTTATGTCGGGCAGTGGTCCTACGGTATTTGGTATAACCGGTACTGATTTAGAGTCTGCTTACCGGATAGCCGGGCGATTTTTTCAGGAAAATGAGCAATTGTTGGTAACATCGACCTTTGTCGGTTAAATTTAACAGGGTTGCAGGAGTTTTATAAATGAGTATAAAATATATAATAGGTGATAATTACGTAGCATTTTTTCAAGGGGGAGTGATTATTGGATAAGCCCAGGCTGGTGCCGATCCGGCTGGATAATTATAAGCCTTTACGGGAACTGGTGTTTGAGTCCCTGCGGGAGGCGATTATTGAGGGGCGCTTAAAACCAAATGAGCGATTGATGGAAATCCAGTTGGCCGAAGAAATGGGAGTCAGCCGTACCCCGGTGCGGGAAGCTCTCAGGAAGCTCGAACTGGAGGGTTTTGTGGTAATGGTTCCCCGCAAAGGGGCCTATGTGGCCGGCATATCAATGAAAGATATTGTCGATGTTTTTGAGGTCCGGGCGGCCCTGGAGGCACTGGCTGCCGGGCTGGCAGCGGAACGTATTACCGAAGAAGAGCTAGATCAGTTGGAACGGTATCTGGTGCAGATATACGAGCTGAGTGAGGGAGATAATATCAATGCCATTGTGGAAGGAGATACCAGTTTTCATGATGTTATGTACCGGGCCAGCCGCAACCAGAGGCTGGTGCAGATCATAACCCACCTGCAGGAGCAAATCCAGCGCTTCCGTATGACTTCTCTTTCCCAGCCGGGCCGTACCAGGGTGGCCCTGGAGGAACACAAAAAAATTGTCGATGCGGTAGCTGAACGAAACGTGGAACTGGCTCAGCATCTGGCCCGGGAACATATTGAAAACGCCGAGCAGAGCCTGTTGAATACCTTAAAAGAGGGGAAGGAAACAGATGGTTGACGCGGTTGTTTTAGCCGGGGGCCTTAACAACGGCCGCTTAAAAAAATGCAGCCCGGCCCGTTTTGAGGCGTTGATAACCATTGGTACGAGGGCTATGGTTGATTATGTGGTTCATGCTTTACAGCATTGCCCCCGTGTCGGCCGGATAGTGGTTGTCGGTCCGGCAGAAGAACTGGCTTTCCGCTTTAATAGCGGAGCGGTAAACGTTGTTGCTGCCAGGGATGGCATTATTAAGAACATTGAAGCAGGGCTTGAGTGTTTGCCTGAAGCGAAACGGGTACTCCTGGTAACTTCCGATATTCCTCTCTTAACTGCCGGTATCGTGGAAAACTTTTTGAATCTTTGCGGTGCTATGGATGCCGACCTGTATTACCCCGTTGTCTCTCGCTCGGCGGTAGAAAGACGTTTTGCGTCGGCCAGGCGAACTTATGTGGCGCTAAAAGAAGGAGTTTTTACCGGCGGCAACCTGTTTTTGGTCAACCCGGCTGCTTTTGCCTGTTGTGTTGGGAAAGGAGAACAGTTGATTGATTTGCGTAAAAGCCCGCTTAAACTGTCCCGCTTGTTGGGGGGCGGGTTTATGTTAAAGTTTTTGTTCCGCTTTCTGACTATTGGCGAAGTGCAGGAAAAGGTTTCTCAGTTACTGGGTATAAAAGGTGTTGCTGTTATTTCTAATGATCCCGAAATAGGGGTGGATGTGGATAAACCAGGCGATTTAGATCTGGTTACCCGTATTCTGGAAACTGCCAGATAGTCATTAGATGTGTCTCCGGCATAGATTAGTTTAGAATATAAAGCCGGGGGTGTTGAGAGATCGAGATCAAGGAGGTATCAACGAAAGAAGATTTTTTCCGGTTTTGCCGGTTTGCCCGGGGAGGTTCTTTAAGGACTCTGGCCAGGAAGTTTAATCCGCATCTGAACCCGTCTTTGCAGCACATAGAAGCACAACCTTTCCTGGCTATAAGGGGCAAGCAGTTAGTTGGCTGCCTTACAGCCAGTACGCATAGTTTATTTCCTGATGAGAAGGCGGGGTTTTTTGGGTATTTTAAGATAGTTGATGATTACGAGGCAGGGAGTAGACTGTTGGAATCCGCAGCAGAGTGGCTGGCGGTCCGGGGCAGGGAACTGATGATCGGGCCGGTAAACCTTTCGCCTTACGAACAGATGGGTCTTTTAGTAGAGGGCTTCGATCAACCGGCGCGGTTTATGATGCCTTACAACCCGCCTTATTACGTTGATTTTTTTGAGAAAGCGGGGTTTCTTAAAGAGGCAGACTTTTACTCTTATTACTGTAGTCTTGATCAGCCCGTTCCGGCCAGACTGGTCCGGATTGCCCGGCGGGCCGGGCGGGTGGCAGGGCTGAAAGTGCGTCCGGTTGACTTTTCTAAACTGGAAGGGGAGGGAGAAAGATTTTCTTTTATTCATAACGAGGCAATGAGGGCAACCTGGGGTTTTATTCCTCTTTCTTCAGCCGAAGGGATTGCTGTTTTGCGTGGTTTGCGTTTGTTTGCCGATCCGTCCATGATTTTATTTGCCGAGGTTGACGATCACGCTGTTGCCTTATGTATGACTTTACCCGACCTTGATCCAAAGATGAAAACTGCCCGGCTGGCAGTGCTGGCGGTAGTTCCCGAATACCGCTTCAGGGGTTTGGAAGCGTTGTTGATTTTAGAAAGTTTAACGGTTTTACGTCGGAAAGGTTTTGTTGCGCTGGAAATTTCTTTGGTAGGGGAGGATAATATTATGGTAAAACGGATTATTGCCAACTTGCTGGGGGAGATGATAGCGAAGCGATACCGGGTTTACCGGAAAACTATTTTATAAAAAACAGAAGAATCTTTAAGTGAGGAGTTCGAGTGGTGGAAAAATTCACTGCTTTTCAGGAGGCCGTTGTCCGTGCATGCCCGCAAGCCATTCTGGCTGTTGATGAGAACCTGGTGGTCAGGATTCTTAACCGGTCTGCTGAAAAGCTCCTGGGAGTCGAAAGCGCTGGTATTGTTGGACGTCATGTTGGTGAGGGAGGTTTTCTGGGCCAGAGCGTTTTTCAGGATTTACAGGAAACCGTGCAGACCGGGGAAGATCACAACAGCTCTTACTACCTGTTCAACGAGGAAGGACAGCGGGTTTTAGTTAACCTGCATACCAGCAGGATTGCTGACGGGGATGGGAACTGTCTAGGGGCCATGCTTGTTATAGAGGAACCAGCTTCCGGCATTGACTGCAGGCAATTTGAGTTAATATTGGATTGTATTGAAGAGGGAGTAATTGTTATTGATGCCGACCAGAGGGTGGTTATTTTTAACCGGGCCGCAGGAGAATGTTATAGTTTGGAAAGCAGGAACGTTGTCGGCCGTGATTTTGCTGAGGTTCTTTCGGTTGTGCCGCTAGAAGATCAGTTGGTCATTCGTACTGTGACTTTAGGTGAAGAATTCAGTAAATACCACCATAGTTATGTGGTTGGGGGCCGGAGGCGTAGTTTTGTCAGTGATACGGCCAAGCTTACCGATGAAAAGGGTAAACTAACCGGGGCTATCCAGGTTTTTCGTGAAATAACTGCTTTGCAGGAACAGGAAAGGGTGGAGAACGCCGAAAGGCTTACCCTTATAAAACAAATAGCTTTCGGGGTGGCCCATAATATGCGTAATCCCCTGACCTCGGTAAGGGGATTTGTCCAGGTCGTGCAGGAAAAAGCTGCTGAGAATGCGATCAGTGATATTTCAGAATTTGCCAGGGTTGCTCTAAAAGAAATCGACCGGGTCAATGAATTGATCGGGGACTTTTTACACCTGGCTGATACTTTTGAAGTGCGCAAAGAGCCGGCGAATATAAACAGCCTGCTGGATAGTATCTATGTTTTTATTAAAGGCAAAGCAGCTCTTTCCGGGGTAGTAGTGACCAGGGAGCCGGCCAGAGAATTACCATCTGTTAGTGTTGATGTAGTCCAAATAATTCAGGTATTCTTCAGCATTATCGACAATGCTCTGGAAGCCATGCAGGCGGGCGGACAACTAACGATTAGAACTTATTACCTGTCGCATGAGAATAAGGTCGGCATCGATTTTAGCGATACCGGTCCGGGGATTCCTGCCCATCTGCTTAAGGATATTTTTAACCCCTTTTTTGTTGTCAGGGAAGAAGGTACAGGCTTTGGCCTGGCCATTGCCAATAAAATTGTTTTCGAGCATGGCGGGGAACTGAAAGTAAAGAGCGAAGTAGGCAAAGGAACCACTTTTAGTGTTTACCTTCCCGTTCAGTAAATTACAGAAGCTTTAAAGGATGTCATTTAACAATAAAAAGGAGCGGTTACAGTTAAGGAGAGATGGTTGGGTTGGTAGAAAAAGCACCTACCTTGAATAAAGTTTTAAAGGCCAGACAAAATCTGGCTGGTGTGGCTTACCATACCCCGCTGGATTATTCCCGTACTTTTAGTGAGTTAACCGGCAATACCGTTTACTTGAAACTGGAAAACATGCAGAAGACCGGTTCATTTAAAATCAGGGGTGCTTATAATAAGATTTTAAACCTGACCGAGGGAGAACGGGCCCGTGGTGTAATTGCTGCTTCTGCTGGTAATCATGCCCAGGGGGTAGCCTGTGCTGCTGCCCGGGCCGGCATTAAAAGCACCATTGTAATGCCGGAGGGGGCTCCAATTTCTAAAGTGATGGCCACCCGCGGGTATGGCGCCCAGGTGGTTTTGAGCGGGAGGGATTACGATGACGCCTACCAGCAGGCACAGGCGTTGCAGCAGGAAACAGGGTCTGTTTTTATTCATGGTTTTGACGACTTAGAAGTCATTACCGGGCAGGGTACTATTGCTTTGGAACTGCTGGATGATCTGCCGGATGTGGAAGCAGTGCTGGTGCCTGTAGGAGGTGGCGGATTGATTGCCGGCATTTCTTTTGGCTTGAAGCAGCTTAAACCCCGGACGCGGATTATTGGTATACAGGCTGCCGGCGCCCCGGCTGTATGTCTTTCCTTCCAGGAAGGCCGGCTGCATGAGAGTTCATCAACCAGTACTTTTGCCGATGGGATAGCCATCAGAAAACCCGGGCAGGTTACTTTTAACTTAATCCGTCATTATGTAGATGAAATGCTTACGGTTACCGATGAGGAAATTGCCGGAGCTATTTTAATGCTGTTGGAACGGTCTAAAATTGTAGTGGAAGGGGCCGGGGCGGTTGGGCTGGCCGCCCTTTTGCAAAGAAAAACGGGCTTAAACGGGGTTAAAACGGCAGTTGTTTTAAGCGGCGGCAATATTGATATGAATATTATATCGATCATTATTGAGCGGGGTCTGGTAAATTCCGGCCGTTATGTTATCCTGCATACCATTATTGATGATAAGCCCGGCAGTTTGCAGAAACTGCTGGCAGTGATAGCTGAAACCAGGGCTAATGTAATTGCAGTTAAACACGACCGCATTAATCCCACCGTTCCCTTAAAACAGGCAGAAGTAAGGTTAACCCTGGAAACAAAGGACCGGGACCATATTAAGCAAATCAGAACTGCCCTGGCAGAATCCGATTACGAGACAGAAATAATTTCTTAAACCATATTTTTCCCTGGCAAAAAGGAGGAATTTGCCAGGGAATGTAGAAAAATTGTGTAATTTATGGTTTTTAAGGAAGGTGAAAGGGTTGGTGGAGGTTACCGATGTCAGGATAAGGAAGGTTTTAGCCGGTGGAAAAATGAAGGCTGTTGTTTCGGTGATTTTAAACGATGCTTTTGCGGTTCATGATGTAAAGATAGTGGAAGGACGAAGCGGGCTTTTTGTAGCAATGCCCAGCCGTAAAAACGCAAACGGGGAATTTCGCGATGTGGCGCACCCGATTACCTCTGCGGCCCGTGCTTTAATTCAGGATGCTGTATTGGAGGCATATACTAAAGTTACTTAAAGAGAGTAAAAGGCTCTCTTTTTTTATCATTATTTTGGCTGGTGAAACTTTTTACGGAAGAAGGAAAAGAAAACTTTTTGTTGAATGGGTAATAATACATAAAAACGTTAAGGAGATTGCTCTTTATGCAACTGGCAGCAGTAATTCTGGCGGCCGGTAAAGGTACCCGGATGAAGTCAAAACTGCCAAAAGTTTTGCATAAGCTTTGCGGCCGGCCGATTATTGATTATGTTTTAGATGCTGTTCTTGCTGCCGGTATTGAAAAAGTTATAGTGGTGACCGGTTACGGGGCGCCGGAAGTTGCCCGGGTTTTGGGAGACCGGGCGGGAACAGCCCTTCAAGCGGAGCAGTTGGGTACCGCTCATGCCCTCCAGCAAGTCTACCCATATATAAAAGGTTTCCCCGGCCGATTGCTGGTTCTTTGTGGTGACACCCCTTTAATTTCCCCCCATACCTTTACTGATCTGGTTAAACAGCATATAGCTCTTGGCGCTTCGGCTACTATGCTGACAACGGAAATTCCGGATCCTGGCGGGTACGGCCGGGTAATCCGGGACGAGCAGGGCCGGGTGGTGCGGATTGTCGAACAAAAAGACGCCACTGCGGAGGAACTGCTGATCCGGGAGGTTAATACGGGCATATATTGCTTTGATGTGGCGGGACTCTTTGAATCTTTAGCTGAAATTTTGCCTGCCAATGCCCAGAAGGAATACTACCTTACCGATGTTATCGGGCTTTACGTGCGCCGGGGATTGGTTGTTGGCGCCGTAACGGCGGATTTCCGGGAAACCATGGGAATCAACGACCGCCGGCAGTTGGCCGCTGTGGAAGCCGTAATGCGCCGGCAGGTGCTGGATGACCTGATGGATTCCGGTGTTACGGTTATAGATCCCGCTTCTACTTTTGTCGACCGACAGGTCCGGATCGGGCAGGATACTGTAGTTTATCCTTTTACTTTTGTTGAAGGTAAAACAGTGATTGGTGAAGATTGCGTTATCGGGCCGGGTGCCCGGCTGGTTAATGCCCGGATCGGAAACAACGTGACGATTCAACACTCCATAATTACGGATAGTGAGATAAACGACGGCGCATCGGTTGGCCCCTTTGCCTGTATTCGCCCGGAAACCGTGATTGGGCGAGGGGTCAGGGTGGGTAATTTTGTTGAGGTCAAAAAATCCGTAATTGGGAACAACAGCAAGGTGCCTCATTTAAGTTATGTGGGCGATGCCACTATCGGTGAAAACGTCAATATCGGGGCAGGCACTATTACCTGTAATTACGATGGTGAAAATAAGTGGCCTACCCGTATCGGGGACGGCGCTTTCGTCGGCAGCAACACCAACCTGGTGGCGCCGGTAGAAGTGGGTCCCGGGGCGATCATCGGGGCGGGCTCCACCATAACCAAGGATGTTCCGGCCGGCGCCCTGGGCGTGGAGCGGGCCCGCCAGTCCGTCATTCCGAACTGGGCGGCTAAAAAGAAAAAGAGATAAGACGCTTATGTCGCGTTGCGGCACCAGCGTAAAGGATGAAAATGACGCATGTCATTGCGAGGGCTATTAAGCCCGTGGCAATTTCTACTAATGGACAATGTGCTGAAAACTGACTGCTGACGGCTTGATTAAACTGTTTGGGGGTAGGCTTAAAATGTTTTCGGACAACAAAAGGCTTAAAATATTTGCCGGTAACGCAAATACCGGGCTGGCCGAAGAAATTGCCCGCTACCTGGGCGTGACCATTGGCGCTGCCGAGATAAAGCGGTTCAGCGATGGAGAAGTACAGGTGAGAATTAATGAAAGCGTCCGCGGCGCCGATGTTTTTGTCATCCAGCCTACCTGCAACCCGGTCAACGAAAATTTGATGGAACTGCTGGTCATGGTGGACGCCATCCGGCGCGCTTCAGCCCGGCGGATAACTGCGGTGCTGCCTTATTACGGCTATGCCAGGCAGGATCGCAAGACCAGGGCCCGAGACCCGATTACAGCCAAGCTGGTGGCCAACATCCTGGTTGCCAGCGGCGCCAGGCGGGTAGTCTGCATGGACCTGCACGCCGGCCAGATTCAGGGCTTTTTTGATATTCCGGTGGATCACCTGCCCGGCGTGCCGATCCTGGCCGAATATATTTTACAAAGCCAGTTGAAAGAAGTAGTGGTAGTGTCGCCGGACCTGGGCAGCGTCACCAGGGCCAGGGATCTGTCCGAGCGTATCGGCGCCCCGATTGCCATTATCGACAAGCGGCGGCCCGAGCCCAATGTAGTGGAAATTACGAATATAATCGGCGCCATTCAAGACAAGACGGTAGTGATGATTGACGACCTGATTGACACGGCGGGTACCATTACCAAGGGGGCAGCAGCTTTAAAACAATGGGGGGCGAAGGATATTTATGTCTGCTGTACCCACGCCGTGCTTTCCGGACCTGCTGTACAACGGCTGGCGGAAGCGCCGATCAAGGAAGTGGTGGTGACCAATACGATCCCGGTACCGAAAGAAAAAATGATTGACAAGATCAAAGTGCTTTCGGTAGCCCCTTTGCTGGGCGAAGCCATTATCCGCATTTATGAGGATCTGTCGGTAAGCAAATTATTTGACTAGGGGGATGGAAATGCTTAAAGAACCGGAAAGGTATTTTTTTGAGGATTTGGCAATCGGGGATAAAGTCGTTTCGCCCGGCCGGACGGTGACGGAAGCGGATATAGTCGTGTTTGCCGGTCTTTCCGCGGACTACATGCCTCTTCATACTGACGCCGAGTTTTCCAAAAAATCAATTTTTGGGGAACGGGTGGCTCACGGGTTGCTTGGCCTGATTATAGCTTCCGGGTTGTTTACCAGGACAGAGTTGTCGGCCGGGATGAGAGAAACGGCACTGGCGTTGCTGGGTATCAACTCATGGAGATTTTTAGGGCCGATTAAGATCGGTGATACCGTTCATGTCGAAGTTGAAGTGGCGGAAAAGAGGGAGACAAGCAACCCCGGTCGGGGAATTGTTACTTTTAAAAGGCGGCTGATCAATCAGAGAGGGGAGATAGTGCAGGAGGGTGAAACACCGATGATGTTACGCAGAAAGGAGAAGAGTAATGAGAGTTAAAGATCGGGTAGCGATAATTACCGGCTCCGGCAGCGGTATCGGCAGGGCCACGGCACACCGGCTGGCGGAGGAAGGAGCGAAAGTGGTAATCACGGATATTGTTGAAGAACGGGCAGCAAGTGCAGCGGCGGAAATTACGAGTAAAGGCGGCACGGCTATAGCAGTAAAGGCGGATGTATCGAAGAGCAGTGAGGTCGAAAACCTGATCAACAAAACCATTGAGGCTTTCGGCCGGATCGACATTCTGGTGAACAACGCCGGTTTTACTGTTGACGCGCTTATCAAAAACATGACTGAGGAAATGTGGGATGCGGTGGTGGATACCTGCCTCAAGGGGGCGTTTTTGTGTTCCAAATTTGCTTCTAATTATATGATCGAACAGAATTACGGGAAGATTGTGAACATTTCATCACGAGCCTACCTCGGTAATCCCGGCCAGGCCAATTATTCCTCGGCCAAGGCGGGGATAGTCGGCCTGACCCGCTCCCTGGCTTTGGAGCTTGGCCGCTATAACATCAACGTAAATGCTGTTGCGCCCGGCATGGTCAATACTGAAGGGCTTAAGAGCCACCCGAAATATGATTTCTTAATTGAACGTTCGATAAAGAACACTCCTCTGAAACGTGTCGGTGAACCGGTGGATATAGCCAATGTCATACTATTCCTGGTTTCCGATGAATCTTCTTATATCACCGGCGACGTACTGCATGTAACCGGCGGAAGATACGCCTGAGAGTATTCACGCCTGTAGAGATTGTCGAAAATCCCTGTTTTATCGTTGCGAGCGACCTTGAGGCGAGCCCCGATCATCATTTTGGCTTCTGGAGGTTTATATGCAAAACGGTGTAAATGATATAAGTGGGATATATGAAGTGCTGGAGAGGCGGTTCAGCTTGCCCCGGAACGAGGGTACCGATAAGATTTGTTCGCTGCCTGAAGCAGTTAGAAAGCATGTGCGGCCCGGGATGGCCCTTCATTTCGGGCAAAATGGGGCGAGGTGGCCGGCAGCTGCTGTTTTCGAGGTGGCCAGGCAGTTCTGGGGCACAAAGCCGGATTTCACCCTGGTCGGCATTTCAATGAATGTTGTGCAGTCCGTGCTGGTGCACGGCGGGCTGGTAAAAAAACTTGTAACCACGTATTGCGGCGATCCTTACAACACCCCTGCTCCGAACGGTGTCTACCAGCGGGTTTACCTGGACGGTTCGGTGGAAATAGAGAACTGGACCATTCTTACCCTTCCCCTGCGCCTGAAAGCTGCTGCCATGGGCGTCGCTTATACCACTACAAACTCTATTATCGGCAGCAGTATGGAAGAAGAAAATAGCGAAAAGGGATTGTTCAAGGTGGTTGAAGACCCCTTCGGAAGCGACAGGAAAGTAGGTCTGATGCCTGCCCTGTACCCGGACTTGAGTTTTGTGCATGGCTGGGCTGCCGACCGCTACGGTAATACGCTTATTCTTTCTCCATCGGCTGAAAATACATTTGGCGCTATGGCCAGCAGGAACGGCGTGATAGTTACCGCAGAAAAAATAGTTGACACTGAATATATAAGAAAGAACGCTCACCTTATGGCATTGCCCGGTGATTATGTACGGTGTGTTTGTGAGGCGCCGTTTGGAGCTCACCCATCGGGCATGGTAAATATCGGCCTGCCTGATTTTGATGGATATGCAGAAGACTATGATTTTGTGGACGGCGGCCGGATGGCTTCAAAAGACCCGGAAAGTTTTGAGCGGTGGGTGCGGGAGTGGGTGCTGGGCTGTGAGGATCACCAGGCCTATCTCCGCAAGCTGGGCGCCGACCGGATCCTCTACTTGAAGGGGAAAAGCCACGCCGACGCCTGGCGTTATGATCTCAGCGTTATTAGCGAGGAGATTGCCGCCGGTTCCTACACCGCCCTGGAAATGGCGCTGGTAGCGACGGGGCGGGAGATAAAGAAGAGGATAAAGGCCGGTAATTTGAGGACCATCCTGGCCGGCGCCGGTATTGCCAACCTGGGTACCTGGCTGGCCTACTACGACTTGAAGGCGGAAGGGTACGACGTGGAGTTAATGGCGGAGGTGGGGCTTTACGGTTATAACCCGCGGCCTTTGGATCCCGCTGTTTTTAACCAGCGGAATTTCTTCACCTGTAAGGCGTTGACTGATACCCACACCTTGATGGGGATTTATATGAGCGGCGCCAATAACCGCTGTCTCGGCGTGCTGGGGTTCGGCCAGATCGACAAAAAGGGAAACATCAATACCACCAAAATACCGGGTAAGACTTATATTGCGGGCTCCGGCGGAGCCAATGACATTGCCAGCAATGTGCGTGAGATTGTGGCCGTGGGCACTCAGGATAAAAGAAGGTTTTTAGACCGCGTTTCTTATGTTACTTCACCCGGCGAAAGGGTGAGGACGCTGGTTTCCGACCTCGGAATTTATGAAAAATTACCGGGTGAGGATGAGTTTACCCTGACGGCGTACTTTCCTGCCGGAAGGTTCTCTTCAGTAGAGGAAAACGTGCGCCATATAAAGGAAAACTGCGGCTGGGACTTGAAAGTGGCGCGAAACCCTGCCGGAATCAAACCGCCGGCCGGAGAAGAGCTGATCATGCTTCGCCTGTTTGATCCGCGGCGGCACTTTCTGGGCGAGCCGGCTTCATGAAGAAAGCAAAATATAATGTATGGCTCCAAAATATTGAGATAGGAGGAGAGAAAAATGAGGTTTAAGGGGAAAGTAGCTATTGTTACCGGTTCGGCCGGCGCCGGGATCGGTCAAGCCTGTGCCCGGTCTTTTGCGAAGGAGGGGGCCGGCGTGGTTATAGCCGACCCGAACTCCAAGAGAACGTTTCAGGTGGCCGAGGCGATTAAGAAAGACTATGGGGTGGAGACATTAGGTGTGGTCTGCGATGCGAGCAACAAAGAGCAGGTCGAAGAGATGGTCAAAAAAACAGTTGAAAAATTCGGCCGGGTCGACATTCTGGTCAATAACGCCGGCCGGGAACTCCTGGCCCAATGCGTGGATATGACCGATGAGCAGTGGAATGTGGTAATTGGCGTCTGTCTTTACGGCACCTTTTTCTGTACCAGGGCGGTCCTGCCTTATATGATCAAGCAGAATTACGGGCGGCTGGTGCACATTTCTTCCGTGGCCGGGTTTGTCGGAATGGATGACGGGGAGAGCCATTATTGTGCGGCAAAGGCGGCTATCATGGGATTCTCACGGGCGGTTGCGGCGGAAACGGCAAAGTACAATATTACCTCTAATGTAATAGCTCCGGGGCTGATCATGAATGAGTTTTTAAAACGGATTTACCCTCCGGAAGTGCTGCAGAAGTGGCATACCATGATTCCGAAAGGAAGGCCGGGAAAACCGGAGGACATAGCCAACGCGGTTTTGTTTTTTGCTGCTGAGGAATCGGAATATATCACCGGCGACATACTTACTGTGGCCGGTGGTTTTTACATGCACCAGTAGATACTGCTGAGAGTTAAAGAAACGGGGGTTTAAGTTATATGGATCAACAAAAGGCAGAAAAATTGCTGGCTGATGCCAGTGAAGCGCTAAAGGCCGGGTATTACGATGAGTCTTACCGCCTTTTTAAAGAAGCGCTGGCAATATATAAAAACCTTGGTGATGAGCAGAAAGCTGGTCAGTGTGAATTGGAAGCGGAAGAAGTGAAAAGTAAAAGCGCAGGATGCGCTCCACTGCCGGCGGTGGATTACCATGCGCATCCTGTTTTCCGTTCAACCTTGAAAAAAGACCCGCCTCTTTACATGGCGGCGCGGCATTTTCGTTTGAAAGACGAAGTGGTGCCTGAGAACATCGCTGACATGGTCCGGCATATGGATGAAGGCAACGTAGAAAAAGCGGTGATCATGGCGCTGGACACCACGGCGTCTGATCACTGGGCTTTTCAGGGCCAGTTTTTAACCAACGATGGTGTGGCTGAAATAGTAAAAACGTATCCGGACCGGTTTATCGGTTACGGCGCAGTAGATCCCAGGCGGCCGGACGCAGTGGAAGAAGTCGAGCGCTGTATTAAAGAGCTGAAATTTAAAGGGATGAAATTTCATCCCGGGGCAGTGAGGCTGTACCCTAACGACGAGAAGTATTTTTACCCGATCTATGAAAAATGTGTAGAACTGGGGGTTCCCGTGCAGAGCCACTGCGGTACCACCGGTCTTTATTTTACCAAAATCAAGTATACCATGCCGCTGGGTTATGATGACGTGGCGGTGGATTTCCCCACCTTGAAACTGGTGCTTTTGCATTTTGGTATTGGCGGGTGGCATGATCAGGCGATGTCGGTGGCCTTCCGGCACCCCAATGTTTACATTGATATATCCGGCGCTTCGCCGCGGATCATTCCGCAAAGTATAATTCTGGCGGCCAACACGCCTTTTTATCAGGACAAGATCATCTTTGGGACGGACTATCCTTTTGTGGGCATGGCCCAGTGGTTTTCTACTTTTAACAAAGTGCTCAAAGATGTCTGGACGCCTGAAACCAAACGGAAAGTGCTCCGGGAGAATGCTCTCGGCCTGCATGAGAAGCCGCCGGTGTCGCCGCTGGACATCCTGCGTAAAGAAGGTATTGATGTGCCGCCGGAGGCTAAAAGGTAGACAGACGTACAGCTGACGCGGCGATAGCAATGAGTAAAACATATTGCCTCCCTGGTGTTATTGTGGGGGCAAAGCCAAAAAGCAATCTTGAACTGATAGCTTATATGGGGTCGCTTCGCCTTAAGGCTCGCAATGACAAGAAAAAAGGTTTTTGAAGGCAACGCACTTAAGATATTGAGGGGGAAGCTTATGGACTTTGAACTTACTGACGAGCAAAAGATGCTTAAAAGCAACGTGCGCCGGTTTTTAGAAAAAGAGGTTCAGCCCCTGGTCGACCAGTACGAGCGTTCCGCGACGCCTGTATCGAGGGATATAGTCAAGAGGCTTTTGCCGTTTGGTTATATCGGCGGCATGCTGCCGGAAGAAGCCGGCGGTTATGGTATGGACTATACCACTTATTTTTTATTAATCGAGGAACTTTCCCGGACATGGCCTTCCTTACGGGCGGCCGTCGGAATTACCAATCACATGTTAACGTATATTTACGAGTACGGAACCGGGGAACAGCGGGAGAAATTTGTCGGGCCGCTGGTAAGGGCCGACAAGATGGGATTTTTTGCCCTTACCGAGCCTAACGTAGGGTCGGATGCTTCTGCCGTGGAGACGACTGCTGTGCAGCAGGGCGACGAGTGGATTTTGAATGGCACGAAAATGTTTATTACCAACGGGCAGGACGGTGAAACCGGCATTGTTATCGCCCAAACCGACAAGGCTAAAGGAAGTAAGGGCATAACCGCTTTTATCGTGGAAAAAGGCAAAACCAGCTATAAAACCAGGCCGATTGAAAAAATCGGGATGCATTGTTGCCCCACAGTGGAAATGGTCTTTGAAGACGCACGGGTACCGGCGGAAAATATACTTGGGGGGATCGGTAATGGTTTAAAGTTGGGGCTAAAGTTTTTAAACAGTGCCCGGGCCATGGTGGCTTTTATCAGTGCCGGGGTGGCGCAGGGTTGTGTCGATGCGGCTGTCAAATATGCCAAGGAACGAATCCAGTTTGGTAAGCCGATTGGCAGTTTTCAACTGATCCAGAGTAAAATTGCTGAAATGCTCACCCTGACATCTGCCATGCGCCTTTTAGGTTTGCAGGCTTCTTACCTGTTGGATAAAGGGAGACCCTGCCAGGTAGAAGCGTCTATGGCCAAGCTTTTTTCTACCGATGCTGTGCTCAAAGTAGCTGAAATGGCTATTCAGATTCACGGCGGGTACGGGTGCAGCATGGAGTTTCCGGTAGAGCGTTATTATCGTGACATGAGACATTTTACCATTGCTGAAGGAACCAATGAAATCCAGCGCCTGATTATCGGGCGGGAGGTGTTGGGTATTCCGGCATTCAAATAGGGTTTTAAGGGGGGAAGTTTATGCTGCCGTTTGAAGGAGTACGTGTAGTCGATCTTACTGCGTTGCTGCCCGGCCCCTTTTGTTCGATGATTTTATGCGACCTGGGCGCCGAGGTGATTAAAATTGAGAGGCCTGCCGGGGGGGACCCCGGAAGGGCGATGATCCCGGCGCTTTTTTCCGCCGTTAATCGTGGGAAGAAAAGCCTTACCTTAAATTTGAAGGATGAAAAGGGTAGAAAGGCGCTCGAAAAACTGGTTGAAAAAGGTGACGTTTTTCTGGAGGGGTTCCGGCCCGGCGCCGTCGACAGGCTGGGCTTCGGCTATAATAAAGTTAAAGAGATGAACCCGCGCCTGGTTTACTGCTCCATTTCCGGCTACGGGCAGAACGGGCCTTACCGGGATCTGCCGGGGCATGACGTCAACTACCTGGGAGTGGCCGGCACACTATATTTCAGCGGCGAACCGCAGGGGCCCCCAGCGGCTTCCGGCGGGGTTCAGATAGCTGATTTGTGCTCTTCTATGTATGCCGCCGTGGCTGTAATGGCCTCCCTGCGGCAGAGGGACAAAACCGGTATGGGTGATTATCTGGACGTATCCATGACCGAATGCGCTCTGGCCTGGGCGGGGCCGCGTATTGCCGAGTTTTACGGCCTGAATTGCCCGCCCAAAGAAAAATACATGGGGCGCGGTGCTTACGGGGTTTATGAAGCCAGGGATGGAAAGTATTTTACCCTGGGTTGTGTGGAGGAGCACTTTTGGCAGAGCCTCTGTCGTTTGCTGGGTCTCGAAGAGATGGCTAAAAGTGAAAAATACGGCAGTTGGCTGCGCCGTAACGCGCTGGCGGATGAAATCGATCCGGTATTAAAAGAGATATTTTTACAAAAAGACCGGGATGAATGGCTGGATTTAATGAACAAGGCAGATATTCCGTGCGGGCCGGTTAATGCTCCCCAGGAATTGTCAAACGATCCCCATCTGGCCGCCAGGGGTGTGATCAGCCAGGCGGAGGAACACCCGTTGATTGCCTTTCCGGTAAAATTTGACCGCCTGCAAATGAAGCCGAAGGGACCGTTGCCGAAACTGGGAGAGCATACGGAAGAAATCCTGACCGGTCTTGGTTACGGGCCGGATGAAATCGCCAGAATGAGAACCGCCGGCGTTATTTAATGAGCGTAAAGTTTCTATTATTTTGATCCGGGTCGGTTGGCCCGGATTTTTCTTCTGCTCCCGGCCCGGGTTTTTCTTGCTCTTTGCCGTTTTTTGCCTGTTTTTCTTCTGTCCCCTTTTCTTTTAGTCTCCCCTTTACTTTCTCCAGGCGCTTATTGAT
This sequence comes from Deltaproteobacteria bacterium, assembly GCA_020062745.1. Lineage (GTDB taxonomy): Bacteria > Bacillota > Desulfotomaculia > Desulfotomaculales > JAGUVT01 > JAGUVT01. Next base: position 59,727 of record JAGUVT010000016.1, read on the forward strand.
CTTGTCATTAATATTCCTGGCGTTCTGGACGGCGATATTCCGCCAGCGGCTGCCGGCTTCATTGATGCTTTTTACAAAATCTTGTAAACCGCTGTCGAGTTTAGCAATGTTTTCTATAGCTTCATTAGTGGTAATTATCGCTTCCCTGCCGATGGTCCGGACATGATTGATGTCCAGCAAAGCCCGGCCTTTAAGGGTACTGTTGATAAAACTGCCCGAAATTTCCAGGCCGGTAATATTGCCGGTAAGCGGATCCAGCCGGTATTCATCGGCAAAGCCCAGAAAGGTACCGTTTTCAGCTACAATTCTGGCACCGATGATGCTCGCCTTTTCTTTTACCAGTTTGATAATATCGGGCAGGTTCGGGCTTCTTTCCAAACCATTGGATTTTTCAATGGTAATGGCGTCATTACCGATGCTGTGGATCTTTTGGAAAGGTATGAACTTCTGTTCTTTAAACCAACCTTTTTGCTCAATGATCAGGGCGGCCAATGTTTTCCGGACTGGATCGACAACCAGACCCCGCACGGAACCCACCTGCAAGCCCTCCGCCAGGCTGATCAGCGGCAATGATATAAGCTGTTTGCTTTTCCGCACTGGTTTCGCCTCCTTCAGGTCGAGACTTATCTTTTTTGATGGAAATAGCTTTTGGTAATAATATGCTCCGGAAAGAATGGTTATGACAAAAAAAGGAATAAACAATAAAAACTCTTTCCACTTTTGCTTTATCCGGGTTACAATGTTGAGGATGGAAAAGCAGAGGTGGCGAGTATGAAATTGCTTGTCGGCCTGGGCAACCCGGGCCGGGAATATGTCGGCACCAGGCACAATATGGGATTTATGGTTATTGACCGGCTGGCGTCGATTTTGGAGGCGCCGGTAAAAAAGCGGCTTTTTCGGGCTTTGACCGGCCGGGGAGAGTTGGCCGGGGAAGAAATAATCCTGGCCAAACCGCAGACCCATATGAACTTGAGCGGGGAAGCGGTAGGGGCCCTGTTAAACTGGTACAAGCCGGGTTTTTCCAACCTCCTGGTTATATATGACGACCTGGACTTGCCGGCGGGACGCCTGCGGTTGCGTCCGCGGGGAGGAGCGGGTGGTCACAAAGGGATGCAGTCGATAATTCAGGCTCTGGGCACGGATGTTTTTCCCCGCCTGAGGGTGGGTATCGGCAGGCCGCAGGAGCCCTGTGCCGGAGCAGATTTTGTGCTGAAGCGGTTTGCCCCGGAGGAGACTGAAAAATTTGCCGGCATTGTAGAGGTTGCTGCCGAAGCTGTCCGGTGTTTCATATGTGAGGGGTTGGAACAGGCGATGAACCGGTATAACCGGTATAATAATTCAGATAATGTATATATTTAGTGGTTCTGCAGTAAGATAAAGGATAAAGGTTTTAGTAATGTTTTAAGTAATAGGAGCAATATTATTATTGATGAAAGTCTACTATATTTGTGAATGCTGTGAAGCTTTAGTGAAGGAAGTCGAAGTTTCTTCCCTGGGAACAAGTGATCCGGTTGACGGCTTGACCGGGCAGGAATGCTGCGCTAGAATAGAAGATACCGATTTCAACGGGGTTTTTTTAGTTACTCTTTGTGATGACTGTAGAGAATCCCTGCAGGGGAGAAGCGAGTCTTTTTACTACGGATTGCTGTTAAATTAGTGACGGCTTAAGTAGTGTGTGCTGCAGGCAACCGAAGCAATCTCAATGCTGACGGCTGAAAGATTGCTGCGTTCCCGGCGCTTTTAGTCCCGGTCAATAGCGAAGGGGTTGCTTTAAATAATGAAACCTGGTTTTTCGACGGGCTTGTAAGTAAGGCTTTTGTGGTAAAAGGGCTTTAGCCTGGTTTGGCTTAAAGCTCTTTTTGGCATGTATTTAAGCCGCTAAATTTATTAATGGGGTTTTTAGTTTAATGCGCGGTTTGCTCAAGCCACTGGAGGCTGCCCCGGAGTTCGGCAGCCTGGTGCAGGGGTTGGCGAAAAAATTTAAACAGCAGATGGTTTTTGGCTTGTCCGGATCCCAGCGTAGTTACCTGATAGCCGGGCTGGCAGCAAAAGTTAAGAGTCCGGTGCTGATTGTCACCACCGGCGAGCAGGAGGCTTTAGCCCTGGATGAAGATTTAAAAAGTCTTTTACCGGGCATGACGGTATGCCATTTTCCGGTGCTGCAACTGCAGCCTTACCATGTTCTGGCCAGAAGCAGGGAAGTAGCGGCGCAGCGGCTGCAGGTGATGGAGAAGCTTTGCCGGGGAGAGCAAATAGTGGTGATTGCGCCGGTGGAAGCTTTGTTGCGGCGCCTGGTTCCCCCGGCGGAATTCCGGAAAGCAGCTTTTTGCCTGTCAATCGGTGAGCGGGTAGAACCGGCCTTGATTTGCCGGAAATTATTGGATCAGGGGTACGAGCGGGTGGAACTGGTGGAGAACCGGGGCCAGTTTGCCGTGCGGGGCGGGCTCCTTGATTTGTTTCCAATGACTGCCCATCTTCCTGTACGCCTGGAGTTTTTTGATGATGAAATCGACTCCATGCGTTTTTTCGAGGCAACTAACCAGCGCTCGGTTGAGCGGCTGGAGCGGATAGAAGTTTTTCCGGCTCGGGAGATGGTAGTTGGCGACCGGGTCTGGGAAACTGCCCGTGTGGCGTTGACGGCGGAATATGAAAGCCAGTTACGCCGGTTGAAGCGGGCCGGCAACGTTGAGGGGATGCAGCAACTGACTGCCTGGGTGGCAGAAATCCTGGAGAACAGGGGTGAAATAGAACAATACCTGCCGTATTTTTACCGCGAGGTCGTTTCTTTGTTGGATTACCTGCCGGCAGGGGCGCCGGTACTGGTAGATGAACCGGGGCGGGCCTGGGAAGTGGTAGAAGCCATCCAGCGGGAAAGGGCGGAAACCTATTCCGAGCTGCTGATCAAAGGGCAGGTATTGCCTTCCCAGTTTCAAGGCTGTATGGATCTGCAACAATTGCAGAAAGCTTTTGCCGGTTGTCTAGTTGTTTATTGTTCCCTTTTGCCCCGCACCCCTCGCTATCTGGAACCGGAAAAGGTGGTAAGTTTCCCCGCCAAA
>JAGUVT010000123.1 GCA_020062745.1 Deltaproteobacteria bacterium
AAATAAAATATCAAGAGCATTTTTAAAAAAAGGAGCCTTAAACAATATCTACACTACTTTCCTCACTTTTAATTTTGTCTATACTTATGTGGTTCCCATTTTACTCCCCACTTTGCCTCATATCGTCTACGATTTTCCTCGAATATTTTCTTATACTCTTCATCGCCCATTAATTTAAATCCAGCTCCATGAAAGTGATGAACAAAAACATCCTCAACACATATAAGTTTATAACCTTTATTCTTTACTCTTAGGGCAAAATCATCATCCTCAAACATTCCCACTTCGAATAGCTCATCTAAGTAACCTACTTCTTCAATGAGGCTCCTTCGCATCACTACACAAAACATTGCTGGTACTTTTATTTCAAAATATTTACCTTCATGCTTTCTGGTATACCTCTCAGCAAATTCCACCATTTCTTCACGAGTACTATAATCAGTTTCTATTCTTGCCTCATTACCAATAGAGTTAGTCACAGGCCCTACAATCCCAATTGTTTTATCTTTTTCCAGATACCATATCGACCTTGACAACCAACCTCTTGTAACTATTGTATCATTATTCAATAACACGATATACTCTCCTTTTGCCATTCTAATTCCTTTATTATTGCCTCTTGCAAACCCTTCGTTTTTCTCGTTAAAAATAACTTTTACATTTGTCTTTTCCCTTTCTAGCCTTTTGAGGTACTCACAAGTACCATCAGTTGAAGCATTATCAACTATTATTAATTCAAAATTAGGATAAATTGTATTTTCATAAATACTATTTATACATTGTTCCGTTAAGTGCAGGTTATTATATGTTAATATAATAATGCTAGCAAGTTTATACTCTGCTTTGAGCAACCCCACAAAATTAAGCATGCGTTTATCCCAGGAGTTTTCACGAGCAAACTGTATTCTTTCTTGAATCTTTTTATGGGTATTTTCAGTAATGGCTTTTTCAATCTTATTTATAAACTGGTGATAATTTCTGCCTACATAAATTAAATTATCATCATAAGGCATAACTTCAGGCAGCGGAACTGATACGACAGGTTTACCAGCACTTAGATATTCATAAAGTTTTACCGGATTAGTTGCATTTGTCAAGTCATTAATCTTAAATGGTATTAAACATACATCAAATAAATGCAGATAACCCGGCAATTTTTTATATGACATTTCACCCAATAAATGAACATTTTCCATGTGCTTTAATTTCTTTATATTCGCACCAAAAGTATCTCCAATTAAAACGAAACTCCAAATTGGTCGTTGTGATGCCAAATATTCAATAAGATTTACATCAAACCATTCTGATATGGCACCAAAATAACCAATTATGGGTTTTTTGAAACTTTGTTGTACTGAAGGCAATTCTCCTATAAATGAGCTAAAATGATGAAAATCCGTGCCATTTGGAACTAAAGAACAATTGTCTTTTTTAATCTTTATCTCATTGAAAAGCTGTTGCGAAGTTGTAATAACTAAATCTGCTGAACCTATAAGCTTTTCTTCTAACTGAGCTACTAACATATTATCATTATTCGAAAAACCCGAATGTTTGTCCAGACAATCATAAATTATTTTCCATCCATATTTATTTTTAATTAAATCAACCAAAGGAGTCCAGAAAGGAAAATGAACAATACATATTGCTTCATCAATCTTCCAATCTCTTCTTAAAATATCTATGCTTTTAAAAAATTTCTCCAAATCCTTCTCATTCATTTGATTTTTATAAATATTTAATTTTCCCGATCCTGTCAATTGAACTTCAAAAATATTTTCGTCAATATCTCTGATAAAATATTTATTTGCAGAACTAAAAGTAGTCATAAAATAGAAAACACGGTGGCCAGCTTTAGCAAAATACGAAGATATATGTTGAGGCCTTTGAAACCTAAAATTCCAATCTATGACAGGGAAAAAAAGCACATCTATTTTTGAGGTTAAATTTAAATGTCTCTTTGATTCATAAATTATACTATTTTCTAAAGAAGGATGCTGCTTTAAACTAATTCTCATTCTACCCCAGATGCCCGTCTTTTTAACAAACGAAACCGGCCCTTCAAAAATTAAAACCTTTATTCCCTTCTTAAAAAGCCTTAAAATCCTGCCGTGCAAACTGCTTTGAGGGAAAAATTTATTCATTAACGAAGAATACTTCTGAATTATTTTCCATGTAGTAGAATTAAAAACAGTCTCTAGCTCAGTTTCCTTTCTTGCTAATTCAATCTTTAAACCTGCTAATTCATTCTCTTTTTCTGCTAATTCATTCTCTTTTTCTGCTAATTGTTTTTCTAGTAACTGAGATTCCTTCTCCAGTTGCTTAATAAAAATTTTCATGGAAGCTACATTTGTCATTCTTGAGTATGTCAAGTACCCCTGGATCATCTCATCTATCTTATTTGAGAACTCGAAAGAATCAAGAAAGGAAACAGAATTTTCCGCTTCAAGACACAAATGATAAGCCAACTTTACGGGTTCAGGTACATCATCGCTTCTTAAAAGTTTTTCCACGCCAGAATAGCTGTGGCGCAGTCCGGGTTTGAGAAAATTATTCATGCCGGCGACCAGTTCATCTTCCTTTTCAGGCCACGGAACGTCAAGCACACCTGCTATGTGCTTTAAACATGATCTCCAGTCTTCCAGAAAATGATCGTAATGAACCACTACCCGCTTTGAGTTCTTCGTCCAATAAAATGAAGATAAGGTATAGAGCAGCCACAGACCAAACGAGTGATCCCGCGAAAAACCGTTGCGCTTCTCAAGGGAAGCAGCGACATCAAGAGGATTTCTGATAATTATGACATAACTCGTTTCTACATCGAGTCCATCAAGAATTTCCTGCCAGAGGGGGAGAAGCAGACAGATCCGCGGGTCTTTCCATGCCCATAAGGGCTGATTTGCAAATGTGCTCCGCACCAGGCCGGTTAGTTCTTCTTTCAGTCCTCTAATCTCCGGCAGTTCCCACCATTTTTCCGGCAAGGGCAAGGTATCGTCCCATGCGCGGGAAAGAACCTCGAGTATTTTTTCATGTAAAACAACAATCCCGGTATGCTCCCAAAAGCCTTCAGGGTTATCTTCGGCAGGGGGCATTATTTCATGTGCTTCACCAAGATAGGCCCCGAGCAGATTAATCGCTCGGGTAACAGCTGATGTCCCGCTGCGGTGCATACCCAAAACACAGATGGCCCTGGGCTTTTGCTCGCTCATTGTTTTATGAAAACCCCCCATATAAGCACGTTCTTTAGCTTCATGCCCCGCCTCAACAATACCATTCAGGCACTGTGCTGATGACTGCGGTGACTCGCTCTCAAGCAGTTCCTGTTTGGTAATTACTTCATCATACAAAATATCCTTGTCAAATCTTACAATAACGGTATCCCTATATTCACCAATTATCTTAATTCTTGTAACGCCGTGGCGCGCAAGAGTTTTTGAGATAGGTTCATGATAAGCGGTAATTTCACTTGAAAATTCCTGCCGAGGCGGCGACTCATAAGCAGAAATAACAGCCGTTTTTTCCGTTGCCTTCACTAATTGGCCAACAAACGCATCGTACCTTATAAAATCATGTTCATGAATCAAAACATCCAGGCAAAGGACCATGCCAGCCGTATGATTAGTTTTATCCATAAAATCGAGAAAATCTCCGGAAAGAAAATTATAGTTCCGTCTTAATCGCAAATTTCTTTTAATAACAAGTGGTGAAATATCTATTCCCATATATTCTCTAAATTCAATTCCTTTAACCACTTCCAGATCCCCGCATCCAACATCTAAAACCGAACATGGCCCTATTTCGTGATAAATGCTTTGGATCAGGTTGTGTTTATAAATAGCCAGTTCTCCGCGAGAACCGATTCCCGAGCCAAGTTCAGGGTTACCTCGGTAGCGGTTCTCCCAAAATAAATAGTTATCGAAACCAGGGCTGCCACCCTTCAGCAAGCGGTTAATCCTACTGATAACCTCATTTGGTTTCCGATACTGACACATCTGTATTTGGCCCTCTTGGGTAATTTGATCATGATAATGGAGAATGTATGGGTCAACTTCATCAGGGGAGAACGATCCATGAATCGGAGCATGTGTCGGAAAGTTCATTTCAATCGGTAATTGCCTTACGGGGAGGCAGGTATCCTGTAATGCCAGGGTTAGAGCAAACTGGTCAGTGAAGAATCGGTGAGGCTCTATCGCACTAAGTTTTGAGTAAGCGTTTAGCAGCCCGATAACGTAATTGCCCCAGTTATTTCTCAAAAGACGAACATATTTTTGAGGAATAATCAAAACTCCGCTGTTAAAGTAGGGAACAACGGGCTCGCAAGTAAAAGTAGTAACATATCGCTCGGTGGGATACGGCAAACCAAAGAAAGCAAAAAGTTGCTGCCACTCATCTGATTTTAATGGGTTGTAGTCTACAACCTTTGCACTAATACAGCCTGGTTCTAAGTACTCCGAGAAATCCTTTGCTACCACGACGTCTATATCCAATGCCACAAGAATATCGTAATCCCTCTCTTCTTCCAGCATCCGCAATTTGTTGGCATGGGGGCACCTTTTATCAAAACATTCGACAATACTTGTTTCGACCCCAAGGGCAGCAAGTCTCTCCTTATAGGAATTATTGACGGAATCAATAAAATATGCGATTGGAACTGCTCGACGGGATAATGTCCCGCCGCAAAGTTTCATGCTTTTAAATAAGGTAAAGATTTTTAAAAAATGTTTATCGTTATTTTCCCCGACACATGATATAACAATACTTTTGATCGATTTCATCCTCAAACTCCTAATTTCTGCTCAATAAGATTCCGCATTATACATAACTTAACCATATCTACATCAATTCCCGAAGCCCGCCGTACACCTCAACTCCCCGCCACCACTGCCGGTTCTCCCAGTACCACCAAACGGTTTCCTCCAGCCCTTTCTCAAGCGAATACTCCGGCTGCCATCCTAACTTCCTCAGCCTGGATGAATCAACGGTACAGCGCCGCTCAGGTTCCGGCCTGTCCCTCATAAAAACAATCAGGGACTCCGGTTTGCCCAGTATCTTTAACACAATACCGGCCACTTCAATATCGGTGATCTCCTCGGGACCTCCCACGTTATATACGCTCCCCGGCAATGCTTTCAACATAATTTGCTCCAGCGCGCGGCAACTGTCTTCAACATATATCCAGCACCTGGCGCATAGCCCGTCGCCGGAAACAGGGACAATTCCGCCGGCAACGGCGCCGGCAATAAGCCGGGGCACAAATTTTCCGGTATGCTGGTAGAGCCCGTAGTTCTCCGCAAAGCGGGCGACCACAACCGGCAGGCCGTGCTCCCTGAAGTACGCTCCGCACAGCAAATCAGCGGACGCCTTGCCGGCCGCGTAAGGGCTGACCGGAGAAAGCGGAGATTCTTCCGTAAAGGGAGGATCATCCGGTTTCAGCGTGCCGTAAACCTTATAACTGGAAACCTGGACGAACTTTTTAACCCCGTAACGCAGGGAGGCATCCAGCAGAACCTGAACGCCCTTTACGTTGGTTTCAGTAAAAACCGCCGCGTCAAGGAGGTTCCACTCAGCACCGGTTTCGGCAGCAAAATTAACAATCACGTCAAACCCCTGCTTTAAAACTTCACCAACTACCAGAAGGTCAGTTATATCGCCCTTAATGAAGCCGTACCGCGAATCTCTTTCTATCGTCTCCAGGTTTTTCTGATTGGCGGCATACGTCAGGCTGTCCAGGTTCGTAATATGCCAGTTGTCATATTTCTTCATCAAGTAACGAATAAAATTGGAGCCGATAAAACCGGAGCCGCCCGTCACCAGTATTTTCATGGAAATTTTACTCCTTTGCGCGGCAATGCTCATCCGGCCGTAATTTCTCTTGTTGCATTTTACAAATAGCCCTTCTCAACCAGGTAACCGGTGAGGGCATCCTTCCAGTGCCTTACGCCAAACAATCCATTGAGTTTTTCACTTTGAAGCGCTGAAAAAGCCGGTCTTAGGGCCTTTTGCTTTAATTGAACGGATTTGATTGGTGAAAGATCCGGCTTTAAATTCAACTGGTTAAAGATTTCCCCGGCAAAATCAAGCCAGCAGCACTGGCCGCTGTTGGTAACGTGGTAGATGCCGGAGGGCATTTTTGCTTCTGTTATTTTTTTAATCAGGCCGGCAGCGTCGCCTGTATAGGTGGGGGACATCCAGAGGTCATCCACAACACTTATTTTCTCCCCCGCCCGTCCTTTTTTCACCATCGCTTCCACGAAGTTGCCGCCCTTGCCGCTCGCTCCGGCGGCCCCGAACAGGCTCGCCACCCTCATGACATAATGCTTCGGCGCCCTCCTGGTATAAAACTCACCGGCCAGCTTAGAAATACCGTAGGTGCTGACCGGGCTGGGAGCGTCACTTTCAGTATAGGGAGCGCCTTTTCTCCCGTCGAAAACAAAATCCGTGCTGATGAAAACGCAGGTGGCGTTGATTTCCAGGCACGCCTCCGCCACATTTTTAGCTCCGACGGCGTTGACCATAAAGGCCCTGCCCGGATCGTCCTCGCAGGCGTCCACCTGATGGAAGGCAGCGGTATTTATCACCACTTCCGGAGCCAGTTTTTTCAATACTTCATAACACCGCTCCCGGTCGGCAACTTCAATGTCCTGGTGAGTTAAAGGCAGGCAGTCATACTCACCGAACACTTTTACCAGATCCGTCCCCAACTGGCCGCCGGCGCCGATAACAGCAATCCTCATAGCAACACCCCGTCAATTTCCACTTGCCGGATAAACTCCTGCATTTCCAACAGGTGCTTGTACCATTGAACGGTAATTGTCTTCATCCCGTCAGAAACCCTGCCTTCCTTCAAAGCCAGATAAATTTCTCTGGCGCCCTCGCGCGGCGTGTAATCCGGCCGGAAGCCCAGCACCTGTTTTATCTTGCCGAAGTCAGCCTGATAACTGCGGTTGTCCGGAGAACCATACCACTCATAATTAAAAGGTAGCTCAACCGACTCTGCAACCAGTTCCGCCAGGGGATAAATCTGGTAGTTCTGGCTGTTGGAGCCTACATTAAATATCTGCCCCGCCACCTGTTCCGCACCCGCCTCCAAAGCCATGATAAACGCCTTGCTGGTGTCGCGCACGTGGACGAAAGGCCGCCACTGGTTGCCGTCGCGCAGGATCGGAATCTTGCCGTTTTTATAAAACCCCAGGATCATCCCGTTGATGGCGATGTCAAAGCGCATCCTGGGAGACAAACCGTACACGGTGGCCTGTCTTAAAACTACCGGGGTAAAGTCTCCGTCCTGCATGGGCAAAACCGCCTGCTCGGCCATCAGGTTTGCTTTGGCGTAAGTGGTAAGGGGATTGGGTGTGGAAGTTTCGTCGAGAAGGCCTTCCTGGAAGCCGTAGATGCTACAGGAAGAAGCAAGCACATACCTTTTTACTCCGTATTCTCTGGCTACTTTAGCCACCCGTACCCGTCCCCAAAAATTTATTTCCATGGTTTTTTCCGGGTTCAATTCGCCGGAGGGGTCGTTCGACAGGGCGGCCATATCAATAACCGCCTCGACACCTTCCATCACTTCGGGAGATATCCACCTGACATCCCCCTGAACCAACTCCAGGTTCTCGTTCTCAGAAAAAGCGGAAACCGTATCCCGGCCGAAGAAAAACCGGTCCAGGCAGCGCACCTGGTAGCCCTTCTGAAGGAGCAAACCAACCAGTACCGATCCGATATAGCCGGCTCCCCCGGTAACCAAAACTTTCATTAATTAAACACCCCTTTACTTATGTGGCGGCTTGTTCCAGTCAAAAGACAAACCCGTAACCGGGTCGATAATGGCCGGGTCGTTCCACGGCCTTCTTTCTTCGTCCGGGTTTTTATAGTCGTAAAGCCTGTTGACAAAATACATGGTAAGAGAAGGCTCATGGCTTACGGCTTTCGTCCCATGCCAGTAAAAACCGGGAATTCTCACCAGTTGGGGCTTGTGGCCGCTGGCGACAATTTCAACCAACTTCCCTTTTGTCGGTGAATCCGGCCGGTCGTCATAAGCACCAATCTTTAAAGCCCCTTTCAGCACCAGAAAATAATCCACCTGTCCCCTCTGGTGCCGGTGCCAGGCCCTGATCATGCCGGGGTAGCTCATGGAAAGATTGCCCTGAACTAAAACATCCTCTCCAAAAAGCTCCTGCCAGTCCTGCCTGAAAGCCTCGGAGAAAAAACCCCTTTCATCCGGGAAAATGTTCAAGTCATAAGTCTTAACACCGGGTAAAGCGTATTCTTTGATCCCCATAAAAACCTGCCTCCTTTATCGCAATAGTTTTAATATTCGCCACCACACAGCGTTTTCCTGCAAAATCCGGTAAAATAAAGCCTTAATTTATAAAACAAAAGAGGCCTTTTACCCGCGGACTAGCTTCTTTAAAAAGAATATCATCTCCAGACCCGGAATAAAAGCTCCTCCGTGTTAACGGGACTTTAAAACAGCGTTAAGTCCTGGTGAGCATCACAGCGAAAAATCGCCGGAAAAAGGTGCCCACAGGCAACTGCCACCGTTATCCCTGCCGCAAAAACAACATCTATCTTGAACTTCATCTTGCTGAATCGAGGATCCCTATAAACCGCTGAGAGCTGATAATCTCAATATTTCTGAACAAACATAAATCCAACAGGTGGCTGTCGCCTGTAACTATATACCGTGCTTTTCGTTGACACCGCCCCGGCAAAAATATACAATTAAGCCAGGGGTTGATTATTTTAAAGGGGGCTTTTTTATGAACCTTTCGGTGCCGCCCGCCGGGAAAATCGTCCTTACTTACGAGGATTACCTGGAACTGCCAAATGACGGCAACCGCTACGAAATCCTGGAGGGGGTGCTTCATATGACGCCGTCGCCCACCGTCCGCCACCAGCGGGTTTCCCGCAACCTGCAGCGGATTATTGATGCTTTTGTCTTTCAAAACAGGCTGGGGGAAGTTTTTTACGCCCCGCTGGACGTGATCTTCAGCAACATCAGCATTGCCCAGCCGGATTTAATTTACGTCTCAAATGCCAGAAAAGAAGTTGTTGCGGAGAAAAATATCGCCGGGGCGCCCGACCTGGCAGTGGAAATTCTCTCGCCGGCCACTTCCCGCACCGATAAAATCACCAAGGCGCAGGTATACGCCCGCTACGGCGTTGCCTACTACTGGCTGGTGGACCCGGAAGAAAACTGCCTGGAAGAGTACCGGCTGGAGCAGGACGGTTATGTGCCGGTGAGCCGGGCGGAAGGCAGCGCCCTTTTCAGGCCGGAGGTTTTTCCCGGGCTGGCTGTGGACCTGGGCCAGGTATGGGCGTAATCCAAACTGCAGGGATGAAATTAAAAAGAAGGGCGTGGCCCATATGAAAACCGTGCTGAAAAAGGGAAGCAAAAAATATAATTACGAGGATTATTTAAACTGGCCGGATGATTGAGGTATTTAAGGAATGAGGGTTAAATGACCACCTCCGCGTCGTCTCCCAGGAAGAGGCGCAGGGCCTGGCGCCCGGCCGGCAGGCAGCAAACTTTGGAGTTGCAGCCGATCAGGCTGTCCTCGATGCGCTGCCCGACGTTCTGCAGGCGGCAGTTTGCCAGCACCACCGAATGCTCCAGGCTGACGTTTTCCAGCAGGCTGCCGTCGGATACGGCAGTATAAGGCCCGATGAAGGAGTTCACCACCCGCACGTTGCTGCCGATGACCGCCGGCCCTCTGACGATGCTGTTGACCACCCGGCTGCCGGCGCCGATTTCCACCCTCCCCACAACCGCGCTTTGTTCGTCCACCTCACCGTCTATCTGCAGTTTCGCATATTCGTCCAGAACTACCCGGTTGGCTTCCAGAATATCGTCCTTTTTACCGGTGTCCAGCCACCAGCCCTGCAGGACGTTGGCCTGCACCTTTGCCCCGGAGCTCACCAGTTCCTGGATGGCGTCGGTGATCTCCAGTTCATCGCGCCAGGACGGTTTTATGCGGTCGATGGCTTCATGAACCGCCGCCCTGAAGAGGTAGATGCCGACTAGGGCCAGGTCGCTGGGCGGTTCCTTGGGCTTCTCCACCAGGCGCGTCACCCGGTTGTTTTCGTCCAGCACGGCCACGCCGAACTGGCGGGGGTCTTTCACCTTTTTCAACTGGATCAGGGCGTCGGCCTGCGAACTTTTGAATTCGTTCACCAGCCCGGCCACCCCGCCCTGAATCAGGTTGTCGCCCAGGAACATCAGGAAATCTTCGTCGCCCAGAAAGTCCCGGGCCGTTTTAACGGCGTGCGCCAGCCCGGCCGGCCGGTCCTGCAGAATATAGGTAACCGCAGCCCGCCAGCGGGAGCCGTCGCCGACGGTTTCTTTAATAGCCTCACCGGTTTCCGGGGAGATGATAATGCCGATGTCGGTGATGCCGGCGCCCCGCACCTGCTCTAAAACAAAGTACAGGATCGGCTTGTTGGCCACCGGGATCAGTTGCTTGGCGGTGGTGTGGGTCATGGGCCGCAGCCTGGTCCCCTTGCCGCCGGATAGAATAAGTGCTTTCAACAAACCACCCCTTAAACATTTTTACGCCAGTGGTTTAGGACGCCGGCCAGCGACTCCGCCATGGCGATTTGCGGCCGCCAGCCGGCGGCGCGGCAGATTTTCTCATTGCTTCCGACCAGGACCGGGTTTTCCACCGGTCTCAGTTTCCTTTCATCAATACGGACGGAAATCTCCCTGCCGCTTAAGCTTATCAATATGTCCAGTACCGCCCGGATGCTGACCCCGCTTCCCGCGCAGACGTTGTAAACCTCCCCGGCTTTCCCGTGCTGCATCAGTTCTGCGTAAGCGCGGACCACGTCCCTCACGTCGGTAAAGTCACGGATCACATCCAGGTTCCCCACTTCCAGCACCGGCTCCTGCAAACCCTTCTCGATCCGGGCCACCTGCCGGGCGAAGTCGGAAACCACAAAATCAGGCGACTGGCCGGGCCCGATGTGGTTGAAGGGCCGCACCAAAACGGCGTCAACGCCGTAAGCGCTTACGTACTGCCGGGCCAGCAGTTCCTGAGCCATCTTGCTCAGGCCGTAAGGGCTGACCGGATGCAGGGGGTGATCTTCCTCAACCGGATGCGCGCCGGTTATGCCGTACTCTTCCGCCGAGCCCACGATCAGAACCCGGCACGGCAGGCCAAGTTCGCAAACACCCGCTAAAATGGACAGGGCGCCGAACATATTTACTTCCAGGGTTTCCCTCAAGTTTTTCCACGACCGGCCCACCGAACTGACTCCGGCCAGGTGGTAGACATAATCGGGGCGAATCTCGTTTAAAATTTCTTTTATCTTATGTTCGTCTCTGACATCGGCCACATAAACTTTTTTAAACTTCCCGCCGGCGCCGCCGCCCTCCCAGCTCAACCCGTAAATCTCACCATTGCTGCGGTACAGGTAATCCGCCAGGTGCCCGGCCACAAAGCCGCTGCTGCCGGTTATCAGCGCTTTTACAGGTATCACCCCCCTTTACTTCATTTTCTCCCGCCAGAGTTTCAAGTCAGCTTCCACCATCATCCCCACCAACTCATTAAAGGAAGTCTCCGGGCGCCAGCCCAGCTTTTCCCCGGCCTTGCCGGCATCGCCGAGCAGCACCTCCACTTCCGCCGGGCGGAAGAACTGCGGGTCAACTATCACATAATCCTCGTAGTTTAAGTCGACACAGGCAAAAGCCGCGGCGGCAAAGTCGCGCACGCTGTGGTTTTCGCCGCTGGCGATCACAAAGTCGTCCGGTTTTTCCTGCTGCAGCATCAGCCACATGGCCCGGACGTAATCGCCGGCATAGCCCCAGTCCCGCCTGGCCTCCAGGTTGCCCAGGCGCAGCTCGCCGGCCAGGCCGAGCTTGATCCGGGCCACCCCGTCGGTGATTTTCCTGGTCACGAACTCCAGACCCCGGCGGGGCGATTCGTGATTGAACAAAATACCGCAGCAGGCGTACATGTCGAAGCTCTCCCGGTAGTTGACGGTAATCCAGTGCCCGTAGAGCTTGGCCACCCCATAGGGACTGCGCGGATAAAACGGGGTACTTTCCCGCTGCGGTGTTTCCACCGCCTTGCCGAACATTTCGCTGGTGGAAGCCTGGTAAAACCTGGCGTCCGGTTTGACCAGACGCACCGCTTCAAGCAGGTTGGTCACCCCCAGGGCAGTCACCTCCCCCGTCAGCACCGGCTGCTGCCAGGACGCGGAAACAAAGGACTGGGCCGCCAGGTTGTACACCTCATCGGCGGCCGACGATCCCACTGCCTTCACCAGCGAAGGCAGATCGGCCAGATCGCCGGAAAGCAAGGTGATATCGCTTACCAGGTGGCCGATGTTTTCCAGGTTGGGAACGCTGGTGCGCCTGATCAGGCCGGATACCCGGTACCCTTTGTTCAACAGCAATTCGGCCAGGTAAGAGCCGTCCTGCCCGGTAATTCCCGTAATCAATGCCGATTTCAAGATAAAATCCTCCTTACCCCAGCGATTTTCGGTACTCGCCGATTACCTTCCCGGCTTCACCCATACTCTGAATCCTTCCCTGGTTTAACCAGACAGCCGTGTCGCACATTTTCTCCACTTGCTCTAAGCTGTGCGAAACAATAATAATGGTTTTTCCCCTCTTCTTAAATTCCGTCATCCGGTCCAGGCATTTTTTTTGAAAGGCCGTATCGCCTACGGCCAGCACTTCGTCCACCAACAGAATCTCCGGGTCCACGCTGGTGGCGACGGCAAAGCCCAGGCGCATAAACATGCCGGTAGAATAGTTGCGCACCGGGCTGTCAATGAAATCCGCCAGTTCGGCAAAATCGATAATGTCCTGCATTTTCTGCTCCACCTCGCGCCGGCCCATTTGAAAGATGGAGGCGTTTAAGTAGATGTTTTCCCGGCCGGTAAAGTCGGGGTGAATCCCGGCGCCAAGCTCCAGCAGGCTGGAAATCCTGCCGTTCACGGTAACAGTGCCCCGGTTGGGGTACAGGATCCTGCTCATCAGCTTGAGCAGGGTGCTCTTGCCCGACCCGTTGCGCCCGATCAAACCGACGGTCAGGCCTTTTTCAATGACCAGGCTAATGTCCTGCAGCGCCCAGAAATCTTCCCAGCGGTGCCGACTTTTGAAAAACAACAGGCGTTCCTTTAAAGTGACGGCCTTATCCCGGTAGAGCCTGAATTTTTTCCACAAACCAGCTATTTCTATTGCTTTTTCCATTATATTTTAAATCTCCTCGGCAAAGTCACGCTGCAGCCTGGCGAAAACAATCTCCCCTACGAAAAAAAAGAGGAAGCCAACCAGCAGCACAATTTTTAAATCAATAAGGCCCGGCTGTTTGCCGTAGAAAAAAATGTTGCGGTACAATTCGACAAATGGCGTCATGGGATTTAAGTAAATCAAACCCGAAACTTTCGCCGGCACCATTTTCAACGGGTAAAGCACCGGCGTGAGAAAAAACCAGGCCATCATCACAATGCCGGTGATATGTTCGAGATCGCGAAAGTAGACGTTCAAGGCCGATACAATCAGCACAATCCCGTAAACAAAGAGAAACTGGAAAAACAGCACCAGGGGAAACCACAAAATGTTAAACGAAAGTTCGATCTTGAAAAAAAGTAACGCCGGCAGCAGGACTGCCAGGCTTAAGACATAATTAACCAGATTGGAAAGCACTACTGAAAGAGGCAACACTTCCCGGGGGAAATAAATTTTCTTCACCAGGTTGCTGTTGGTCACAATCGAACTCACGCCCATTGTCATGGAGGTCTGAAAAAAGTTCCAGGGCAGCAGGGCTACAAAAAGAAACATGCTGTAATTTTCTACCTGGATCCGCATGAAATAAGAAAAAACCACCGTATAGATGATTAACATGAACAGAGGGTTGAAAAAGGTCCACATAAAGCCGAAAAAAGACCCTTTGTAGCGGGCCCGCAGTTCTTTGGCCACCAGGTTGATTAACATTTCCCGGTGCTGATAAATTTCCAGCAGTCGCTGCATCTTTATTTCCTCCAAAACAGGTTGTCGAGCTTATAGATAAGAGATAAGATTTTTTTCTTTTAAAACGTTGATGATATCCTTCATCCGGCCGGCTTTCTCTTTCGTACACGCCAGAACCACGTCTTCCGTGACTACAATCACTACGTCGTTGAGCCCCGCCGTTACAAGCAGTTTCTCCCCGCCTTCGATAATACAGTTCTTCGTATCAATGCCGACGTGCCGGCAGGAAACAACATTGCCGCTCTCATCGCACGGCCTGGTTCTCCTTAAAGACAGCCAGTTGCCCACGTCGTCCCAGCCAAACTCCCCGGGTATGACGTAAACATCTTTTGCCTTTTCGAGAACGCCATAATCAATAGAGATCTTTCTCAGCAGGGCAAACTCCCTGTTTAAAACGTCCTGCTCCTCTTCTGTGCCGGCGGCCGCCCGGATGGTTTCCAGGTGCATGTGCAGCATGGGCATATAACGGGCTATGAGCTTCTTTATGGTATCGACCCGCCAGATAAATATGCCGCTGTTCCAGAGATAACCGCCTTTTGCCAGAAACTCTTCCGCTTTCGGAAGGTCCGGTTTCTCCTTGAACGCCTTCACCCGGTATACTTCGGTCCGTTCATCACGGCTTACCAGTTCGCCCTGCTGAATGTAACCGTAGCCGGTCTCCGGCCGGTCAGGCTTAATACCCAATGTTACTATATTTAAACCGCTAAAGGCAACTGAAACGGCCTTCTCCAGCTTTGCCAGGTAAGCCGGCACGTCGGATAAAATGTGGTCTGCCGGCAGCACGAGCATGACGGCATGCGGGTACCGCTTCTCAATATCCAGCGCGGCCAGGCCGATACAGGCCGCCGTATCCCTGCTCAGCGGCTCGGCAATGATGTTCTCCGGCGGTACCCCGGGCAGTTGCTCCGTACAAAGGGAAACGTAATTCCTCCCGGTGGCTATAAAAACCCGCTCCGGCGGCACCAGCGGATCAATCCTTTCTACCGTTTGCTGGAGCATGGTTTTGCCTCCGCACAGGCTTAAAAACTGCTTGGGCCGGCTCGCCCGGCTTTTCGGCCAGAAACGCTCTCCATGGCCGCCGGCCATGATTAAAGCAACAACTTCCGGTTTATTTTTTGCCTTTTTCGTCAAAATCATCTTCCCCTTTACTGCTTAAGAACAGGCAATTCTTTATAGGCGTCATAACCATAAACTATCTGAGGCACCAGTTTTTCGCCTTCTGCCAGCAGTTCACCAGCCTCGGCAATCTTACCCTGCTTATTCTTCAAGATGCTCAGCCACATTAGTGCATCAACCTGCATTCGCTCGTCCCGACGGGCTGCCAGCAGTTCGGCCTCGGCTTCCGGCCAGTTTCCCAAAAAGTACTGGGCAACACCAACCCTCAAATGGATCGACGGCGTAACTTCCATCAGCGGGGCAACATTCCAGAGTTTTTTCTCCCGGTCGGACACACTTTCCATCTTATCAGTGATCCGTTGCGGCACCGCCACCGCCCGCTGAAAATATTCCCTCGCCGCATCGAGATTCCCCGCCTTGAGTTCTTCCATCGCCGCCTTATCATAAAACGAAATCATTTCCTCATAAGACCTGATTAAAAAGGGCGCCAGATCAGCTACTTTTTCCGCACTGGCAACCGTATTGGCAAAATCTCCACTGGAAAAATAAAGAACGGCCAGGTCATTATAGCGCTGTGGATTATACTTGCTTTTTCTCACGGCTTCCTGCGCCTCGGCCAACCCTTCCGCCAACCTGCCCTGACCATAATAAACCCGGGCCAGGACACTGTTTACATCGGCATTGAAAGGATTGGCGGCGCCGGCTATCTGCAGGCTGGTAAGAGCATTATCATAACTTCCCGTCATCAAGTAACTCCTCGCCTGCTGGGAAAAGAAATTAGAAACCGAGAGAGTACCGGCAAAGAGAATAATTACTGCCGACACCAGGGAGGTTACCACCCTCAACAACCGGTAATTAGCCGTAGAACCGGACGTTTTGGCTGGTTCCATAGAGCGCATCAACCCGAACATCGTCCACAAAATAATGGCGATGGAGCCGAAGGTAAGGTCAAAATCAATCGCCGCATGCAAGCCGAGAGCCAGAGCGATAATTAAAATAACCCATGCCAGCATGCGCCGCTCCGGGTTGTTCCGGGCATTTCGTAAAATACGGCCGGCTGCAAGCAAGAAGTTCACCCAGATGCCGATAATGACAAACAACCCGATCAGGCCGACTTCCACCGCCACCTGGAAATAATGGCCGTGCACCTGGGTGGAATTGTAGAGGTAGCTCTGGAAATAACGGAATGCTTCCTTCCAGGCGCCCCCGCCCCAGCCGAGAAGAGGGCGGTCTAAAAACATTTTAACGGCGTCTTTAAAGAAATAGGAACGTTCAATGGCATTACGGACACGGATTTCACCGCTTATTCGTTCTCTCAATTCACTGCTGTGCGCAACAAGGTAAAAAACCAGACCGGCCAGGGCAAGCACCAGCAAAATCAGCAAACCGCCCAGAATGACCCTTTTATTCCCGGCGATCCAGTTAAAGAAAGACCTCTTATCCAGAAAATCATAGGTTAACTGGCCCAGGGCAACCATAGCCAGGCCGGCCAGCACCCACAACCAGGCCAGAGCCATTTGTTCGGCGCCCACAGCCGGCAAAAAACGCCAAATGGCGATAAACGCGGGAACACTGATAAAAACAAAGTGGGTGGCAACCGGCAGGCGTTTGCCCTGCGGCAGGCCAATCATATAAAGGACAAGGATTACGGCAAACACCAGCAGGCCGCCGTTCGATTTGGTGCCTAATAGCGCCATAAACAAAAGGAAATTACCGGCCGCATAAAGGTACCGGCCGGACGGACGCGGCTGTGCCGGCCCGGTGTCCGCCCGGACCTGCGTTGAATTAACCCACCACAAGTAGAGGCCGAGAAAGGTCAGGGCCGCCAGGAAACTGGCCAGGGTATTCGGATACTGAAAAGTGGAGCAGATGCGGCCGATTATAAAGCCGGCCTTTATGTGGATTATACCGGTGGCGGTGGCCAGACCGCCCAGGGCCACGCCGACGGCGCTTAAATAAATAACCTTTAAGATATCGACAATATCCTTCTCTTTCCCGGCTACCTGGACAACCATCCAGTAGATTAAGAAATAGAGTACGGTTTTAACAATATCATCAACTGCCAGACTGTAATTAACGGCGCCAAAAGCGGAAAGAAGATATACCGCCGGAAAGGCCAGAATAAAGTAGTCCAGCCGGTGAGTGAGAAAAGAGGTATCCCGCCGGAGCAACTTCCACTGCCAGGCGAACCAGAAAACAACTGCCGCCAGAATCAGCGCTCTCTGCTGATCAGTTGCGAAAAATAGACCGCGGAAATAAGGAGGAAAGAATAATAATGCCGCCAACCCCCAGAAAGCAAAAAAATACATCAATGATTGCGCATCATTCCGGACGGCAACCTCTCCAAGCGGATTTTCCGGTTCAGATTTCTTACTCGTTTTTTTAGACATTGTTAACTCCCTTTACAAATTAGTGGAGACCGCTTAAAACTACTGTTCCGTCATTACGGGCAACCGACCCCCTTTACAAATTAACAGATTCGACAGCCGGCCCTGAAATCCTCCCGTAAAACTTTTTGATCAGGCCGGCCACGCATTCCTGCTCTTGGGCAGTCAGCTCAGGGTACAGGGGCAGTGATATAACCTCGGCGCTGGCCCGCTCAACCTCCGGGAAGGCGCCGCGCCGGTAATTCAAATAAGCAAATGCCGGCTGCAGGTGCATCGGTATAGGATAGTAAACTGCCGTGCCCACGCCGTGAGCAGCCAGGAAAGCCCGCAGTTCATCCCGAAAAGGAGCCCTTACGGTGTACTGGTTGAAAACGTGCAGGCAGCCCGGCGCAACGTAAGGCTCCTTTACTACCTGATCCAGTCCTTTTTGCCTGAATAGTTCGCCGTAGCGGACGGCCCGTTCCCGGCGGGCATCAGTCCATGCTTCCAGGTGGGGAAACCGGACCCTGAGAAAGGCCGCCTGCAGTTCATCGAGGCGGCTGTTATAGCCCAGACATTCATGGTAATACTTCTTGCCGGCTCCGTGTACCCGCAGCATTCTCACCTTCTCCGCCACATCCGGATCATCGGTAACAACCATTCCGCCGTCTCCAAACCCGCCCAGGTTCTTGGTGGGGAAAAAGCTGAGGCAGCCGGCACGACCAAAAGAACCGGCTTTTCTCTCCCCGTATGCGGAACCAATCGCCTGGGCGGCATCCTCGACAACAGCCAGGCCATACTTACAGGCAACCTCCATGAGAATTTCCATATCTGCCGGCTGGCCGTAAAGGTGCACCGGAATGACGGCCCTGGTTTGCGGTGTTATTTTTGACTCCACCTGGCTTACATCCAGGTTGTAAGTTGCCGGATCAATATCTACAAATACCGGGACAGCTCCCGCCCTGGCAATCGACCCGGCAGTGGCAAAAAAGGTAAAAGCGGTGGTAATCACCTCGTCGCCCGGTTTCACCCCGCAGGCAAGGAGCGCCAAAAAAAGAGCATCGCTGCCGCTGGCCACGCCCACCCCGTATCTCACCCCGAGGTAACGGGCAATTTCTTCTTCCAGTTTCTTTACGTTTTTACCCAGGATAAAATGTCCCGTGCCGGTTACTTCATCCAGTACCCGATGCAGTTCATCCTGCATCTGCCTGCATTGCAAAGAAAGATCAAACTGGAGCACCCGCATAAAAAGGGCCCCCTTAAAATTTTTGCCCGGTTAACAGTTCTTCCGGCGGTACTTTACGCGCCGGTCTGGCCGGCACCCCTTTCACCACGGTTCCGGACGGCACATCTCCCGTTACCAGCGAGCCGGCGGCAACAAACGCCTCTTCTCCAATCACCACACCCGGCAACAGGACGGCGTTGCCACCGATCCTGGCCCCTTTTTTGATAACAGGTCCCTTGATTTGCTGAAACCGTTTTTCCGTGCGGCCCATAAAGTTATCGTTGGTTGTGGTTACCATCGGAGCAATAAAAACATGTTCTTCAATTATAGTATGGGCTGCAATGTAGGCCCCGGTCTGAATTTTTGTAAAGTCGCCGATAGTAGTATCGTTTTCTACAGCCGCTCCCCGGCCGATGATCACATGACTGCCAATCCGGCACCTCTCCCGTACCGAGGCCAGGTCGCCGACAAAAGTACCGCTGCCGATGAAAGAGCCGGCACAAAGTACCGCGTTTTCGCCGATAATGCTTTCCCTCCCGATGTGTACGGGAGGAAGAGTCTCCCCTTTCTTAACGGTGCTGGTACCGGCCAGCTTCGGCTGTTTCCCGATCACACTGTTGTTTCCGATGTATACCCCGCCTTCGATTACGGCTCCGGCACAAATGGTCACGTTATTTTTTATTTCCACATCTTCTCCCAGTACCACACCATCTTCGATGACTACAAAGCAGCCGATTGCGCACCCGCGTCCGATTTTAACGGTGGGAGCTATTACCCTGGTATCGTTCATTACTTTCTCCCTGGAAAAAGTTTTTGTGCTTTTAGGAAGTTCTGTCTTTCATCAGCAAAACCTTTACCGTCTGAAATAAAATAGCCAGGTCTTTTACAGGTGAATAACGCTTCGCATAAAGAAGGTCGTATTTGAGCTTATCCTGGTAGCTGGTGCTGTACTTCCCGGCCACCTGGGCCAGGCCGGTGATGCCGGACTTGACGCTTAGCCGGTAAGCGTACTCCGGCGTTTCATTAACAAACTGGTCCGCAAAAAACGGCCTCTCCGGCCGAGGCCCGACTATACTCATCTCACCTTTTAAAACGTTAATCAACTGCGGCAGTTCATCAAGGCGTACTGAGCGCAAAAGTTTCCCCACCCTGGTAATGCGAGAGTCATTTTCTTCTGCCAGAACGGGGCCGGAAAGTTTTTCCGCATCTTTAATCATGGTCCGGAATTTATAAAGGTAAAAACAACGCCCCTGCTCGGTCAGACGTCTCTGCCGGTAAAAAACCGGACCTGTCGACTCCAGGCGGACAACTGCAGCAATAACCGCAAACAAGGGGGCTGTTATAGCCAGGGCTATGCCGGCCAGCACAATATCCATGAAACGCTTGAATACTTTTAACTCTTCCGGGATAGCCAGGCCGCCGACAGCAAAAACCGGTACATCATCAACTTGCTCCACCCTGGCCTGAAACAGCAAAACCTCGTAAAAGTCCGGTACCAGGTAGACCTGCCGGTGTTGCTCTAAACCTAAATGCAAGAAAGAAGACTTGTATTCCCGGCCGACTGATGAACATATATATATTTCCTGCGGGTTGGCAGCCTCCAGGCAGGTTCCGTAATCAGCGAATATCCCCAGCACAGGGTAATTCACTTTATTTTCGCCGGCGGCAGCCACTTCTGCCCCGGAATCGCCGGTTTCTTTAGCCTGTTCATCTTCCCGGGCGACTATCAAACCGGTTACCCTGACCATATCACCAAAAGCGCGGCTGAGTTTCCCGGCCATGGCCGCAGCCTCCCCGTAAGGACCAACTACCATCACCCTGCGCCGCCCGCAGATACTGCGTTCCCACTGCCAGGCCAGCCGCCGCCAGGAACCAAGCAATACCATCTGCAAAACCGGTGTCAAAAGCAAAACCGTCCGGGGAAAAGCAAACCCCCTGGTCATAAAGGACAGGGCCATGCTGATCAAGGAAAGGAAAAAGATTACACAAATCAATGACGAAAAGATTTCCGCCCAGCGCTTTCGGTAGGTAGAGTAAAGGCCGTAGAATTGGAGCAGCAGTAAAGCACTTAAAGTAATCCACGGCAGAATAGAAATATAATCACCAAAGTTTTCTGCCGGAATAATGCCGCCAAAACGCAGCCAAAAGGAAAATACAACCCCCAGGTTAACGAGGATAGCGTCAACCAGCATCTGGCCAAACCGGAAAAACGCGGCACGGTTCTGGTTGTCCATCTAACTCCACCACATAATCGCAAATTTCTAAATTTTTATATTCGCTAAAATAGAACAATTTCCTTCTGGAAGTAACTACTCAGGCTAACGTCTGGGACTTAAGAATAAAACAGCTGCTTCCAAGGTCGGCGGGCCATACGCCCAACTTTAAAACATCAGTGCAATTTGGG
>JAGUVT010000148.1 GCA_020062745.1 Deltaproteobacteria bacterium
CCGCACCATGTTCCGGGCCAACCTGCTCAATCAGCGGCTTTCGCCCGCCCAACTGGCCGGCGATAAGGGATTTGATCTGTGGCACAACTACATCAAGACCTGGTACGACCTGGGCATCAACCACGTCCAGTTCAACATGGTCGATAACGAGACCCTGTTTGCCGCCCAGAAGGAACCGGAGAAATACAGCGAGTTGATCGTGCGGGTGGCCGGCTACAGTGCTCACTTCGTCGACATGAACAAGAAGACGCAGGATACCATCATTGCCCGCAACGTGCAGTCACTTTAAAGAGACTGTGCATGTATAATCTCCATGCTGACGGCTGACGGCTGGAAGCTTTAGAAAAAGCCCGTTGGGCACATCTCACATATGGAGCGACAGGTTCAACGGGCTTATCTATCTTTTAAGGGAGGATAAGGTAAGGATGCCGGAATGTAGTAAGTGTAGTTATAAGGGTCTGCGCAATGAATTCAGGTATGTTGGCCAGGCTCAAGAGGTAGGTGTGCTGTCTGTTCGCAGATGCCCTCAGTGCGATAATCTGGTAATATGCGATGAGATGGAAGAGGACAGGGCAGTAGAGGGCAATAATCCGTGGGGAATAAGCCGGCTGAGGGGCCGGGTATTTTCAGGTAAAATAAGGAAGGAGAGAAAAGTAAATGAAATGTGAGCATTGTGGTTACGAGGGTGTTAAGTCAACGTTCCGGTACCTTTACAACACTACCCTGGATGCCCCGACGGCTTACCGGGAGTGTCCCAAATGTTTCAAGTGGGTGATTGTTAACGAGTTGGAAGAGGAGAAGAAGGAAAAGTCGGCTTAAAGTAAAATGGTTAGATTTAAGATAATCATTATATAAGGAGGAAGTAAGAATGCCCGTATGTGGTGATTGCAAACATTTCTTGCCTCAGAATACAAATTCGGCTGCCAATGATGGATCATGTCTGGCTCAGGTAATTGACGGCCTGGCTGAAGAGACCGATATGTACATGGATGTGGCGAAGTGCCCGGTAAAGTCTTATGAGCCGCTTGAAAGGGTGCGGACGAATGTATCGGAGTTTACCTGGGATCCGTTGCTTCGTTCGGCCAGGGGGTTTGAAGAGAAGTAGGGGGTTTCGTTTTCGGTAGAATCGAAGGAAAGGGGAATAAAAGGCATGGCTAAGATGCCGAAGGAAGTAATAGACGCGTTAGGGAATGAACATGCGCTGAAGATGATGGCGACGGTGAACGAAGCGGGGATACCGAATGCGGCAGTTATTGCTACGGTTACGGCATTGGGGGAAGATATGATTGCTTTTGCTGATTTCAGGATGCGTAAGACGCGGGAAAACCTGGACAAAAACGGAAAATTTGCTGTAACCGTATTGACTCCCGATTTAAAGGCGTATCAAATCAAGGGAAAGTGTGAAGGCTTCCAGGATCAGGGCCCGCTGGCGGAAGCAGTTAATGAGCTGGTTTATAGTAAGGTGCGGATGCAGATCAAGGCTGTTGGACTGGGTTCGGTAGAAGAAGTGTACTCGGTCAGCATGCAGAACCCGGGAGAAAAGCTGGCTTAAGCGCCGGCTGACATAGATTAGGAGGTAGGACATGGCTAAATTACCGGAAGACGTACTGGAAGCGTTTGGCAAGCGGGGGAACATGATGATGGTGGCGACGGTAGATAAAGAAAAAAATGTGAACCTGGTGCCGATCGGGTCGGTGCGGATAATCGATGAAGAGATGCTGGCATTTGCAAACTGTGTGCCGAACAGTAAAACAAGAAAAAACTTGGAAGCTACCCGCAGAGCTTCGATAGCAGTGTTCCAGCCGCCATTTGAAGGGTTCCAGGTGAAAGGTACTTTTATTAAATGGGAAACATCCGGACCGCTTTTTGATGAGATGGCAGAAGAAGTTAATGGAGTTATGCAGAAGTATAATTTGCCTGGTAAAGTGGAAGCAGTGGGGAAAATAAAGGTTACCGAGGCTTACGCTCTTTCCCTGCCCATTGCCGGCGAAAAATTGGTATAGCGGAAATATGACAAAGAAAGAAGGAGGAGGGTTGTGGAAAAAGAAGTACTTATTACAAATGTTCAGCGTTATTCAGTTAACGATGGCCCGGGCATCAGAACTAATGTATTTATCAAGGGTTGCCCTTTGCGTTGCGCCTGGTGCCACAATCCTGAGTGCATAAATGCGGAGGTTGAGCTCTACTGGAAGCGGATGTTATGTAAACAGTGTGGGTTGTGCCTGACGGTTTGTCCGGAAGATGCAATCTATCCGCCGATTCCAATAGATGAAGCGCTGGAGAGTGACACCTACCATAAAATTGACCGGGAGAAGTGTACCAAGTGTATGAAATGCATCGATATCTGCCCCTATGGAGCGCTGTTGACGGTAGGTGAGCCGCAGAGTGTGGAGCAGGTGCTGGCTGAGGTAGAGAGGGATTTTCCCTTCTATATTAACTCCGGCGGCGGTATGACGGTGACCGGGGGGGAACCGACAACCCAGCCGGAATATCTGGCCGAATTGTTAAGGGAAGGTAAGAAGAGGGGCCTGCATATTTGTCTTGACACCTGCGGTTACAGTGAGTGGGAAATATACGATCAGATTAAGGACAACGTGGATATTTTCCTTTTTGACTTGAAACACCTGGATCCGGAAGAACATCTGAGAAAAACAGGTGTGCGAAACGAACAAATCCTGGAAAATCTGAAGAAGTTGTCGGCAGCGGGAAAATCTATAAGAATCCGGATGCCGGTGATACCCGAGTATAACGATTCAATGGAATACATGGAGAATGTAGCCAGTTTTTTGAAGAGCTTGCCGAACAAGGTAGATTATGTAGATTTGTTGCCTTTTCACAACTGGTGTCAGGAAAAGTACAGGTGGCTGGGTTTAGAGTGGGACATGGAGGACGTGGAGAGTCTTGACCCGAGTGAGGTTGACGATGCCAAAGATTTGTTTGAAGATTACGGTTTTAATTCTACAATAGGTGGGTAAGAAGAAAATGACTAAGGAACAGGTAGCTAGCGAAGAAAACCAGGTAAGGAATATCGAAGACCAAACGGGGATTATCACTAATATCCAGCTTTTTGCCATCAATGATGGTCCGGGCATCAGGACTACCGTGTTTTTGAAAGGCTGCCGTCTGAACTGCAGATGGTGTCATAATCCGGAAGGCAACAGGCGTTATCCGGAAGTTTATCCTTATCTGCCGAACTGTAATGACTGCAAGGCCTGTATTGAAGTTTGTCCGGCCGGCGCCATAACGTTTATCGAGCCCGGCAAACCCAGAATCGATAAGGGCTTATGTATTACCTGCATGCAATGCGTGGATGCCTGCCTTTATGAGGCTATGGTATGCTGGGGTAAGATTGTAACGGTGGCGGAGGTAATGGAAGAAGTGGAGAAGGATAAACTTTTTTACAAAAACTCAGGGGGTGGCATGACCGTATCGGGCGGTGAGCCTTTAACCCAACCCGAGTTTGTTCTGGCTTTGATGAAAGCAGCAAAAGGCAGGGAAATCGGTACAGCTCTGGATACCTGCGGTTATGCCAAATGGGAAGTGATGGAACCTGTTTTGGAGTGGACCGACCTGGTGTTGTTGGACCTCAAACATATGGACCCGCAGGCGCATAAAGACTTTTGCGGCACAACCAATGAGCTTATTTTAGAAAATGCCAAAAGGATAGCCGCTAAAGGCATAAGAATGCGTATAAGGGTACCGGTGATTCCGAACCGGAACGATACTAAGGAGAATATGGAGAAAACGGCTGCTTTTATAGAGCAGTTAGATGAACAGTACAACGTAATAGACGGGGTCGATTTGCTGCCGTATCATCCTTATGCCGGCGCCAAGTACCGGGTTTTTGGTTTGGATTATCCTTTCCCGATGGGCGAAGGTTACAGTGACGAGCAGATTGAGCCGATGGTGGGGGTATTCTGCGATCATGGCCTGGATGTGACGGTAGGTGGTTAACCTTGAGTATCAAAAAAAAGGCATCGAGCCTGGAGGACGTTAGTTCCTTTGGGATGGTGAGAATTGCCGGTTTCAGCGGGAGTGGTTTGCCGCCGGTAACTGCTGGCGGCAAAAAAGGACAGGTAATAGCCGAAATTAAAAAGCTGTATGCTCAGATGAGAGATGCGGCAAAGGTTGAGAACTATGAAAGAGCAGCCATGCTGCGGGATAAAATACGTGAACTGGCAAAAGATTTAGGAAAAAGTTTTAACTAAAAAGGAGGAAAAGAAATGCCGGTATGTGAGGAGTGCAAGTGGTTTTTCCCGTTGGAGGACGACCCCACCCAGGGAGATTGTGTGACCAGAGTGGTTGACCCCAGATGCGCTTACTGGACTGCAAAACCCAAAAAGGCGGAAGACAATGCTGAAGGGTGCACAAACTTCCAGACCAGGTCTTAAAGCTGGTAAGTAATTGGAGACATTTTGGGTCGTTATTGCGAGCGTAACGAAGCAATCTCTTGTTATTAGGTAAAACCAGAGAGATTGCTTCGTTGTTATCGCTGACCAGGCAGGTATTGTTGCCAGTGAGTGAGCTGAGCCAGAGATGCGGTCGTGGGGAACACCCTCGAAACGTTTGCTGGCCTGGAGGTGATTTAAATGCTAAAATGTGATCATTGCGGCTATGAGGGAGATGCGGCTTTATTTAAGTATTTAGGTCCTAACGCATGATGCGGGCCGGTTGATAAGCGGGAGTGTCCAGCCTGCCGCAAAGTCGTTACGTGTAACCGACTTGAAGTGCTGGATGAAAAGCAGAGTCAGGCCCAAAGCATTGCCGGGAAGCTCGAAAAGGCTATAGAAGAGGGGGATGTTATCCTGGCTAAAAGTCTGATTAAGGAGCTTAAAATGCTTAATAAAATTTTGCAGATTGAGGGAATAAATTTATTTATAAAACAAATGAAGGGTAGAATCGCTACATCAAGCTAACCGGCTTGAATGTTTTTTGTTGTCCTTTAAATACTTATTAAAATTACCAGAACATAACGAGAGGAGCTTTTAAGACCTTGGAAAAATGTATGGAACGGAATCCGCTTTTAGAAATGGTTCCGGTAAGAGACCCGCATTATTTTTTGCATAAAGAGGTTATTGACAACCTGGAGAGAATGGAGGAGCTTTCCAAGAAACATCCGGTTAATATCCTGGTTACCGGCAAGCAGGGATGCGGCAAGTCTTCTCTGGTGAGACAGTTTGCCGCCCGTTACAATCGTCCGATGGCTACCTTTCAGGTTGGTATCCTTTCTGAACCGGGTCAGTTGTTTGGCGAGATGAGACTGAAAGATAATGAAACTTATTATCAAAAGTTTTTGTTTCCTCAGGCCATAACCACTCCGGGGTGCGTAGTGCACCTGGAGGAAATAAACCGGCCGGAGCATCCCAAGGCGCTTAACATGTTATTTTCCGTACTGGCGGAAGACAGACAGGTGTGGACTGATGATCTCGGTCTGATCAAGGTAGCCGATGAAGTGGTGTTTTTTGCTACTTTAAATGAAGGGGAAGAATTCACCGGCACGGAGATGCTTGACGCCGCTTTAAGGGACCGTTTTTATGTAATTTCCATGGATTATCTTCCGCCGGCTGTGGAGGCCAAAGTGCTTTCTTTGAAAACCGGTGTCAGCGAGGCGGAGGGAGCTACTATTGTGAATATTGTAAATAAACTGAGGGGCAATACCCAGATGCCTATTTCCGTTTCCACCAGGCATAACCTGATGATTGCCGAGATGGTGTCTATCGGCGCCTCGGTGAGGGAAGCGATTGTTTACAGTCTGCAGATGAGTAAAGATGTTCTGGAGTCAATTCTCCTTTCGATCCACGTGGAAATGGGTGAAACTAAAGTATCATCGGGAGATAATTACTATGTTTTTTGATGTTGAAGTCGACAAGGATACCAAGCAATATAACTTCTGGCATAAAGCCGGCTGGATGTATGAAGGTTACTCTGATTTCTGGCGGCGTAATAAGTCCATTATTGAAGCTGCGGAGCTTGCCAATGTGATCCGTGCTTTAAGAAAAGTGGCCGGGCAAATCGGTTCCAATGTCGGCGGCGTGGAATGGGCCGGCATGTCCAGGCTGGATTTGCAAAAAAGAGGTATCATTACTGTCGATCCTTCCTTCATTATCGGCGACTACCCGGTGCCGCCGGGGAAGATGGACATCCTGGTCGGGATAGTGGTCCATGAGGCGTTGTTCCGTAAAGAATGGAGTGACCTGGTCTGGGCGGAAATAGAACGGGCTAAAAAAGACTTGAAATTTCTGGACAAGGACCTGCTGCACAAGATGGTTGCCGAAGCAGAATATATATATGTTGATAAACTGGCTGAACGATCTGTATTGGGACTTTACGTCCGGAAGACCAGACAGTTTCTTTTTGAAAGGATGGAGTGGAATCCTTCTCTGCCGCCATTGCTGGAGATGCTTTTTGTAATGTGGCGGTTTCAGGTTCTGGATGAGAAAAAATGGGATCAAATGAACCCGCTTTATCTTGAACCGCTGGACATTTTATCGGCTCGTATGCTGGAACTGGTAAACAACCTGCCTTTAAAGGGTTCTGTCACCGAAAGGTGTAAATTTAGAAGCAATTTTTACCTTGAGATGTTTGAAGCGGTTCATGGTTTAATCGGCTCCTGGAAGAGAGAGACGATAACTTACTTTGACGGGGAAAGGCCGGAACCGAAAAGGAAGGTAAAAAGCGTTAAGAAAAAAGCAAAAAGCGCTTCCGGTAAGGAGCCTCTATCACTGAAATTAGCTTCTGAAATTGAAGAACAACTGGCTGTCGGTTCGAGTGACCTGACACCGTTGATTAAAGCCATTTGCGGTGAAGATGATCCTGATGTTATTAATACTTCTCTGTGGGATTTTACCATCCCGGCTCATCCTTCCGTTGATCCTTACCTGGTGGCCAGATTGAAGGGGACCTTTTATGCTTATGCCAACAGGATAACGGTGGTAAACAGGGGTCTGGAAAGCGGTAAGATTGACAAAAGCCGGCTTTACCGGGCTCCAATGACCAAAAGGTGCTTTATGCAAAAACAGCTTATCCCGGAACTGTCATGGAACATAGCTGTCCTGGTGGATGCCTCGAGATCCATGGAGGGGCCGAAGTGGCGGCTGGTGGAGAGCGTGGTTGCTTCTTTTTATAAGGCGCTGGAAGGTCAGAAAAACAAACTGCAGGCATTTGGTTATTTTGAACATGATGGTGTGGCTATAATCTCTGAATTGATCAGAAAGGGAAAGCTTTATTCAATTCCGCCAAACGGGCGTACTCCTTCCGGGCAGGCCATTCTGGCGGCAGCCCTGCTTTTGCCCAAAGAAAAGAAAAGAAGATTTATCATTCATGTTACCGATGGTGAATCGAATTGTGGCTGTGATGTTAAACATGCGCTTGATTATTGCAAAAAGGAAAAAATTGATCTGGTAACATTGGGCTGCGGCTATAAAGAACGGGACATGCTTGTTAAACAGTATGGTAAGTCGCTGGAGTTCCTTGATTACTTTGAACAATTACCCAAAGCGTTAGAAAATCTACTCAGGCGCAAGTTATTGTTTTCAGCAAAATAACTATAAAAAGGTATTGATAGAAAATGAAGATTACATGTAACCATTGCGGCTTTAGCGGTGAAATAAACCTTTTTGATCATATTTCTTTCTCTGAAAATGCTCAAATAGAAACTAAAAAGTGCCCCAAATGCGGCGATATGGTTTCAATAAGCATGTCGGAAGTGTTGGAGGAGAGAGAAAAGAGGGCCAGGGAACTGAGTGCGGAAATCGAGAGAAAAGTTGATGAGGGGAATACTATCCTGGCAAAGCAAATGATCAAGGAGTTGGCCATGCTGAATCGCTACTTAAATATTGAAGGGATAAATTATTTTATTAAACAAATGAAAAAAAAGATGGCTGAGCATGAAAGCTGGGGAAGATGAGCAGATGGAGGAAAAAGTCGATCATAGCGGCGATTATATTTTTCGCTATAAGCTTGACTTGCCGTCGGATGAGGTTTGCCTGCCCCGGAATGCTCTTAATGAAATGCTGAGGGCCCAGTTAAAAAATATTCTCGATTTAGTTGTTCCCTGCGCGGACGGAAAAGAGGTAAAGGTTGACGGCTTTAAGCTGCTAAGTGATAGGAATACGGTATATGGACTGAACGATGGTTTGGAGAAAAAGGATAGCGGGAGTGTACCGTGCCGGAACACGAAAAATGCTGCTTTGTATGAACCCAGGATAGATTTTATCAGGCGGCAATTGGAGAGCCTTTTATCGGTGCTCGAACTGGAAAAAAGCGGGGAACCGATGAAAGTAGAAGGGTTCAGATTAAAGAACCTTGCCGACTGGGTTGTATCTTCTCAATGTGATCCGGTTGAAGTATTTGAACATGCTGCCACCAGGTGTAACTGTAACTGTGTTTTTTGCTATAACAAGGGTACCCCTCCATCCCTGGCTCTGGTCAACACCAAAAGAAGCGCCGATGAAGAGCTGCTGGAATTGCGGACCAGGGTGAAGTATTTTGCGCCGAAGGCTTATCTCAGCTTGTTTCCCAGTATCGGTAGCAGTTGTGAGGTTCTGGCCCATCCTCATATTATTGAAATTTTGTCTCTCTTACGCGAAAAAACGGATAAACCTTTCCGTATTGTTACCAACGGCGCCAGCCTGACGCCTGAGTTGATCTCCGAACTGTCCCGGTTAAAACCCTTGTTTCTCGATCTTTCGCTAAACAGCGCCGCACCTTCCCGCCGCCGCCTCTTGATGCAGGACAGAGCGCCGGAAATTGCCATCGGAGCACTCACCTTGTTACGCCGGGAAAACATTCCTTATGCGGTAGGCGTGGTTCCCTGGCCGCTCGGTTCGTTTGCTGAAATGCTGGATGACCTGGAAAGAACCGTGGGCTATGCAGATGAACACGGGGCGCATTTGATCCAGATCAGCCTGCCGGGATATACCAGGTATTTCGCTTCTAAAAAGGTATTTGACCGGGATCATTTATGGGGTGCTGTTGTTGGCCGGGTAAGGGAACTGAGAGGGAAGTATAGAACTCCGATTGTAGCCATGCCTTCGATGTATGAAGAAAATGTTTATGAGAAGCGTAAGAATTTACCCGGCGTAATCGGAGTTGTAAAGAACTCCCCGGCCTTTTTTGCGGGCATGGAAAACGATGATCTGATTTTGCAGGTAAACGGTATAAACATTCGTAACCGGCCACAGGCAAGGGAGGTTCTTTCAGTAATTCACCGGAGCGGCGCTGGAGCGGCCAGTATAACGGTGCAGAGGGGTGAACGGAAAGTTGAAACAACCCTGGACCCGGCGAAATACTTTTACCCTTACGCAAGGGAGACAAGCACTCACCTGGGCATTGTTTTTATGGGAACGGGGCTGCGGGTGGGCTACCTGGAAAGGTTAAAAGAGATCATTCGGGAGCGCAAGGCAAAGAAAGTTTTATTTCTTTCTTCTGCCCTGGTAAAACCAACCCTGGAACAATGCCTGGCCGGATCGAATTTTTTCGGTGATGGAGAGATAAAAGTTGTTGTTCCGGAAAACCGTTTCTTTGGCGGCAATATTTTTATGGGTGACCTGCTGGTGGTGCAAGATTTTATTGACTGTATTGAAGAATATGTGGCAAAAAAAAGGAGCAAGCCCGACCTTGTGGTAATCCCTTCTTCTCCGTTTAATTTAAGTCAGTGGGGCAGAGACCTTACCGGCAGGGTTTATCTTGATATTGAAAAGGCCACCGGTATTCCGGTGGAATTACTGGAGTGCGCTACCATCTATGATTAAATATATAGTGAAATTGCGACTGTCCGGGGGTTAAAATTTCCTTGACATGCTTTTGGAAAGTAGCTAAAATAAGGACATGGCAATAGTCTGAAATTTTAATATAAATATTTTAAAAAGGGGGAAGTTCATTGACGCAGGAGAAGAAAATAAAGGTGCTGATGGCCAAGCCGGGTCTTGATGGCCATGATCGCGGAGCAAAGGTGATTTCTTTGGGACTTAGAGACGAAGGAATGGAAGTCATTTATACGGGATTGCGGCAGACTCCGGAGAAGATAGTGCAGGCGGCGATTCAGGAAGACGTGGATGTAATTGGGCTGAGCTGTCTATCAGGGGCTCATAACTACCTTTTTGGCCGGGTAATAGATCTCTTAAAAGAAAAAGGGGCGGATGATGTTTTAGTGATGGGCGGCGGTATTATCCCGGAAGAGGATATACCGGTGCTGAAGGATAAGGGAGTCAGCGCTGTTTTTGGCCCTGGAACACCAATTAAAAAGATTGCCGAACATATTCGGGAAAATATGAAGCATTAATTTTGCTGGTGGTATATCGTCAGCAAAATTTTTTATGGAAAGAGAGGGAAAAATTAGATGCTTCCTTTAGAAGGAATAAAGGTTTTGGATTTTACCCAGGCTGCGGCCGGCCCTTTTGGAGCGATGATTTTAGGTGACATGGGGGCGGAAGTGGTTAAAATCGAGCCGCTTACAGGGGATCACTTTCGTCCGGTTATGAAAGGGGCGTGGGCGGCTGTCGTTAACCGGAACAAGAGAAGCCTGGCCATAGATTTAAGGCAGGAAGAGAGTAAGGAAATAATCTATAAATTAATTAAAGATGCTGATGTTTTAATGGAAGCTTTTGTGCCCGGGGTAATGGACAAGCTTGGTGTTGGTTATGAGGCGGTCAATAAAATCAACCCGCGGATCATCTATTGTTCCATATCTGGTTATGGACAGGATGGCCCTTATAGGGAACGTGCCGGTTACGATGTTTGTGCCCAGTGCGAATGCGGCTTGATGGCTGCTACCGGTGAGCCCGGCCGTCCGCCGGTAAGAATAGCTTCCTCTTTGATTGATTATGGTACCGGAATGTACGGGATATTGGGCGTAGTGTTTGCACTAATGGCCAGGGAAAAAACCGGAAAAGGGCAAAGAATAGATGTGTCTCTGCTGGATACTGCGGTTTCTTGGATGAATTACTGGGTGGCGTTTTATTCGTTAACCGGTATAAACCCGCCGAAAGTCGGTTCCGGTCATTTTTATGCGGCTCCTTATCAGGTCTTTGATACTAAAGACGATCCCATATTTATTGGTATTTCCAGTGAAAAAGCATGGAAAGCTTTTTGTAATGTGATCGGGGTAGCTGAACTGGCTGATGATCCCCGGTTTGAGACCAATGATGTCAGATGCAAGAACAGGGATGAGTTGATCCCTATGATCCAGGAGGCTTTAAAGAAGTTTTCCAACTCCGAACTGTTTGAAGAATTGGGCCAGAAATTAGGGATTCCCTGTGCGAGGGTGAATACGGTAGGTCAGGTAATTGACGACCCTCATGTTAAAGCGCGGAATACGATTGTAGATATGGAATATGCGCCGGCCGGGAAGGTAAAAGTGCCGGGCGTGTCAATAAGGATGTCCGATACCCCCGGAAGCATCAGGCGCACGGCTCCTCAATTGGGTGAACATACTGGTGAAATTTTAAAGGAACTGGGATATGAGGATGAGCTAATCAGTAAGTTAAAGGAAAAGAAGGTTATCCTGTAATCCCTTAATCCCTGTTTTTGTCATTGCGAGTGACCACGAGGGAGTGCAGCAATAATCTTAAAGAGGTTCGCAACGGGGCGGCGGGAGTGAATTGCTTTCGGAACGATAAAAAAGGCAGGTCTTGTTAATCGACCTGCCTTTCTATTGTATTGATTTTGGTTCTGTTATGACAACCCGCCGTTTACTTTCAGGCACTGGCCTGATACGTAGTCGGAGAGAGGGGAAGCTAAAAAGAGAATGGCGCTGGCAGCTTCTCTGGGGGTGGCATACCTTCCCAGGGGGATCATCATTTTGAATACATTCAGCCCCGCTTGTGGAACGCCGATGGCAATTTTTTCCCCACCACGCTCGATGTATTCCTCTTTTTCTTTTGGCTGGGTCAGCCTGGTTTCGATTACGCCAAAAGCGACGGCGTTTACGTTAATGTTGAACTGGCCCCATTCTTTGGCTATGGTTTTGGTAAGCCCGATAATACCGGCTTTTGCCGAGGAGTAGTTGGCCTGGCCTGCGTTCCCGTCTGTTCCGGCTACGGAACTGACATTAACTATTTTGCGCATATTGGTTATGCCTTCGGCTTTTTCCTTTTTC
Organism: Deltaproteobacteria bacterium; assembly: GCA_020062745.1. Taxonomy (GTDB): domain Bacteria; phylum Bacillota; class Desulfotomaculia; order Desulfotomaculales; family JAGUVT01; genus JAGUVT01. Next base: position 12,098 of record JAGUVT010000148.1, read on the forward strand.
CCGACTTCGCGCATATAGGGGGTGGCGGCTCTGATAATTCTAAACGGAGCAACGAGATGCACGTTTAAAATGGCCTCCCACTGTTTGTCGGTCATTTTTTGGATGACGGAATCCCAGGTGAAGCCGGCGTTGTTAACCAGCACGTCGACGCTGGGGCCGAAATTATCAACGCATGTTTTGATCAGTTTCTCCGGGAAAGCAGGGTCGGTTATATCTCCCACGCAGGCCACAGCCTGTCCGCCGGCTTTTTTAATTTCCTCAACCACCTCTTTTGCCGGCGCTTCGTCCAAATCGCTGACTACAACTTTGCCTCCTTCTTGCGCGAAGAGCAGAGCCACTTCTCTCCCGATGCCTCTACCGGAGCCGGTTACTATGCAGTTCTTGTCCTTTAGCATTAGTTCCATTTTCTTTTCCTCCTTTTTATCTTTTTTAATTTTTCTTCGGCAGTTTTGCTTCAAAACTGCCCTGAATTTTTACCTGTTCATTCTGGTCTTTGGCAAAAACTTCGCAGGTGATTATGTTGTTTTCAGCGTTCTTGTCAACAACCTTGCCGGTAACGGATATGGTATCCCCCGGTTTTGTCATGCCGGCAAAGCGAACATTGAGTTTCTTTAAGTTCTTTTTAGGAATCCAGTTAGTAACAGCCTGCCCGACGAAACCCATGATCAGCATTCCGTGGGCAATTACTCCCCCGATCCCTGCCATTTTGCCGATGTCGTCGTCGGTATGCAGGGGATTGAAATCGCCTGAAGCGCCGGCGTATTTGACAAACTGAAGTTTTGTAACGGGTTCCTTAACCAGGGTCGGAATGCTGTCGCCGATATTAACATCTTCAAAGTATATGTCTTTATTCATAATATCACCTCGCCTTGCTGGTTATTTTCTTTCCACGATCAAGGAATTTGCTTTCAATACCGGCTTGCCTTCCTGGTTAGTATAGTTTATTTCTATCTTGATTAGGTCCATTTCGCCGGTTTTGCCTGACTTTGTCTGAATATCGGCTACTTTTGCTTTTCCGGTAAGTATGTCACCGGGGTGAATTTCTCCAAAGTATTCGTAGCCTTCTTCACCATGCAGAACTTTTAAGAAGTTTATTTGCAAGTCCTTGATCATTCCCATCAGCTGGTTTGACCAGTTCATGGGCACTGTAATATAGGTGGGGGATGCCACTATGTCTTTGTACCCGGCGGCTGTTGCCGCCTCCCGATCCTGGAAGATCGGGTTTTTGTCGCCGATGGCCTGCACCAGTTCTTTGATCTTGCCTTTTTCTACCTCCCAGGTGAAGGGAGGATATTCCTTCCCGATTTTGCTTTTGTCGGCCATGTTTTCCCTCCTCAAAGGCCTTTTTTTTGAGCGCATTCCTTAAATAAAGGGCAATTGGCTACCTGCTTTTTATACTGGCATGGTTCTTCACTCAGACATTCCATAGCAAATACTTCTGCCATTATCTGGCACGTGCGGCTGGGGTCCACGCAGTGAATTTCTTTTACCGCCACCTCTTTCTGGCAGATACGGCAGTGTTTTTGGGTAGTTATTTCAGTAAACATGATCCCCTTAGTCCAGTTCTTTGCCTACGATGGAGACAAATGCCACCGACTGCCACGGCAGGCCGCCCAGGTTGTGGGTGAGGCCCAGCTTGGGATTTTCAAGCTGGCGCTTGTCAGCCTTGCCCTGGAGTTGCTTGTACATTTCGTAAAGCATTCTTAAGCCGGAGGCTCCAATGGGATGGCCGAATGATTTAAGTCCTCCATCGGGGTTGACCGGCAGCTTGCCGTCAAGATCGAAAAATCCGTTCATGGCATCGACCCATCCTTTGCCTCTTTCGCTGAATTGCAGGTCTTCGTAGAGGATCAATTCCGTCGGGGTGAAGCAGTCGTGTACTTCAGCCATGCTGATCTGCTCCCGCGGATTGGTAACACCGGCCTGCTGGTAAGCGTCAATGGCGGCATAGCAGGTTTCCTTGTTGGTGGTAAAGTCGTAATCCTGATACATCCCGCTGTGACCGGGCCCGGTGATACAGGTCAGGGCTTTTACATAAACAGGGTCGCTCCGGAACTTTTTAGCGTCCTCAGCCCGCACTATAATGGCTGCTGCCGAGCCGTCCGCCACCCCGGAGCAATCCATAATTCCCAGAGGGGCGGCGATCATCGGTGATTTCATGATGTTTTCCATTGGCACTTCCCGCCGGAACTGAGCCTTGGGGTTTAGGGCGCCGTTTTTGTGATTTTTCCAGGCGATGCGGGCCAGCACTTCTTTGCCTTGCTTGGGATCCAACCCGTATTTTTTAAAGTATGCCGGCGCGATAAAGGAGAAGCCTGCCGGGGCGGTGATATTGATGTCTGCACCGTCGTTACCGGAAAGAATACCTCTGATATCCAATCCGCTGATACCGCTGTCTTTTAGTTTTTCCACTCCGACGGCCATAGCGATGTCATAAGCGCCGCTGGCAACGGCGTAGCACGCATTGCGGAAAGCTTCCGAACCGGTTGCGCACATGTTCTCCAGGCGGCTTACCGGCTTGTACTGGCTTTTTAAAGGTATTGATACGGATAAGCCGGAGATATTTGTAGCCATGGTACCGTACCAGTAAGCGTCGATATCTTTAGGCTCTATGCCGGCATCGGCTATGGCTTCGTAGGCTGAGTCGATCAACATGTCGGCAGGACTTTTATCCCATAGTTCGCCGAATTTTGTGCAGCCCATGCCGATAATGGCTACTTTGTCTTTGATTCCTTTACTTGCCATACTTTATCCCTCCTGCAATCAATTATCTTATTGGTCTTGCTTTCCAGAAATAGGTGCTGAAGCTGCCTACCTTGTAAAGCCGGCGAAATGACATTTCTACTTCCATGCCGATTTCAAGAGCGGCAGGGTCGCAGTCGCTTATTTCGCAGATCATCCGGCCGCCCCCTTCGAAGTCTATTGCTCCGAGAACGGTGGGCGGGACATCGGAAGGAGCCAGAAAATCCAGAGTATATGTGGCAATCTTACCTTTTTTGCCGGCGAAGCGGTAGTCTTCCATCTGATCTTTGGCCTGGCAGTTTACACAGACACGCTGTCTGGGGTACTGGGGAGTACCGCAAACTTTACATTTTGTGCCGTAAAGGCTTAAGTTTTGCTTGTAATTGCGGAACATTGCCGGCACATAAGGAGACAGACGCTCAACCTGGCGGCTTTTATCGATAGTTACCAGGTTACGCAATTTGAGGTATGTTCCATAGGTCATGGTGGACGCTTTGGACTCAATGTGTTTTTTCAAGCCGCGTACCGGCTTGAAGCTGGAGATGGCCTCGGTTACTTCAAAAATGATGGCGTCGCTTCCGTCACCATAAGTAACGAAGAGCAGCTTGTCGCCCGGCTTGGCTTCTTCCAGTGCCCCGGCCAGCATCATCGGAGCATTGGCTGTACCGGCGCTGCCGACGGTCATGTAGAGGCTGTCCTGGATTTGAGCCGGTTGAAAACCCATAGCAGCAGCGAGGGCCATTTGGTGTCTGGGGTTTAAGCTGTAGAGAATGATTTTGGCAAAATCTCCGGGCGTAAGCCCGGTCTTTTTGGCAATTCCTTTTACGGCTTCCATGACTATTTTGTTGTAGCCTTCGGCAACGGTAAAACGTTCTTCCCAGGGGCGGATAAAGGTATCATTGTTGTCGCGCCAGTTGTCGATGAATTCCTTTGAAACGCTGTAGGTGTCTACCACATTGGCTACCACCCCGTCGCTGCCGATAACAAAAGCGGCTGCTCCATCACCGAGAACCTGCTCCAGCGCCCCTTGCGGAGCCCCCATGCGGCAGTCTGCGGTAGTGACCAGAACGCTTTTGGCGCCGGCCTTTGCCGCGTCGATGGCGGCCAGGATGGCCGTAGAACCGGCCCGCAGGGAATTGGTGAAGTCTGCTGTGCGCACGTTGCTTCCGGCGTCGATGGCCATGGCTATGGTTGTGGCTGATTGTTTTTCTTTGTAAGGTGTTGAAGTGGTAGCCAGATAAACGGCATCGATTTCTCCCGGCTTTATGCCGTTTATACAGTCCAGCGCAGCCATTGCGGCCATTGAAACACTGTCTTCGTCAAAACCGGCCACTGCTTTTTCGCCAGGCGCCGCCGGTATGCCCAGCGCCTCTTTGATTCGCTTACGGTCCATTCTGTTGTAAGGTACGTAAGCGCCATACGCTACTATCCCAACCATAAGATACCTCCTGTCTAGATATTTGAATATTTGAGCTTTACTGAAGTTAGCCCAAACTTTTTGTCGTTGCACGTTTATTAACTAAAAAAGAATTCTGACTTCTGTATTCTGTGTTCTTTGGAAATTATCCTGCTTTCTTTTCTTTCTTGATTACGGTTATGGCGCAATCCGGGCAGACCGTCTGGCAGGTGACGCAGGTGATGCAGCGGTCGTCGATTTTTACTGACGGAGTGCCGTAAACACCTAGTGTTTCCGACCATGACATGCAACTGACGGGGCATTTTTCAATACACAGGCCGCATCCTTTGCACAAACCGGAGAATATAGTAAAGAATCCTTTTTTGTTTCTGTAGTTTGTCCTTTGTAGTCCAATAAATAAAACCTCCTAGCTCACTTTTGATACAAGTTCTATTCCCCGCTGGATGGCTTTGAAATTCAAATCGCGCAAATCCGGTTGTTTTTCGAATTTGTAGCCCAGTTTCTTTTCTATTGCGGTTTCTGCTTCTTCTTTCGAAATAACTCCGGTTGCGCCTACCACCGCACCCATGATAATGATGTTGAACACCCGCGGGTGAAGTTCGTTCTTTGCCACTTCAATGGCCGGTATCCCTACCACTTTGGCGGCGTTTCGGGGTAGGGCGCCGTTTATTCCTTCAATTCCGGAATCATATACGAAGGTGGTTTGCGGACCTACATATTGTTTGGTACGGTATATTGCCCGGTCGCTTAAGGCGACGACGATGTCCCCGGTTTCAAACTTGGGTGAGCCGATTGGTTCGTCACTGATCTGGACAAAAGCCACGGAGACGCCGCCCCGCTGTTCAACGCCGAAATTAGGTATGTATAACGCTTCTCGCCCTTCCTCATTAGCTGCCTCGGCAATAATCTCGGCTACAGCCTGAACTCCCTGGCCGCCTTCTCCGGCCAGAACGATTTTGATGCTTTTAGCCATTTGTTTGTCCCTCCTCCGGCCCTTTAGAGTCAGGCGCTTTAATTTCACCGATTTTAAAATATTGGGTCATTTCATTTTCGACAAAATGCCAGGTTTCTTTCGCATTGGTACGCCAGTTGGTGGGACAGGTGGAAAGCACTTCGACAAACGAAAAGCCGTTTCCTTCGATTTGATTTTGCAGGGCCTTTTTAATAAAGTTTTTTAATTGCCTGAGGTTGGCTACCGTACCTCTGGCTACGTAAGCGCCTTCCTTTGTAATGGCGGCCACCATTTCGGGACCTTGAGTGGGATGGCCGGTTTGTTCAATGTCCCGGCCGTAGGGGGTGGTTTCGGTTTTTTGCCCGGGCAGGGTGGTGGGGGCCATTTGCCCGCCGGTCATGCCGTACTGGGTGTTGTTTACCAGGATGGCGGTAATACGCTCGTTTCTGGTAGCAGCGCTTACCAGGTGCTGGGCGCCGATAGCGTACCCGCCGCCGTCTCCCATATAGGCAATACCGATTAAATCGGGATTTGCTCTTTTTAATCCGGTAATTACCGGGTTGGTCCGGCCGTGGTGGGTTTGTACGGTATCGACGTTAAAAAAGTCCCAGGACAGCAGCGAGCAGCCAATGTCGCAGCCAAAAACGGCTCGATCCTGTATGCCCAGTTCATCTATGGCCTGGCCGAGAGCCTTCAGTACCAGCCCGTGACCGCAGCCGGGGCAAAACTTGTGTGGTTTTGTATCAGCCCGCCAGCTTTTTGGCATAGCCGGTTGGATGGTCATGAGTAATTGCTCCTTCCTTATGAGTTATAATTATTCGGCTAACGGTAATTATTTTTCAGCTTTTTATAATAATACTCTAACTTAGTATTTCTTTTGCTTTCTTTACCACTTCTTCTGCTGTTACACCCACTCCCGGCTTATATAGCGGGACCATTTCAGCAGTTGACCTGTAGGCTGCTTCTTTAAGTAACCTGGCCAGTTGGCCGTAGGCCGACTCGACAACCAGGAAGCGTTTTACTCTTGAAGCGATTTCCTGGATTTCTTTAACCGGCATCGGTCTTAGCGTGATGGGCCTGAAATAGCCTACTTTAAGACCGTTTTCTTGCATTTCTTTCACTGCCAGCCGGGCTGCCCTCGATACAACTCCATGAGCGATGATAACCAGGTCGGCATCTTCGGTTCCAAATGACTGGTACTCGGCAATTTCCGGCGCAACCTTTTCGTAATCCCCGATTATTTCCTGGAGAGCCTCAAAAAGTTCTTCTTCCATACTGAAGGTGTTGCGCAGTTGAGTAGGGGGGCGGTCGATAGCCGGTGTTCCTGGTTTGCCTACGTATGGTTCCGGTTTTACCAATTCGATATTTTTATCCAGGGGGTCGTAGATGGTAAGCGGTTCACGCATTTTAGCCTGGTAGCCGTCACCCAGTACAAAGGTGGGAAAGCGGTATTTCCAGGCGGAATTAAAGGCCTTGATGGTGTAATCGAACAATTCCTGGTGATTGGCAGTTGAGTATACGATGCGCAGTCCCTCGCCGTTGCCGCCGAAAGTGGTCAGCATTACTTCTTGCTGAGAGTAGATTACCGTTGCGGTGGAAGGCCCTCCTCTTTGCTGAACTACTACCACAGTCGGCAGGCGCATCATTTCGGCCATGGACATGGGCTCCTGCATCAGTGTATTCCCCGGGCCGGCCGTAGCGGTAAAGGCCTTGAAACCGGCCAGCACGCCGCCGATGGTAGTGAAGCCGGCTGACAGCTCGTCCTCGGTTTGTAAAAATTTTTTGTCATGTTTTGGCGCCAGGCGTGTCCAGTAGTGCATGATTTCATTTTGCGGAGTAATCGGGTAACCGTACATAATGTCGGCCCTGGCGGCCAGGGCAGCCCAGGCAACCACTTCATTGCCGGTCATGAATACTCTTTTTTCATCCTGGATTGGTTTGCTTGGCATATATACTAGTCCTCCTTTTAACCTGTTTATATACTGCCAGGACATGCTTTTTATATTCTCTAAAAGAGAAGCTTTTTCCTGTTTTTTTGCGAGTTATTTCCGTTCTGGAGAGGTAAAAGGGAAGCAAGTAGACACAGGGGTTGTCGATTGCTAGTGTTATTATACCACAATTTTTAAAATTGACAACAATCTGTTTCCCTTAATTAAAGGATAACTATCGCGCTTACAGGTTACCGTTTGGGAATCCGCTTCAGCTTTTGCTTCTTACCGGGAGGACTTTTAACCAGCCAGAGCCTGTGTAAGAGTTTATAAATTGTTTGTCCTGTTTTTTCCCAGGAAGAGAAATTTTTTAATCTGGCAAATCCCTGTTCTCCATAAATGATGCGCAACTCTTCTTTTTTAACCAGCTTTTCGATGGCCTCGCTCAGAGCGGCAATATTTTTAGGAGGAATTAAGAGCCCTGTTTTTTCGTTTTCTACTATTTCCGGTATTCCACCTGCATTTGTAGCGATAACGGGAAGCTTGAAAAACATGGCCTCGACGAAGACAATTCCGTATGCCTCATATAGAGAGGGAACTGCGAAAATATCAGCATCTACATAAAAGTGCCAGATTGCTTTGCGGGGAATTACTCCGTGAAAAAAAATCATTTCTTCCAGCCCGTATTTTTTTATTATTCGTTTTATAATTTTGGTATAAGCTTTGTTTAAGGTTGTATCTCCCACTATATCCAGGTGAATATTGGGGTCCTTAAGGCGGTAAACAGCTTCAATCAGGTATTTTAATCCTTTGTGCGGCAGACAACTGCCGACGAAAAGGATTTTAGTTATCCCCTTTGACCTTTCTTTCCGGTTTACTTTGCTTAATTTAAAAGGAGGGTCGTAACCGGGGTAAACGATTTCCACGGTTTTTTCCGGGACACCCATCCGGGTGATTTCTTTTTTAGTATAATTGCTGTTGGCGATAATGAGGTCTGCAGCCAGGAGCATTTTCTTTTCAATCCATTTTACGATAATAGAGGAAAGTTGCCATCTCACGATTTCGAGCCAGTGCAGCAGATGGACTATAACCGCGATTCTGGTTCTACCTTGCCGCTTAAGGATATGGTTGAGGATAAAGACAGAGATATGGCATAGTTCATCTTCAATAACCAGGTCATAATGTTTCTTGGTCAGGTGGAAGAATAACCAGATATTCCAGATGATATTGGCAAAATAAGGCAGGCGCTTTAAACCGATAATATCTACCGTTATACCCTGCTGACGCAGGTAGCTTACTACTTTCTGGTTGTAAATGTACCCGCCGGTTAACTTATCTATGTCTTTGAAAGTAATCAGTGCTACTTTCAATTTACCACACCTTTTCAACATTTATGGTAACTATTCAGCAGTCATCCCTCAGCCCTAAGCTGTCGCTCGTCAACAAAAACAAGGGTTGGCTGTTTTCCTTTGTTTTGGTGGAAGCTGAAAGATGACCACTAATGGCTGAATAGAGAAATTATGTATTGGAGTTTAGCTTACCCGATGGGCATAAGCTATTTGGCAGTACGGTTCTTCTGTTTCTTTGCTGTATTATTACCTTATATTATCATAATAGCAGTGTTGGTTTGAGAAATCAATATCTTCCCTCCTTGATGTTTCAGTGGAAAGGGTTCTCTGGCAGTTGCTGAATCGGATACTGGCTTTGTTCCAATGGAAAATTTATCTTCAGGCATATCGCTTTTAATTTTTGTTTATACTGGTATCACCAGTGTCTTAAATAAAAAGGTGATGGAAATGATCATTTCTGTCGGTAGCACTCAGCATATTGATTATCTGAAAAGCAGGATAAAGAAGGCTCTCAGGCTTTTCAAAAATAGCGGTTTGAAGATAAACGTAGAGGAACGGCCGGCAGGCGAGTTTACTTTTTTGTTTTGTCAGGTTACTTATACCAAAGATAATTGCTCATTGGCTGATGGCCAGGCGTTTTTTCGATATTTTCTGGCCGATGTTATTGCCGAGCTAATTTTAAATTGCTGGGAAAAAGTATTGCTGTGGGAAATTGTCAGAGAAAGTTATTATTATTTTAGCGAAGATGATAAAAAAGTTATTGTTGAACATATAATGCAGTATTTAAGCCGCAGGGAGGGGTGTCTTGAACAAGGTCCGATAAATTATTTAAGGCGGAAGAACAAGGTCCTCCAAAAGTTACTGGGCTTTTTACATAATAACAATCACCTCGTAATTGATGGGTTTATTAAATTCCGTTTAAAAGACTATCTTAGTGAATTACGTGACGCTTCTGATAAAGCGGTCGACGATTTCTTAATAGAAAGAGAATATGAAGAATTTATTCAATTGCTCAAGCATTTTGTGGAAGTCCAGGAGCCTCGGACTGATCTTGTTCATGTTTTACTAAAGGCAGAGGGAGGTTTTAAACTCTTTGATGCGCAAATGAAAGTAATCCGTAGTGACTACCTGGAGGGTTTTATTATTGACCTGGTCGACCGGGAAGCCAGTTGTGAGGACCTTTTAATCAGTGCCTTGATTACGGTTGCCCCGAAGAAAATAATTGCCCATTTAAGATATAATGACAACGCTTTTGAGACTATTAAGAGTGTATTTACCAGTCGGGTGGACAAATGCCCGGGCTGTAGTTTATGCAAATAAAAAGAAGGTCGTTTTACGACCTTCTTTTTTGATCCTACTTGGAAGCCTGATAAGGAACACAAAACCCAAGGCCCAAGATCAGCAGGATCAAGATCAGGAAGATAATAAAAGCTCCGCCGCCGCCACCGTCATATCCACCGCCATAAAGGTAACCCATTTAAAAACCCCCATTTCATTTTTTGTTTTTGCCATTAATATGGTATGATGGGTTAGATGCTTTGGTTACAGCCGTTTTATATAGCCCCTGGTTGGTTGACAAGATATTTTAACTTAAAATATAATACAAATCGTAGGTTAATACTAAAAAGGGCGTAAAATAATGCAAAATATTAATGTAACTTTACCGGGCGGCCTGGTGCGGCAGTACCCGGCAGGTACTACTCCGGCGGAGATGATTGATCCGCAGTTGGCGGGGAAAGTAATTGTCGCCGGGGTAAATGGCACTCTGGTAGATTTAAGTTATCCTTTAAAAAATGATGCTGCTGTACAATTTTACACTTTTGATACCGAAGAAGGGCGGCAGGTGTTTCACCATAGTACCGCTCATGTCATGGCTCATGCCGTGCAGCGTTTGTTTTCCGGTACCAGGCTGGCTATCGGCCCGGCCATAGAAAACGGTTTTTATTATGATTTTGAAGCCGTGGAAAGTTTCACACCGGAAGTTCTGGAACAAATCGAAAGGGAAATGAAAGCCATTGTTGCGGCAGACCTTCCTTTCGAGCGCTTTGAATTGTCCCGTCCGGAAGCAATAGCCATGTTTGAGAAAGCCGGCCAGAATTATAAAATCGAATTAATTGAAGAACTGCCGCCCGGCGCCCCGCTTTCCTTTTACCGGGATGGCGAATTCGTAGACCTTTGCGCTGGCCCGCATGTCCCTCTACCGGATTCTTAAAATCTTTTAAATTGCTCAGTGTTGCCGGTGCTTACTGGCGGGGCAGTGAAAAAAATAAGATGCTGCAGCGCATTTACGGCGTATCCTTTCCTACCGGATCCATGCTTGAAGAACACCTTTTTAGGCTTTCCGAGGCCAGGCGCCGCGACCACCGTAAACTGGGAGTAGAACTGGATTTATTCAGCATTCATGATGAAGGGCCCGGTTTCCCTTTTTTTCATCCGAGAGGTATGCTTGTACGCAATGAACTTGAGCAATACTGGCGGGAAGAGCATAAAAGGAGGGGATACCAGGAGATCCGCACTCCTGTTATCTTGAGCCGTACCTTGTGGGAGCAGTCCGGACATTGGGATCATTACCGGGAAAATATGTATTTTACAAATATAGACGAAGCTGAATATGCTGTTAAGCCGATGAATTGCCCCGGCGCCATGCTTGTTTATAAGCATAAACAACACAGTTACCGGGAACTTCCCATCCGTTTGGCTGAAATGGGTCTGGTGCACCGGCACGAATTGTCCGGCGTATTACACGGTTTGATGCGGGTGCGTTGTTTTACTCAGGATGACGCCCATATTTTTATGTTGCTGTCCCAGATGAAAGAGGAAATTATTGGAGTAATTAAGCTGGTAGACGACTTTTACCGCATTTTTGGTTTTTCCTATCATGTGGAGTTGTCTACCAGGCCGGAAAAGGCTATGGGTTCCGTTGAAATTTGGGATAAAGCTACCGCGGCGTTACAAGAAGCATTAGAAGCTTGTGGACAGGCTTATAAAATTAATGAGGGAGATGGCGCTTTTTACGGGCCGAAGATTGATTTTCATTTAAAAGATTCTTTAGGCCGTACCTGGCAGTGCGGCACGATTCAACTGGATTTTTTAATGCCGGAAAAATTTAATTTAGCTTATATTGGCGAAGATGGCCAGCGTCACCAGCCGGTGATGATTCACAGGGTGGTTTTCGGCAGTGTCGAGCGGTTCATTGGAATTCTCACCGAACATTTTGCCGGTGCTTTTCCAGTCTGGCTGGCGCCGGAGCAGGTACGGGTATTGCCGATTACCGACCGAAGCATTCCCTACGCCCGGGAAGTGGTTGCTATGCTGTCGGAGCAGGGAATCAGAGTGGAGTTGGATGCCAGGAATGAAAAGGTAGGTTATAAGATTCGTGATGCTCAAACCCAGAAGGTCCCTTATATGCTGGTAATAGGTGATAAAGAGGCGGCTAATGGTACGGTGGCGGTGCGCCATCGTGCGGGCGGCGATCTGGGAGCCATGCAGCTAAAGGAGTTGCAGGAAAGAATAAGCGCCGAAATTAAATTTAAAGTACTTGACCGGACTTAATAAGTATGTTATATTATGGTATAAAAATGTAATATTTAGTTTCTCAAGTAGAAGCCATCCGCTTCTCACCTTACGACGCTTTTTTGGGTAATTTGCTACGAATAGTAACAAGAGGAGGCTGTCCATAAGGTTAATATTTTAAAGATAACTTTTTGATGTTAAGCGGGTGGAGGCGCCTGCTTTTTATTTATTGTTATTTCTGGTCAGGGAGGTGAACTTGTTATAACGAAAGATTTTCGGATTAATGAAGAAATAAGGGTAAGGGAAGTCAGAGTCGTGGATGGTGACGGTACCCAATTGGGTATTATGCCGGCGAAGGATGCCCTGCGTCTGGCAGAGGAGAGACAGATGGATCTGGTTGAAGTGGCTGCTCAAGCAAAACCGCCAGTTTGCCGGATTATGGATTTTGGCAAGTATAAATACGAGCAAAGTAAAAGAGAGAAAGAAGCAAAAAAGAAGCAAAGAATCGTCAATATCAAAGAAGTTAAACTTCGGCCCAATATTGAGGATCACGACTTTGATGTGAAAGTTAGAAATGCGGTCCGTTTTTTAAAGGATGGGGATAAGGTAAAGGCAACTATTGTATTTCGAGGAAGAGAAATTGTACATACTAAACTTGGTCAGGCGCTGCTCCAGAGGCTGGCAGGGGAAGTAAAGGAGTTTTCTGCGGTGGAACGGCAGCCGAAGCTGGAAGGTAAAAATATGATTATGATTTTAGCCCCTAGACAAGAAAACTAGAAGGGAAGATTGATTATGCCGAAAATTAAGACCCACCGCGGCGCTGCCAAACGGTTTAAGAAAACAGCGGGCGGGAAAATTAAAGGTTTTCATGCTTTTCATAGCCATATACTGGGTAAGAAATCTGCTAAACGGAAACGGAAACTGAGCTCATCTATAATCATCAGTCCGGCTGATGCCGACCGTTTGAAGCGGTTGCTTCCATAATACAAAGTGTGATACAAGGAGGGGGAGTTATATAATGCCACGGGTGAAGAGCAGTGTGGTTTCCCGTGTGAAACATAAAAAGGTGCTTAAGCTGGCAAAAGGGTACAGGGGGGCAAAAAGTAAACTTTTTCGGGTAGCCAACCAACAGGTAATGAAGTCCCTGGTTTACGCTTATCGTGACCGTAAAGCCAGGAAACGTGACTTCCGGAAGTTGTGGATTGCCAGAATAAATGCTGCAGCACGCATGAACGGCTTGACTTATAGCCGGTTGATGAATGGGTTAAAGCTTGCCGGAGTGA
>JAGUVT010000051.1 GCA_020062745.1 Deltaproteobacteria bacterium
GGCCTGTGCCTGTTGTCCCGCGCTGAATTAAAAAAGCTGGAGCCCAACGTGGAGGCTGATGCCGCCCTTTTTGTGCCTTCCACCGGGGTTATCGACTCCCACGCCCTGATGAAGTATTTTTTGCAGAAGGCGAAGGGTAGCGGCGCCGGGGTGGTTTATAAGGCGGAGGTGACCGGCATAGACCGGACGGGCGGCGGCTATGCCGTTGAGGTGCTGGACCCGGGAGGGTGCTTTGCCTTTACCACTGAGGTTTTGATCAACTGCGCCGGGCTATACTCCGATAAAATTGCCGGCATGGCCGGCATTGATGTGGAGCAGGCGGGCTACCGGCTGCATTATTGCAAGGGGGAATACTTCAGCGTTGGTGCCGGCAAGAGCAGGCTGGTATCCAGGCTGGTTTACCCGGTTCCGCTGCCCGAGGTCACGGGAGTGGGCATCCATGTCACGCTGGACCTGGACGGCAGAATGCGCCTGGGTCCGGGTGTAAAATATGTCCGGCAGGTTGATTATTCAGTCGATGAAGCAAACAGGCGGCTTTTTTACGAAGGGGTCAGGCGGTTTTTGCCGGATATAACCTTAGAAGACCTGGAGCCCGAGATGGCGGGAGTGCGGCCGAAGCTGCAGGGGCCGGGGGAAGCGCAGAAGGACTTTGTTATCCGGCACGAAATCGGCCGGGGGCTGCCCGGCTTGATTAACCTCATCGGTATAGAATCGCCCGGCCTGACCGCCTCGCCGGCAATAGCAGAGATGGTGAAGGATATGATATTATAGGTATATCTGTAAAATCTTCAGGAGGAATATAATGAGATTAATATCCGATTCCTGTATCTTGAGGTTGAAAATTAAAAACAAACCCGGTATGCTGGCGAAAGTTACCGCGGCGATCGGCTATGTGAAGGGTGATATCGGCTCAATAAGCATTGTTTCGGTTTCCAGGGATTACGTGGTAAGGGATGTTTCCGTCTTCATAAAGAACGAAGCGCACCTGGAGAAGATTGTTAAGGCGTTAAAGCAACTTGAGGAGAAAGGCATTGCCCAACTGATAAAGATTTATGATGAGGTCAGGCGTGTGCACGAGCAGGGCAAAATTACCCTGCAAAACAAGCTGGACATTAAAACGTTTACGGATCTTTCCCATGTATATACACCGGGAGTGGCCAAGATTTGCCGGGCCATTGTTGAAGACCCGTCAATGGCCAGTGATTATACCATTATTTCGACTTCAGTAGCTATTGTCACCGACGGGTCGGCAGTGCTCGGCCTGGGCAATATCGGGCCGCTTGCCGCCATGCCGGTGATGGAGGGCAAGTCCATGCTCTTTAAAAAATTTGCCGGCATAAACGCATTTCCTTTGCTGATAAATTCGCAGGATGCTGACGAAATCGTAAAGGCTGTAAAGCTGGTGGCGCCTACTTACGGTGGGATAAACCTCGAGGATATTGCCAGCCCCCGGTGTTTTGAAATTGAGGAGCGGTTGAGCGAGGAACTGGATATTCCTGTTTTTCATGATGACCAGCACGGGACGGCGGTGGTTGTTCTGGCCGGGCTGATTAACGCCTTGAAAGTGGTGCAAAAGGATATTACCGGTATAAAGGTTTTGATTAACGGCACCGGCGCTGCCGGGACGGCGATTGCCGGGCTGTTGATTGAGGCGGGTGCTGCCGATATTGTGATGTGTGACCGGGCCGGCGCTATTTACCGGGGCAGGGATGAACATATGGATGATCACAAACACCGTCTGGCGGAGATTACAAATAAAGAGAGGATTAAGGGACACTTATCGAAGGCGCTCAAAGACCGGGATGTATTTATCGGCGTTTCGGTAGGCGGGGCGCTGAAGAAAGAGATGGTTAGGAGAATGGCGCCCGACCCGGTAATTTTTGCGCTGGCCAATCCAATCCCGGAGATTCTGCCCGAGGAACTGGAAGGCGTGGCCCGGGTGATGGCAACCGGCCGTTCCGACTATACCAACCAGATCAACAACGTTCTCTGCTTCCCGGGTGTTTTTAAGGGTGCTCTCTCCATTCAGGCGAAAAAGATCAATACCGCCATGAAGCTCGCCGCGGCTGAGGCCATTGCTGGTATGATCGACGAGGAGCACCTGTCCGAAGATTACATTATCCCCAGCGTTTTTCACCCCGGTGTAGCTGAGGTGGTGGCTGAGAATGTGATCCGGGCGGCGATAAAAACCGGCGTCGCTCCGATCTAAGTTTTTAAAGCTTGTTGATTACCAGGCCGGTGATCAGCTTGGGGTGAAAGTAAGTGGACTTTTGCGGCATTTTTTCGCCGTTGGAAGCAACGTCGATGACTTCTTCCACCCGGGTGGGATTTAAGAAGAAAGCCAGCTGAAATTCGCCGCAGTCCACTGCCTTCAGGGCGCCTTCTTCTTCCCTGGTGTAGCTGATCTGGTCCGCAGCGGCCCGCCTGGCGCAGTCGATGCCCAGGTATTTTTCCAGGATCAGGGTTTGCAGCACCGATACGTCCAGGTTCTGCCAGGCCGGAGACTTGCCCGGCGGCATCAGTTCTGCCGGCGGGGGTTCGTGGCGCAGGGTGAGCCGGTAGATTTCTCTCCTGCCGGTGTAGAGGCCGAAGATGTGGCGTCGGGCGGGAGCAGCCGGGGCGGGAGCGGCCAGGGAGCGAAGGAAGTCCTGAAGGTTGCTGTAATCTGGTGCGAGGGTGAATTTTTCCACTGTAAAGTTTTCTGCCAGTTGTGCCGGCAGCCGGTCTTTATTCAGGCCGGTTATGTTTTTTACCAGGCGGTGGGCCGGCAGGACTATCAGGCCGGCGTCATAGAGGTTAACCAGGGTCATCATCACGTAGTGGTACGCTGGTTCGGTGTTTGTGCCGGTGGGCGCTTTGTTTTTATCTGCTGCCTGCTCGTTTTTATAATTTAGTGCCGTTTCGTAGCGATGGTGGCCGTCGGCAATGAATATCTGTTTATCCGTCATTATTTTTTGAATCCGGCTGATGGCGGCGGCATCGGTGACCGCCCACAGGCGGTGTGTTTCCCTGTTTTCACCGGTGCAGTTTATGTCCGGGGCGGTTTTCTTGATTGTTTGCCGGAGGATGCTTGTAGCTGCGTTCTCCCGGTCGATGTAGAGAGCGAAGATGGGGCTGAAATTGGCCCCGCAGGCTTTCATCAGGGCCAGGCGGTCGGCTTTATGTTTGGGCATGGTTTCTTCGTGAGGGAGTACCACCCCTTTTTCATAGGGTTCCAGTTTAACGCCGCAGGTAAAGCCGCTGCGCACTTTTTTTCCTTCGTTTATGATGAACTCCTGCTCGTAGTAGTAAACGGCCGGCAATTTTTCCGGCGCCAGTACCCCGGCCTCCTGCCAGCGGGTAAAGTCGGCGGCCGCCCTGGTGTAGCGGTTGTTTTCTTCGTTGTCCCCCGGAAAAATTTTTCCGTACTCCAGGCGGATAATGTTGTAAGGATGCCGGGCGTAATAAATGTCCTGGGCTTTGTTGTCTATGATATCGTAGGGCGGGGTTATTACGTCGGCCAGGTTCTTTATCTTTTCCCGGTTGTAGCGCAAGCCTTTGATGGGTACGATGATTGCCATGAATAAGCCTCCTTGTGGTTTATGCACACGGGTAAATTTTAATACAAGAGGGTGGAAAATACAAGCAGTCATATTTAGCCCGGCCGGTCAGTATAATTTAGCATGATTTTCCGGGAAGGGGAAACGGTCATGCCCTGGCTGTTTGTCAATAAAAGAAAGTTTTTATTGCTTTGTCTGGCCGGCCTGACGCTGTTTATTTTTTGGGGATCTGGATATCTTGAAAGCAAGAGTGCCGGTTCGGTTTCTCCCCGGGAAGTTCTCCATACCGGTATTCAAAAAACCCTGGCCAGCCGCAGCTACCGGTTCCAAATGGAGGCAGAAATGGTGACTGAGGGAAAGGCCAGGGTAAATTTTACCGGAAAAGTGGCGGGAGAATGGGCGGCTCCCGACCGGATACGGATTAGAGGAAGTATTATGAATACGCCGGTTGATTTTATCCGGGTCGGAGATACTGCTTATTTAAAAGATCATTCTTCTGAACGGTGGATGGTCATAACTTCCGGCCAGATGGCCGGGGCGGAGCTTTTTTATGCCGAGTTGAGCCCTGCCGCTTACTTTAAATTTAAAGACATTTCCAGTTTAAAATATAAAGGCCGGCATAAAGTTGATGGAGAGAAGCTGCTGTTGTTTGAGCTCTCTCCTGCGGTGCAGAATCCTTTCTTGGAAATGCAGTTGACCGATGTTTATTATAAGGTGTGGCTTAGCCCCAAGGATTACCGTTTGCGCCGGGCGGAGCTGCGGGGCCGGGTAAAGGATGTTGAGGAAAGCAGCGTGGAAATCAAATTGCTTTTCCAGGATTATGACAAAAGCATTGCTATTGAACCACCTGTTTAAAGCTAAAAAGAGTTTGACTTTGGCCGTAAAATTTGCTAAATTTAATAAAAAAATATCTGCGATGAGGGAAAGAGTAGCCGGCAAAGAGTTTTTTAAGAGAGCCCGGGGCGGTGGAATCCGGGTAAAGCGGTGCCGGTGAAAGGGGTTTCCGAGCGGCAAGGGGAAAGCCTGACGGCAGTTGCCGGCATAATTCGTGCCGGATGGAGAGAGTTGCTGTATATGGTGAGTAAAACTTGCGTTAACAAGTGGGCCGCTTAAGACGGCCAAGCAGGGTGGAACCGCGGGAAAGACCTCCCGTCCCTGGTAGTGAGATACCGGGGGCGGGAGGTTAATTATTTTGGGTAGCTAAAACGGGGTTTTCCGGTATTTTCTTGAGAAAGTTGTCTAAAGGGGGGCAGATTGTGAGTTTTCAGGAGCTGATCATGGCTCTGGACCGGTTTTGGGCGGAACAGGGCTGCGTTATTCAACAGCCTTACGATGTGGAAAAGGGAGCTGGTACTATGAACCCGGCTACTTTTCTGCGCGTTTTGGGGCCGGAACCCTGGCGGGTGGCCTACGTCGAGCCGTCACGCCGGCCGACCGACGGGCGCTACGGGGAAAACCCGAACCGCCTGCAGCATTATTACCAGTACCAGGTTGTTCTCAAGCCGTCTCCTGACGATGTACAGGCGGTTTATCTGGGTAGTCTTGAGGCCGTCGGTATTGATCCGGGCGGGCATGACATCCGGTTTGTGGAGGATAACTGGGAATCGCCGACGCTGGGCGCCTGGGGGTTGGGCTGGGAAGTGTGGCTGGACGGGATGGAAGTGACCCAGTTCACTTATTTTCAGCAGTGCGGCGGTTTTGACTGCCGGCCTGTTTCAGCCGAAATTACTTACGGCCTGGAGCGGCTGGCCATGTTTATTCAAGGAGTGGACAGTGTTTTTGAGATCAAGTGGGTGGGCGATGTCACTTACGGCGATGTCCACCACCGGGAGGAAGTGGAGCATTCCCATTATAACTTTAAGCTGGCTGATACCGCCATGCTTTTTAAGCTTTTCGATATGTTTGAAGAGGAAGCTTTGTCGGTGGTGGAGAAGGGTTTTGTGCTTCCTGCTTACGACTATGTTTTGAAGTGCTCTCACGTTTTTAACCTGCTGGATGCCCGCGGCGCCATCAGTGTTACCGAGCGCACCGGGTTTATCGGACGGGTGCGCAATCTGGCCCGGAACTGCGCGCAGGTTTATGTAGACCAGCGCGAATCGCTTGCTTACCCGCTTTTAAAAAGGGGGCTTTAAATGTGAAGGGTAGTCAAAGTCAGCCTGATTTTGAGCAAAGCAGGGAAGGTCGGCGGGACTTTTTGTTGGAGATCGGTACTGAGGAAATACCGGCCCGGTTTTTAGGCCCGGCCCTGGCCGAATTGAAGGAGATGGCTGGGAATGCCCTGTGTGAGCAGCGCCTGGGGTATGAGAATGTGGCAACATTCGGCACCCCCCGCCGGTTGGTCCTTTATGTCGGGGGTATGGCTGCCGTCCAGGATTCTTTTATCCAGGAGGTGAAGGGACCGGCGGCCAGGGTGGCTTTTAAGCCGGATGGTTCTCCCACCCGGGCGGCTTCAGGATTTGCGGCCGGCCAGGGGGTGGCGGTGGCCGACCTGGTGCGCCGGCCGGTGGGGCATGTGGATTACGTTTTTGCGGTAAAGAGGGAGGCCGGGCGGCCGGCCCGGGAGGTGCTGGCCGAACTGGCGCCTGCCCTGATCGGCAGTCTGCATTTCCCCAGGCCGATGCGCTGGGGGTGTCAGGAGGTTCGTTTCGCCCGTCCCGTGCGCTGGCTCCTGGCCCTTTTGGGAGAAGAAGTGGTGGACTTTACCTTCGCCGGTTTAGAAGCAGGGAGGGTTACCTTCGGCCACCGCTTCCTGTGCCGGGAGCCGCTGGTTATTGTTGATCCCCGGGATTATTTCGACAAGATGCGGGCCGGGTATGTGATTGTGGACGGCCGGGAGCGTCAGCAGACCATCTGGTGCCAGGTGCAAGAACTGGCCGGGGAGGCCGGCGGCCGGGTGGAACCGGATGAGGAACTGTTGGAGGAAATCAGCAACCTGGTAGAATATCCTACTGCCTTTACCGGTAATTTTGATTCCCGGTATTTGGAGTTGCCGCCGGCGGTGCTGGTTACGCCGATGCGCGGGCACCAGCGTTATTTTCCGGTGTACGGGCCGGATGGCAGGCTTTTGCCCCGTTTTATCGGGGTGGCCAATAGCGCGCCCGGTTCCCTTGCTGCTGTGCGGACGGGTAACGAGAGAGTGTTGCGGGCGAGGCTGGCGGATGCCGATTTCTTCTACCGCGAAGATCTGAAAACGCCTCTGGCCGGGAAAGTGCCGGGCTTAAAGAAAGTGGTTTTTCAAGAAACTCTGGGTACTGTTTTTGACAAAATGACGCGTGTGTCTGCTCTGTCAGGCTATCTGGCCGTTTTAACGGGGGTAAATGAGCAGGACAGACAAAAAATCCTGCGGGCCGCTTACCTGGCCAAGGCTGACCTGGTTACCGCCATGGTTTACGAATTTCCCGAACTGCAGGGAGTAATGGGCCGGGAGTACGCCCTTTGTTCCGGGGAAGACCGGTTGGTGGCCGAGGCTATTTTCGAGCATTACCTGCCCCGTTTTGCGGGTGATAAGCTGCCCGCCACTTTCCCGGGCCGGATTTTGGGTATTGCTGACAAGATGGATAGCATCGCCGGTTGTTTTGCCCTCGGTATTCAGCCCACCGGTTCCCAGGATCCTTATGCCTTGAGGCGGCAGGCGGCGGGAGTGAGTCAGATTATCCTGGACGGGTCGATATCCCTGTCCCTGACGGCGCTGGTTGAAAGAGCCTATAATGAGTATGAAAGCCAGGTGAAGCTGAAGTTGGGCCTGGCTCAGGTTAAAACTAACTTAAGTGAATTTTTTCAGCAGCGGCTTAAGAACATTTTTATCGACCAGGGTTTTTCCTATGATACGGTAGATGCTGTTCTGTCTGCCGGGTACGATGATTTTTACGATGCTTATCTGCGGGTTCAGTCCCTGCATGATATCCGGCCGGAGCCGGACTTTGCCGATTTGCTGACGGCCTTTACCCGTGCCCATAACCTGTCCAGGAATGCAGACAGCTTGGAGGTAACCCCCGGCCTTTTTGCCGACCCGGCCGAGAATACTCTGTTTGAATGCCTGTCGGCATTGGAGGAGGAGGCTCGAATCTATCTGACCGGCCGGGACTACAGGGCTTTCTTTGCGGCCGTAGCCGTCTTGAAGGAACCTCTGGAGCGGTTCTTCAACTCGGTTATGGTAATGGTGGAAGATGAGAGACTGCGCAAAAACCGCTTGGCCATCCTGAAAAGGCTGGCAGTGCTGGTGAAAAGAGTGGCTGATTTAAGTAAAATTGTGGTTTTGTCATAGTTACATAAAATTTCTATAGTTTAGGAAGAAGGAAAATTGCTATAGAACATTTAATATATTAGTATGGCATAAATGCTCTTTAAGGGGCGATTGAGTTGGAGTTAACTATGCGGCAGGAAGCTATTCTGGAAATAGTTAAAAAGTCGGGACCGATTACAGGCGAGCAAATTGCTGAGAAGCTGTCTTCAAGCAAGGCAACGTTGAGACCTGACCTGGCTATTTTAACCATGTCCGGTTTGCTGGGCGCCCGGCCCCGGGTGGGTTATTTTTTCAGCGGCAAGAACCCTTTTTTTATTGTAGCGGAAAAGTTGCGCAGCATTCTGGTGGGTGATGTAAAATCAGTACCGGTCGTGGTAGGGGAGAAATGTTCGGTTTACGATGCGGCGGTGACGATGTTTATCGAAGATGCGGGTACTTTGTTTGTGGTCCGTAATGGAGGAATTCTGGAAGGTGTGATTTCCCGCAAAGACTTTCTCAAGATTACCATGGGCGGACATGATATTCATAAATTGCCGGTAGGTGTGGTGATGACCAGGATGCCGAATATAATTGTTACCACACCTGAAGAGCCGGTCTGGCTGGCGGCCCGGAAGCTAATCAGCCATGAGGTGGACGCTTTGCCGGTGGTGCGCAAGACGGTTGTCTCGAATGCAGATGAAGGGCTGGAAGTAGTCGGCCGTTTAAGCAAGACTAATATTACCAGGCTCTTTGTGGAAATTGGGGAGGAAGCTTAGGGGGGAGTTATCATTTCTGATAACAATAATATTAAACCGGTAATATATATCATTTCCGATTCGGTTGGGGAAACAGCGGAACTGGTAGCCCGGGCTGCGGCCAGCCAGTTTAATGCCGGCAAAGCAAACATACGGCGGGTGCCGTATGTTAATAATCCGCATGAGATTCCGGAAATTGTAGAAGAAGCCGGCAATTCCGCCAGCATTATTGCTTATACCCTGGTTAGTCCGGAACTGCGTGCGGTGCTGGTGAAGGAGGCACAGAAACACGGAATAACAACTGTTGACATTATGACCCCGATGATAGATGCCCTGGAAGGCTTGATGCAGCGCCGTCCCAGGCTTGAGCCGGGTCTGGTGCGTAAGGTGGACGAGGAGTATTTCCGCAAAGTGGAGGCTATTGAGTTTGCGGTTAAGTATGATGATGGTAAGGATCCCAGAGGTATTGCCAGGGCCGACTTGGTAGTAATCGGGGTATCCCGTACTTCCAAGACGCCGTTGTGTATGTACCTGGCCCATAAGCGCATTAGAGCGGCCAACGTGCCGCTGGTGCCGGAGGTAGCCCCGCCGGAGGAAGTATTTCAGTTGCCGCCGCATAAATTGATCGGGCTGGTAATCAAGCCCCAGCATTTGAACGAGATCCGGCGGGAAAGACTGAAAACTTTAGGACTTACGGCAAATGCCGACTATGCCAGCATGGAGCGGATCATGAAAGAACTGGAGTATGCCGAAGGAATCATGAAGAAGGCCGGCTGCTCGATTATTGATGTAACCAGTAAGGCTGTCGAAGAAACGGCCAGCAGGGTCTTAGAAATTTATTACAGGGGGGAGAGAATTGGGAAGTAAAAAGTACGTTTATCTGTTCTCGGAAGGTAATGCCGGTATGAAGGATTTGCTGGGGGGTAAGGGCGCCAACCTGGCCGAAATGACTAATATCGGATTGCCTGTGCCGCCGGGGGTGATTATTACTACGGAGGCATGCAAAGATTTTACCAGGCTGGGGCAGAAGTTTCCACCCGGCATGGAAGAGCAGGTAAGAGGGAAAATTTCTTTGCTTGAAGAGAATCTGGGTAAGAGATTTGGGGATAAAAGGAACCCTCTTTTAGTTTCGGTGCGCTCTGGCGCCCCTGTATCGATGCCGGGGATGATGGATACTGTGCTTAATTTAGGCTTGAATGACCGGACGGTGGAAACCCTGGCCCAGGTTACGGGTGACAAGCGTTTTGCCATGGATTGTTACCGCCGCTTTATTAATATGTTCGGTGACGTGGTCATGGGAATAGAACATGTCAAGTTTGAGCGGATACTTGAGCACCAGAAGGATAAAGCCGGGGTCTATTTCGATAATCAGTTGACTGCCGAGAACTGGGTGGAAGTAATCGATGAATATAAAAAGTTGATTCTCAGGGAAACCGGCAAGTCTTTCCCGCAAGACCCGATGGAGCAGTTGTTTATGTCTATATATGCTGTTTTTAATTCCTGGAATAACGACCGGGCCATAGTTTACCGGCGGATTAGCAAGATTCCCGACGATATGGGGACGGCGGTAAACATCCAGGTTATGGTCTTCGGCAACATGGGAAACGACAGCGGTACCGGCGTGGCTTTTACCCGGAACCCGTCAACCGGCGCAAACGAACTATACGGCGAATACCTGATCAATGCCCAGGGCGAGGATGTAGTGGCCGGTATCCGCACGCCGCAGCCGATAGCGGCTTTAGAGCAGGAAATGCCGGAAGTATTCAAGCAGTTTGCTGATGTTTGTAAGCTTCTGGATAAACATTACCGTAACATGCAGGATATTGAATTTACCATTGAAAAAGGAAAACTCTACATTTTGCAAACCAGAAACGGGAAGCGGACGGCTCAGGCGGCTATAAAGATTGCCGTAGATATGGTCGAAGAGGGTTTGATTACTAAAGAAGAAGCGGTTATTCGGGTGGAGCCGGGTCAGTTGGACCACTTGCTGCACCGGCGAATTGACCCGCAGGCCAGTTTGGAAGTAATTGCTAAAGGGCTTCCGGCATCGCCGGGAGCGGCTTCCGGTATGGTAGTTTTTGATGCTGATAAGGCCGAGAAGTTGGGTCAGGAAGGTAAAAAATTAATCCTGGTACGTACTGAAACCACCCCGGATGATATCCATGGTATTGTTGCTGCACAGGGTATCCTTACTTCCCGTGGAGGCATGACCAGCCATGCTGCAGTAGTTGCCCGCGGCATGGGCAAGCCGTGTGTCTGCGGCTGTGAAGCTGTGCAGATCGACTACGGAGCGGGCGAGTTTCATGTCGGCGACCTGGTGGTTAAAGAAGGGGAGGTTATTTCCATCGACGGCGCTGCCGGTCAGGTAATACTGGGCGCTGTGCCGATGATTGATCCGGAACTGTCGCCGGAGTTTCAGCGCCTGCTGGAATGGGCTGATGAAGTCCGTACTTTGGAGGTAAGGGCCAACGCCGATACGCCGCAGGATGCGGCCAAGGCCCGGGAATTTGGGGCGGCAGGTATCGGCCTTACCCGCACCGAGCACATGTTTATGGCGCAAGATCGCCTGCCTGTGGTGCAGGAAATGATCCTGGCAGCCGGTTTACAAGAGCGGCAGGCTGCTCTGGACAGGCTTTTACCTATGCAACAAGGGGACTTTTACGGCATTCTAAAAGCCATGGAAGGTTTTCCGGTAACCATCCGCTTGTTGGACCCGCCGCTGCATGAGTTTCTGCCTGATGCTGAAGAATTGATGGTAGAGATTACTAAAATGCGCCTGACCGGCGGGAATGCGGACGAACTGCAGGCAAAGGAGGATCTGCTCCGTAAAGTACGGGCGCTGTCCGAGTTTAACCCCATGCTTGGCCACCGGGGCTGCCGTCTCGGCATTACTTTCCCGGAAGTGTATGCCATGCAGGCCAGAGCCATTTTTCAGGCTACAGCCCAACTGGTGCAAGAGGGCTGCAACATTATTCCAGAAGTGGAAATCCCGCTGATAATGGATGTAAACGAGTTGTCTTTCCTGCGTAAAGTGGTGACCGGGGTAGCCGACAAGGTAATGCAGGAAACCGGCGTGCAGTTTCACTATACCATAGGGACCATGATTGAAGTTCCACGGGCGGCGCTTTTAGCTGATGAGGTGGCTGCCGAGGCCGAGTTTTTCTCTTTTGGTACCAATGACTTGACTCAGACCACTTTTGGCTTTTCACGTGATGATGCCGAGGGCAAGTTCCTGCATCACTATATCGAGGAGAAAATTATTGATGAAAATCCTTTTGTAGTACTGGACCGCCGGGGTGTGGGCAAGCTAATGAAACTGGCGGTGGACCTGGGCCGCCGTACCAGGCCGGACTTGTTGATCGGGATTTGCGGGGAGCATGGCGGAGAGCCCAGTTCCATCGAATTCTGTCATGTAATCGGCCTGGATTACGTCAGTTGCTCGCCTTTCAGGGTGCCCATCGCCAGGCTGGCTGCGGCTCAGGCGCGGGTGAAATATGCGGGCAAGGTTAAGCAGGATTACGGCACGTTGTAGCAAAAAGGGACGGTTCTTGCTTGGCTTTTACCCTGCAGGCAGGCAGTAGGTAGGGATGTGTGTGGCCTTGCGACTTGTGCGGCTTTTTGTAGCGGTTAATTTTCCGGGAGAGATAAAAACCGATCTTTCGGCTTTACAGGGGAAATTGAAACGGGCTACGTCTGATGCCCGGTGGGTAAGGGAGGAGAATTTCCACCTGACGATCCAGTTTTTGGGCGATACCCCGGTGGAACAGGTGCCGCTGGTTGCTTCTGCTTTACAACATGCGGCAACCGGTATTGGGCCAATCAGTTTGTGTTTTAAGGGCGTCGGCTTTTTCCCTGATGAAAGAAAGCCGCGGGTTTTGTGGCTGGGGGTGGATGGTGAGGTAGAGATGCTGGCCAAGTTGCACCGGCAGGTGCAGAAGGCCCTGGAGCCGCTTGGCTTTGCTTCTGAGAAACGGCGTTTTTCTCCCCACTTAACCCTGGCCAGGTTTAAGGCTGCGCACGGCCTGGATGATCTTATCAAGGCGACCAGGCAACTGGAAAACAGTTCTGTTGGCCCTGTACGTATTGGCAGCGTTGACTTAATGCAGAGCGAACTGGGCGCCGGGAGTCCCAGGTACTACGTTTTGGCGGGAGTTTCTTTGTCTTAGGAACCCATTCTAAAAGCCCCGATCCGGGCATAAATTTTATTGGCAGAATGATTACGGTGGTTTTTGGTTTTTTTAGGAAGGAATAATGATGTTGATCGTAGGACTAAACGGTAGCCCTCGACGGGAAGGAAATACTGCTTATTTGCTTAGAACGGCATTGGCGTCAGTGGAGGAAGCCGGAGCCAGAACGGCTTTTATTCAGGTTTCCGAGGTTATGGCTAATGTCAAGTTACCTTTTTGTGTTAACTGCTCTACACCGTGTGAGGGAATATGTTACAAGGATACCAGGCTGGCAGAAGTATTTGATCTGCTTTGCCGGGCTGACGGTTTGTTAATTGGTAGCCCGGTTTATTTTGGTACCATTTCCGCTCAACTGAAGTCGTTCTGGGATAAGGGCAGGCGTTTGCGTTACCAGAAAGCTCTGCTCAATGTGGTGGGCGGAGCGATGGCGGTAGGCGGGGCGCGTTTTGGCGGGCAGGAAACCACGGTCCGGGCCATTCATGATATAATGCTTATTCAGGGTATGACAATAGTAGGGGACGGGCACCTGCATGATGATGCCGGGCATCAGGGAGCGTGTGCCCAGCGTCCGTCAAAGGAGGATAGCGAAGCCCTTCTACGTGCCCGTATCTTGGGCAGAAGGGTGCTCGAAGTGGCGGGAGCTACCACATCATTGCGCAAGAGACAAGGGGACGGCAGACTGTATGTCACAAGATAGGAGCGATTAATTTTCAGGGTAGGCGCTCATGCTACCACGTCATTGCGAGGGCTTTAAGCCCGGATTGCTTCGTCTGCGGCTCGCAACGACCTTCGGTGGAATGAGATTGCTTCGCCTGCGGCTTGCAATGACACAGGAGGGTGGCTCGCAATTACAAAAGGGTAATGTTTCGAACAGAGGAAGTTTTTTTAGTTGTATCTACCCCTGGCAAGAAGAATTTATGTGGTTTGCCAGGGGTTAATTATTGATGAGAAAAAGGAGATTTTTTTTGCGGGGCAGAATAAATAGGTGAAAAAGCCTCTTTAAGGAGGGGGGTCTTTGGAGCTTCGTCTGCATGCCGAAGAAACGGAGTACCGGCTTTTATCTTCTTTTGCCTGTCATAGTAGAGCCAGCCGGGGGAGAGTTCAACCGGAAGAGGAATGTGCGGTCCGTACTGCTTTTCAGCGGGACCGGGACCGGATTATCCATTCCAAAAGTTTCCGGCGGCTGAAAGCAAAGACCCAGGTATTTATCATCCCGGAAGGAGATCATTACCGCACCAGGCTCACCCATACGCTGGAAGTGGCGCAGATTGCCCGTACGGCAGCCCGTGCTCTCAGGTTGAATGAGGATCTTACCGAGGCTGTTGCGCTTGGTCATGATCTCGGCCATACGCCTTTTGGTCATACTGGAGAAGAAGCCCTCAACGAAGTTTTTACCCCGGGATTCAGGCATAACAAGCAGAGTTTGCGGGTAGTGGATGTTTTGGAAGGAGGGAAGGGTTTAAATTTGACCTGGGAAGTGCGGGATGGCATTCTAAACCATACTGGAACAGTACTGCCTTCTACCCTGGAAGGGCAGATAGTGAGAATTGCCGACCGCATTGCCTACATCAATCATGATATTGATGATGCGATCCGGGGTGGGGTGTTAAAAGCCGAACAGCTTCCGAAAGACTGCCTGGCGGTGTTGGGTTGGCAGCACCGGGACCGCATAAACAATATGGTTCTGGATTTGATTCAAACCAACCGGGAGGAGCCGGAAATAATCAGCATGAGCCCTCTGGTGCAGGATGCTACGGATTGCCTGAGGGATTTTCTCTTTGCAAACGTTTATGTTGGTTCTCAGGCTAAAAAAGAAGAGGCGAAAGTTCGTCATGTAGTACAGTGCTTATTCCGTTATTTTGTGGATCATCCGGAGTATCTTCCAGTGGAATATACCCACCGGATTGAAAGTGATGGCCTTGAACGGGTGGTTTGCGACTATATATCCGGCATGACCGATCATTTTGCGGTTCGCATTTACCAGCAATATTTTCTGCCTTTCCCGTGGACTGATTAGACTTTTGAATTTTATTGGGTTCTGCGGCAGGAAATTTAAGATATTTGTTGAAATATTTTATTTAAGTGAAGCTTTTTTAAGGGTGATCGAGATGGGCGGTTTTATTCCCGATGAAGTAGTCGAAACGGTCCGCCTGCGAGCTGATATTATTGGAGTAATTTCTCAGTATGTGGTCCTGAAAAAGAAAGGTAAGTACCACTTTGGACCCTGCCCTTTCCATAACGAAAAGGAGCCGTCTTTTGCCGTAATGCCGGAGAAGCAAATATTTCATTGTTTTGGCTGTGGAGTCGGGGGGGATGTTTTCAGGTTTTTGATGCTGAAGGAAAACATGTCATTTCCTGAAGCAGTTCGAAAACTGGCCGAACAAAATGGGGTGGCTGTCCCGGTTGGCGTTAACAGTATCGATCGGGAAGAGGTGAAGCGGGAGGATCGGGCGTATGAGATTAATAAAAAGGCAAAAGATTTTTACCGGCATGTCCTGCAGACCCACGATATGGCTAACGAAGCCAGGCAATACCTGGCTGAGCGGGGATTCTCACGGGAGGTGTTGGAGCTTTTTCAGGTGGGGTTTGCTTTACCGGCGTGGAACGGATTGTTGACTTCCTTAAGTAAGCATGGTTTTAAGCCGAAAGAATTGGCAGAGGTGGGATTAGCGGCAACTGGAGAAGGAAGCGGGCGGTTTTATGACCGTTTTCGCAACCGGATTATGTTTCCCATCTGGGATGACCGGGGCAGGGTGGTGGGTTTCGGCGGGAGAGTGCTGGATGAAACTCAACCCAAGTACTTAAACACTTCGGAAACTCCTTATTTTAGCAAAGGCAGGGTCCTTTACGGGTTGCATCTGGCCAAACTGCCCGTGCGGGAAGAGGGCTTTGTTATTGTCATGGAAGGTTACCTTGACGTAATAACGGCTTGCCAGTTCGGGGTTACCAATGCGGTTGCTTCGCTGGGTACCAGCCTGACCAGAGAACAAGTCAGGCTTTTAATGCGCCATACGAAAGATATAGTGGTTGCCTTTGATGCCGATAGTGCGGGGGTGGCGGCTACACTACGGGGGCTGGCTCTTTTGATGGAACTGGGTTGCCGGGTGCGGGTGGTGGATATTCCCGACGGCAAAGACCCCGATCAGTTTATTCGCCGCCAGGGTGTGCAGGCATGGAATAGCCTGGTGGAAAATGCTTTTTCTTTGGTTGAGTATACATTAAAAAAGGCTATCGGTCAAAAAGAAATTAGAACTGTTGCTGAGAAAGTTAAAATAGCACAGCAGGTGCTGCCAAGCCTGGCTGGTTTGCAAAGTGAGGTAGAAAAAGAGGAAGGGATAAAAGTATTGGCCAAAAACCTGAGCCTCAGTTGGGATACGGTTGCAGGGGAATTGCGGAGATTTGAGGACCTTCACCGAAAAAAATGGCCAAATCCGGATAATATTGCTAAAAGAAAGCATAATATACTTAGTAGAGAGGATCAACCGGATGCCAGAGACAGGGCTGAAAGAGGAATCTTGCGATTAGTTCTGGAAGACCCGGCTCTTGGCAAGGTAATATCAGAGGAACGAGGGGAAATTCTTTTTCACCGTCCTTTTCACCGGAAGGTTTTTAACTTATGTCTTGAGACGGCGGGTTCTCGTGTTTATAACCCGGTCATGATTTTTAATCACCTTGCGAGTGATGAACAAGAACTGCTGAGCGGTTTGTTAATGGAGGAGATCCCCGGCGGGGACCGGCCGCAAATATTGCGAGGTCTGGTTGGGGCTATTGACCGGATTGAAATAAAGGAGCGCAAAGAGCAGCTTTTAAGAGAAATTTCTTCGGCTGAAAAGATTGGTGACCAGGAGCAGGTAACACAGTTGTTACGGGATTTAAGGCAGGCCATATCTTTAAGGACACCCTAGGGGGGAGTGGTTACATTTGGGGGACGAATTGAGAGAAGACGGTGTCAGGGAACTGATTGAGAAAGGCAAAAAACGTGGTATTCTCACCTATAATGAGATTATGGATAGCCTGCAGGGAGCAGACCTGACGCCTGAGCAGATTGATGATATATATGAGAAGCTGGCTAATGTCGGTATTGAGGTTGTTCCTGAAGCGCCCAGCCTTGAACCGCTGGATGGAGCGGCTATGGAATCTTCAACGGAGGAAGCAGAAGTAGAATTAACCGTTCCGGAAGGCGTTGGTATAGATGATCCGGTTCGTATGTATCTAAAAGAAATTGGCCGGGTTCCACTTTTGACCTCGGAAGAAGAAGTAGAATTGGCCAAGCGTATGGAAAAAGGAGATGAAGAGGCCCGGCGGCGGCTGGCGGAAGCCAACTTGCGTTTGGTGGTAAGTATTGCTAAACGTTATGTGGGCAGGGGAATGCTGTTTTTGGATTTAATTCAGGAGGGCAATCTGGGCCTTATAAAGGCGGTAGAGAAGTTTGATTATCGTAAGGGCTATAAATTCAGCACTTATGCCACCTGGTGGATTCGCCAGGCCATTACCAGGGCTATTGCCGATCAGGCCAGAACCATTCGTATTCCGGTTCATATGGTAGAAACGATTAATAAACTAATTCGGGTTTCCCGGCACCTTTTACAAGAGTTGGGCCGTGAGCCCAATCCCGAGGAAATTGCCAGAGAGATGAATATTTCTGAAGAGAAAGTACGGGAGATCATAAAAATAGCTCAGGAGCCTGTTTCTCTGGAGACTCCGATTGGTGAGGAAGAAGATTCGCACCTGGGTGATTTTATTGAGGACCATGAGGCCCGGGCGCCGGCTGAAGAAGCGTCCTTTACCATGTTGCGGGAGCAACTGGACGAAGTGCTGAAGACCCTGACTGAGCGGGAACAAAAAGTGCTGCGCCTGCGTTTCGGGTTGGATGACGGCCGGGCCCGTACCCTGGAAGAGGTAGGCCAGCGGTTTGGCGTTACCCGCGAACGCATCCGGCAGATTGAGGCCAAAACCCTGCGCAAACTGCGCCACCCCAGCCGCAGTAAGAAGTTAAAGGATTACCTGGACTAAGCCATTGACTACGATTTAAGTTTATCGTATAATAAACTTTGCCGAATGATCCTCGATAGCTCAACGGTAGAGCAACCGGCTGTTAACCGGTAGGTTGCAGGTTCGAATCCTGCTCGGGGAGCCATTTTTTGGGCCTATAGCTCAGCGGTAGAGCAGCCGGCTCATAACCGGTCGGTCCCTGGTTCGATCCCAGGTGGGCCCACCATAAACCGGCCCCATGGTCAAGCGGCCTAAGACACCGCCCTTTCACGGCGGTAACCCGGGTTCGAATCCCGGTGGGGTCACCAAAAGGGCGATTAGCTCAGTGGGAGAGCACATGCCTTACAAGCATGGGGTCACTGGTTCAAATCCAGTATCGCCCACCAGCGACAAATAGTGAAAAGGAATTATTCCAGACCAAAGTTTTCGATGTAAACGGAAAGCTTCTTTTCTTTAGGAATGTATTCTATTCCTGCTTTTGTAAGTTCTATCCTTAAATTTTCTTTACCGCTTATAACGGGGTGGCCAAGCGGGATCGCCAATCTAACGGGCTTTTGGTCGACGATAACCCAATAGTAGGCCCAGTTTGCAAATATTACTAACAATATTAAAACAGTAAATAGAATAGAAACCAATATTGGACGCGAGTATTTCTTTTTACATTTTTTCTTTTTAAGGTAGGGGAGTATTTTCTCAGGTACCGGCATTGTAATTCCACCCCCTAGCTTGTAGGTTTTTTAAGGACGCAGGTTTATACATGTTAATATTAAGTAAAACATTTGCTAATGTCAATATATTTGAAATTTTTAGATTTATTGACATGATGTAATTTAAATTTTTATAAAAAGGAATTGCAAAAAAGGCGGCGAATGTTTATAATTATAACAGGGTGGCTTGAAGCGGCCCGCGGGTTTTAAATTAATAAGGGACAAGAGAATAATTGACGGAAAAACCACGAAGGTTGAAGTTGCCTGAAAGAATGAGGCAGGTCGTGGTTTTTGTTTTTTTAATGGGGGTGATCAGTATAGTTACTATTCTGAAGTTGTAAAACGGTTAGGGGAAAATTATTATGGGGGTGAGTATCAAGTGCACATACCCGATGGATTTCTTGACCCCAAGACATGGGTTGCGGCAAGTATATTAAGTGCGGGAACCCTGAGCTATAACGTTAGAAAGACCGGGGAATCTCTTGGGGAGCGGCAGGTGCCGGTTATGGGAGTGATGGCGGCTTTTATTTTTGCGGCCCAGATGATAAACTTTCCTATTGCCGGCGGCACTTCGGGACATCTGCTGGGGGCTGCCCTGGCCACCGTGTTGCTTGGTCCGTGGTGTGCCAGTATCACTATTACGACTGTGTTGGTCATTCAATGTCTTTTTTTCCAGGACGGCGGGGTGACGGCATTGGGTGCCAATGTGCTCAACATGGCGATAATCGGGCCGCTGGTGGCAATGGGAATTTATACGGCTGTAACCAGGCTCATCGGTGACAAAAAAGGGGTGACTGCCGGCGCTTTTATTGCCGCCTGGGCTTCGGTGGTGGCTGCGGCGGCTTTTGCTGCATTGGAGCTTGCATTCTCCGGTACGGTTCCCTTTAAAGTGGTTTTTCCGGCTATGATTGGATGGCATGTGTTGATTGGCTTCGGTGAAGGGTTGATTACCGCGGTAGTGGTTTCTTTTGTTAGAAGTATTGGGTTTGGTGTTGACTGGCAGCAAAAGAGTATGGAAAGCGGGGCGGGATCGTGAGAAAGCCGGTTATGGTTTTACTACTAATTGCTTTGGCAGTAGCTGTTTTTCTTTCGCCTTTTGCTTCACCTCACCCGGACGGCCTGGAACGGGTTGCTGAAGACTACGGGTTTCTTGATAAGGGAGAAGGGAGCGCGCTGGTTGGATCACCTATTCCCGATTATCTTTTCCCCGGTATTGAAAACGAGGGGCTGGCAACTTCCGTTGCCGGTTTGATCGGTACCCTGCTGGCTTTTGGTATAATGTACGGGCTGGCCAGGCTGATTGCGGCCGGGAAGAGAGCGCAACTATAAAACCTTCAACATCATGATAAATTTGCCCGGTTATATTACTTTCAAATCCTGTAATCATACGATTTAAATGTGGTTGAAGGTTTTCTTGGCAGAGCCTTTAACTTCCTCTGAATTCATTGGGCGTGTGGCATTCCACATGCCGCTTTTTTTCGCTTGTGGGGTAGGGTTAGAATTTTTATTTCAGGAGAAAATATCTGGCAGGAATCTATTGTTTCATGTCGAAGTGTTGTAATGAGTTTAATGTAGAAACTGCAGTGCTTCTAAAAAAGAGGTGGGGGTAAAAAGAAATGCATTACGAAGAAAAAGATGGCTTCTTTATCCCGTCTGATGAAGTAACGGAAAATGCAAATGTTAACCAGTATAATAATCTTATTTCTGAAACACAAGACGATCCGGTAAAATTCTGGAGCGAGGTAGCTGAGGAATTAGAATGGCATACCCCCTGGAGTAAGACATTGGACGACAGTAACCCGCCGTTTTATAGATGGTTTGAGGAAGGAAAAGTTAATATTGTCCATAATGCTGTCGACTGGCATGTGAAGACCGCTTTGCGTAATAAGTTGGCTATTTACTGGTTGGGTGAAAACGGGGAGACGAAAGGTTTTACCTACCATGGCCTTTACCGGGAAGTTTGTAGAAGCGCCAGCTTGTTGAAAAACATGGGCATCAAGAAAGGGGACCGGGTGTCAATTTTGTTGCCGAGAATCCCCGAACAAATTATTATGATGCTGGCCTGTGCAAAAATCGGGGCTGTTCACCATGTTATCTATACAGGTTTGGACAGCAGAACCATTCAACAGCAAATATTGAGCGTCGGCGCTAAATGCATAATTACTTCGGATGGCCGGTATTACAAGGGAGCAATGATCCCGGTAAAAAAGGAGTTGGATGAAGCTATTGCGAAAGCCCCGCTGGTAAAAACAGTAATAGTGGTTAAGC
The DNA here is from genome assembly GCA_020062745.1 of Deltaproteobacteria bacterium. Lineage (GTDB taxonomy): Bacteria > Bacillota > Desulfotomaculia > Desulfotomaculales > JAGUVT01 > JAGUVT01. The sequence continues at coordinate 20,671 of JAGUVT010000051.1, forward strand.
GGACCGGCCAGGAAGTTTACATGGAAACGGGGCGGGACTTCTGGTTTCATGAGTTAATGGAGCTTCCCATTATCACTACAAAAGTTGAAACTGAACCAATGGATAGTGAAGCCCCCCTTTTTATTCTTTACCGGCCTCATATTGCCCACCGGACCGGTTTTGTGCCGGGGTACCTGTATACCCACGGAGGGTATATGGTGGGCGCATATTTAACTACCAAGTTGAAGTACGATTTAAAAGAAATTGACAGGTACTGGTGTACCTCCGATCCGGCCTGGATAACCGGTCATACCAATACAGTATACGGCCCTTTGCTCAACGGGGCATCAAGCCTTTTTTACGAGGGAGGCTTGGATTATCCTTATCCGGACAAGTGGTGTTCTTTGATTGAAAAACACCAGATTAATATTTTTGCTACCCTTGTTTCTAATCTGAAGACTCTTATATCCTATGGAAACGAGTGGGTAGACAGACATGACCTGTCCAGCCTCAGGATTTTAGGGACGATGGATGAACCGATGGATTTGAAAACATGGGGTTGGTATTTTAAAGTTATCGGTAAAGAACGCTGCCCAATTATAGATTCCTGGGGGCAAATTGAAACCGGTGGCGCTTTAATTTCCTCGTTGCCGACCACACCCTTAAAACCTGGTTCAGTTGCCCTGGCTCTTCCCGGTATTGAAGCAGATGTTGTGGATGACCAGGGAAATTCTTTGGGTTCTGAAAAAGAGGGTTATCTTGTGATCAAAAAACCATGGCCTTATATGTGCCGGACGGTTTATAACAACCCGGAGGTTTACCGGGCCAGGTACTGGAGTAAAATAAAAGGCGTATATTATACCGGAGACGTGGCCAAAAGGGATAGCGAAGGCTATATCAGTATTATCAGGAGAATTGGTTATTAGGAAAATATTATTATAATTTTAACTTTCAAATTGGATGCTCTTATCGTAGGAGTGACCACCGAAGTTAAGGTACCTGGCTGCCCTCGCTTTCGAACCAGGCTTCAGGTCTGGCAGAACTTCCTGCTTAAAGACTCCGTAGCCCGTCCGGGTTATGATATGTCCCAGTCGTTCCTGCAGCAGTTCCTTTTTTTTGTGGTTCTCTATGTAAGCGTAAACATTGCGGATTACCTGGAAAACCGCATCTTCTTCAATCCATTCCAGAAAGGTTGCGGCCATGCGGGGGTGTTTGCGGCCGGTCCAGCCGCCAATCATGATGCGATAGTATTTCGAGCCCCTGCTCCAGGCGCCGGCTGGACATATTAATACGCATTCGCCGCAACCGAGGCAACGTAAATCATCCCTTACCACCCGGTAGTTTTCCGTTCTCAGGGCGCCGGAAGCAGAGCCGGCACAGTTTTTTACACAGGATTCGCAACTGATGCACCTGACGTCGTCATACAGCGGCTCAATCATGCCGATGATCCCGACGTCCTGCAGGTGCACTTTCGCGCAGTCGTTGGCGCATCCCGACACGCCTATCTTCAACACCAGGCTTCCGGGGTAGAAGGAGCGTTCCAATTTAAGAGCCATGTCTGTTGTGTCGATGGCGCCCATGACGCAGTCGCGGCTGCCTATGCAGGCGATAATGTTATGCGGCAGGGGTGCGGGGAAGCCGCCTTCCGTATCTTTTATATCGACTCCCGAGTTAACTTCCACTCCCTGGATGTAAGGCGCCAGGAGCTTTCTTACGGCAGGAATCTTTTCCTCCGGAATGCCCGGAATGGCCAGGGCCTGGCGGGTGGTGAAATGAACCGTTCCATTGCCGTAGCGGCCGGCGATTTCTTTAATAATATCCAGGTATTTTACTTCCAGGTGACCACCTGGTACGCGTACCCTGGCCGTTACCCGACCTTTGTTTTTTGAAATAAAAAACGCATTTTTAATGATCATTTTTGTATCTAAACTCATCTTGGCTTACCTCCCCGCTGTTTCGCCGAGCTTATTTATGCATTTACTGAATTGTTCTCCCGGCCGTACTTCCTGAGTACTTTCTGGAAATCGTTGTTTTTAACTGGACATAAAACCTGGCAATTTTCTTTTCTTTATCTCCCCACTTCGCTGATTTAAATAAATTATATTCTTTTTCTAAAGTTGGAATCCTGCTTGTATTATGAACATAGTTTCAAGAAATTTGCCTCTCGCTCTTTAATGGCGGAAGAAAGTGGTGGATTATTTTCTTTTTAGTCAGGTTAGAAAATGTTTCATGGGGACTAAAGCTCTTTTTGTGGTAAACGAAAATTTATTTGCGGGGGGAAGATTATTTTACCGGCAAATGGTATAATTATAAAAAATATTTTTTTGGAGAGAGAAAAATATGGGAAGGAAGTATAAGATATTTAAGAAACCGGAAACTCACGATCCGTATTTGATAGCTGCCTGGCCCGGAATCGGGAATATCGGGTTGCTGGCTGTAAATTACTTAAAAAATGGGTTAGGTGCAGAGGAATTTGGGGAAATAGAGCCGTGGCATTTTTTCTTTCCGAAAACTATTTCGACTGAAAAAGGTATATTGCAGGGGATGGATTTTCCAGCCAGCAAGTTTTATTATAAGAAAGCAGAAAGGGATTTAATAATTTTCCTGGGTGAAGCGCAGCCGGGAGAAGAAGATGTAATTTATGAAATAGCTAATAGCGTTTTGGATGTTGCTGAGGAATTTGGTTGCAAGCGGGTTTATACTGCCGGGGCTGCTGTGGCGCCCATTCACCATACAGTGAAGCCGAGAGTATGGGCGGTGCCGAATAAGAAGTCCCTCCTTGAAGAAGTCAAGGGATACAGAAATACAATTGTGATGAGCGATCTGGGCGAAAGGGAAGGCAGGGGCAACATCACCGGTTTAAATGGCGTGCTCCTGGGGGTTGCCAGAAAGAGGAACCTGGAGGGCATTTGTCTATTAGGTGAGATACCCATGTATATTGCTCATTTTCCAGGACCGTATACCATCATGTATCCGAAAGCTTCGCAGTCTGTCCTTGAAGCCCTCGGTTATGGCCTGCGTATCCGGATTGATACGGGGGATATTAAAGCCCTTGCTGATAGTGTGGAGAGGAAGGTCGAAGCACTGTACGGAAGCCTGCCTTCAGAAATAAGGGAGGAACTCGATAAGCTAAAGCATGTCGGTTATGTGCAACCAACAGAGCCCGGCCCGATAACTGAGGAAGAAAAGGAAAAGATCCTCAAGGAAGTAGAGGAGTTCTTTAAAAAGGGGGAGAAATATGATTGAAGAAGCTTCCAGACCTGGTTCGCCGTTTTTAATTGTTGGTTGGAGCCCGGATGGAGGTGAGGTTGGCTGGCGGGTGCTTGATTACTTGAACAAACATCTTTCGGCCAGGGAACTCAACGAAATTGAACCTTTAGGTTTTTTCTCCCTGGGCGGCGTACAGGTTAAGAACAACATCATCCATTTTCCTCAAAGTAAATTTTATTTCGTCGAGGGGAAAAATCTGATTTTCTTTAAGAGTAGCCAGCCCGGTTCTAAAGGGTATGAATTTTTAAACCGGGTTTTAGATGTGGCCAGACGTTTTAATGTGCAGGGGGTTTACACAATCGGCGGCCTGGTTTCGATGATGGCCCATACTGAAGAGAGAAGAATGACGGCTGTCTTTAATAATCCCGAGTTGAAAAAGAGCCTGGCAGCCTATGACCTGGAAATGGACCTGGATTATCAAGGAGCGCCTTCTATGAGCGGTTTTCTTTTGTGGGCGGCAAGAAATAGAAATATTGCGGCAGTAAGTTGTTGGGTAAATATTCCGTTTTACTTTGCTGAGGGAGTTGATCCAAAAGCAGATAAAACTGTGTTGAGCTTATTAAATCGCCGGTTTGCTTTAAACATGGACTTGAGGGAACTTGATCAGGCGATAGAAAAACAGGATGAGGAAATGTTGCGAATAAGAGAAAATAACCTGGAAGTTGATAGGTATATAACTAAACTGGAAAGAAATTGGGGCTTGACCCAGGAAGAAGCCGGAAAACTGGTACAGGAGATAAGCAAGTTTGTTACTTGATTGCGAATATTGGCTTTGACAGGTTAGTTGTTTCATTAATATATTACTTCAGTTATTCAATAGAGTTAAGGAATTAATTAATTCTTTTACCGTCCGGTACTGGCTGATGTACTGCAAAAGCAGGTGCCGGACTTCATTTAGTTTGCCGCAGAAGTAAATACGGTCACTGGATATGAATATCTGCAAGCTAAAACACTCCTTCCTGACGTAAAGTCGCATTAATACTCCTTGAGTAGTTTTAAAACTAAAAAATCGGTAACAATTGAACGTCTGTTGTGTGTCAAAGTATATGTAGCCCGCTACGGTTTTATGAATCATAAAATACTTTGTCCGGCCATAAAATTAACCAGGGACAGGTTAAAAAGCAGGAGAAGGAGATGGTGGCGGTGGCAAGATCTTTAAAAGATGTCTGTCTTGCCTCCCTGCGTCATTACTGGCCGGTCTACCTGGTAGTTTTTTTAATTTTTGGCCTGGGAGTAGCAGCCGGGGCAATAGCGGCAGGGAATCTGGAAAGCGAACAGGCCAATGAGTTGAGCCGTTACCTCGACCGTTTTCTCCAGCAGGTGAATGTGCTGGAAGTAGACCAGCCCGCGGCTGTAAAGGATGCTGTTACCAATAATATCCTGATCATTTTGGCCATTTACTTTCTTGGTCTGACTGTAATCGGCATCCCGGTGATGCTGGCGCTGGTTTTTACCAGAGGATTCGCTCTCGGTTTTGCCTCTGGTTTTCTAACCCAGGATCGGGCTTTGATGGGGGTGATTCTGGCGTTTGCGGCTATTTTCCCGCAGAACCTTTTTTTTGTGCCAGCGCTGGTTGTCGGCGGGGTGGCATCGTTATCTTTTGCCGTCCTGCTGGCCAGGCGGTTCCAAAATTCTTATATAAAAGTCTGGCCCGGCTTTATGGGTTATACCGGCTTGATGTTACTGGTCCTGGCAGCGGCAGTTTTTGCCGGTCTGATTGAGGTTTACCTGACGCCGTTGCTGGTTAAGATGGCGGCGTCTCTTTACGGTTAAAGAAGGAATTGGCCGTTTTCTTGTGGAAGTAACATTTTTATGAATAAATATCTTAATGAATTCATTTATTACCTGGAAGTGGAACGGGGGCTGGCAAAGAATACGGTTGCTTCATACCGTCTCGATCTGGAACGGTACCTGGCTTTTTGCCGGGAACAGAGGTCGTTGGCTTCTTTACTGGAGGCTGACAGGGACGTAGTAATGGCTTATCTTTTATATCTGCAGTCAGAGGGGAAGGTTTCGTCAACCATTTCACGGCACCTGGCGTCGCTCAAATCTTTTTACCGCTTTCTGGTGACAGAGAATTTTTTGCTTGAAAATCCTGTGGCCGATCTTGAATCACCCAGGCTGTTACAGAAACTGCCCAGAGTTTTAACTGTTACAGAAGTGGAAATATTGTTGAGCCAGCCTTCTTCCGGGAACGGGGGGGCTGGATTGCGGGATAAAGCCATGCTGGAATTACTTTACGCTACCGGGATAAGGGTGTCGGAACTGGTTTCCCTTGAAGTAGAACATGTTAACCTGGAGAATGGCTTTATCCGGTGCTTCGGCAAAGGAGCGAAGGAAAGGATAGTGCCTTTGGGCGGTACGGCGGGCCGCTGTTTGGAGGAATATCTGCTCTACGGCCGGAGCAGGTTAATTGGAAATAAAGTTACAACGGCCTTGTTTGTCAATTGGCGCGGGCAGAGGCTGACCAGGCAGGGTTTCTGGAAAATTATTAAAAAGTATGCCCGCCGGGGGGGAATAAAAAAGAAAATTACGCCGCATACTCTGCGTCATTCTTTTGCCACCCACCTGTTGGAAAATGGGGCCGATTTGCGGTCGGTGCAGGAGATGCTGGGGCATGCCGACATCAGCACCACCCAGATTTATACTCATTTGACAAAGGGGCGGCTGCGGGAGGTTTACGACCGCACTCACCCGCGGGCTTAAAATCAGGTAAAATTTTTATAAGGGACGTGTTAATAATTGACTGCGGTAGAGCAAGTAACTTTAGTTATTCTGGATAGTGTCGGGGTTGGCGCTATGCCTGATGCCGGGCTGTACGACGACGATGGCAGCAATACTCTGGTCAATACAGCTCAGGCGGTGGGAGGGCTGCACATGCCTAATATGGGCAGGCTGGGTCTGGGCAATATTGTTCCGGTTGAAGGAGTGACGCCGGTTGATAAACCTGCTGCTGCTCGTGGCCGCATGGCCGAGCGGTCGCCGGGAAAGGATACTACCACCGGCCACTGGGAAATGGCCGGGCTGATCCTGGAGCGGCCTTTTCCGGTTTATCCGGACGGTTTTCCGCCGGAAATCATTTCTGCTTATGAGGCAAGAATCGGCCGACCGGTGCTTGGCAACAAGGCAGCCTCCGGTACGGTAATTATCGAAGAACTGGGTCGAAAACATATAGAGACCGGTTACCCGATTGTCTATACTTCAGCCGACAGCGTCTTCCAGGTAGCGGCTCATGAAGAGGTCATCCCGGCGGAGGATCTTTACGAAATGTGCCGTCAGGCAAGGGAGATGCTGGTCGGTAAACATGCTGTGGGCAGGGTGATTGCCCGTCCTTTTACCGGGCGGCCGGGCAGTTTCCGGCGGACGGAACGGCGGCATGATTTTTCGCTTAAACCGCCCCGGCCGACGATTTTAAATGTTTTACACAACAATGGTGTTCCCGTAACGGCGGTGGGAAAGGTCGAGGATATTTTTGCCGGCAGCGGTATTACCCGCTCCTTTCCGGTAAAAGGTAACAAGTATTGTATGGATGTAACCGTGGAACTTGTGCGTAGAAGAACCAGGGGACTTGTATTTACCAACCTGGTGGACTTTGATATGCTTTACGGTCACCGCAATGATCCCCGTGGTTTTGCCGATGCCCTTGAGGAATTCGACAGACGGCTGCCGGAGTTGATCAGTGTCATGCAAGAGGCCGACGTGCTGATCATTACGGCCGACCACGGCTGCGACCCAACCACCAGCAGCACTGATCACTCTCGTGAATATGTCCCGTTGCTGGTTTATGGTAAGCAGGTACAAGGTGGAGTAAATCTTGGCGTGCGGGAGACTTTCGCCGACGTGGCTGCCACGCTGGCCGATTTCTTTGCTGTGCCATTTTCTATTGGCCGAAGCTTTGCTGAAGAGTTGAAACAGGAGTAGACAACCGGTTGGGGAGAGGGTTTTTATGCGCATGTATGATCTTATCCTGAAAAAACGTAACAGGTTGGAGTTGACGGCAGAAGAAATCAATTTTTTTATTAAGGGTTACACAAATGGAGAAATTCCGGATTACCAGGCGTCGGCCCTTTTAATGGCCGTTTATTTTTGTGGTTTGAGTGCCCGGGAAACAGCCGATCTGACGGAAGCCATGGTTGATTCGGGGGAGCGGGCTGATCTTTCGGCTATTCCCGGCATTAAGGTGGACAAGCACAGTACCGGTGGAGTGGGAGACAAAACCACGCTGGTGTTGGTACCGCTGGTGGCGGCAGCCGGCGTGCCGGTAGCCAAAATGTCCGGCCGGGGTCTGGGCCATACCGGCGGGACGGTGGATAAACTGGAGTCCATCCCGGGTTTTAGGACCGACCTGGATAAGACGGCGTTTATTGAGCAGGTACGGCAGGTAGGAGCGGCAGTGGTGGCGCAGACCGGGCATCTGGCTCCGGCCGACAAAAAGCTGTATGCATTGCGCGATGTTACTGCCACGGTAGATAGCATTCCTTTGATTGCCAGTAGCATCATGAGCAAGAAGATAGCTTGTGGGGCCGATGCTATTGTGCTTGATGTGAAAACGGGCGGCGGTGCTTTTATGCGGGACCCGGATCAGGCTTTCGCCCTGGCGGAAGCTATGGTAGAGATCGGTCGCCGGGCAGACCGTCGTACTGTGGCGCTGGTTACTGACATGAACCAGCCGCTGGGATATGCGGTGGGTAACGCTTTGGAAGTAGCCGAGGCCATTGATACGCTGCGGGGGCGGGGACCGGCTGACCTGGTGGAGTTGTGTCTGGCCCTGGGCAGCCAGGTGCTGCTGCTGGCCGGAGTGGTACAAGGTGTGGCTGAAGGCCGGGAGAAGCTGGCCGGGCTGCTGCAAGAAGGGGCGGCTCTGGATATGTTCGAAAAAATTATTGTTGCTCAGGGCGGGGAACAACGGGTGCTCTATGATTCTTCAGTGTTACCTGCGGCAGCTTGTCGGGAGGAAATAATCTCCTCTGCCGGCGGCTATGTGCAGGCCATCCGTGCTGAAAAGATTGGACAGGCAGCCATGCTGCTGGGAGCCGGCCGGGAAACCAAAGAGTCGCTTATTGATCCGGCCGTGGGAGTGGTACTTCGGAAAAAGGCGGGGGAGCGCGTGGAGCGCGGTGAGGTGCTGGCCGTGCTGCATGTGAACGGGCGGGAGAGATTACCCGCAGCGAGAGAATCGATCTTCAGTGCTTTCACCGTTAATGATGAACCATTTTCTCCCGCACCTCTGATTTACAGTGTGGTGAGCCGGCAAAAACGGGCTTGAGAATGGGTGTATAAGTTGGTGAAGTTGTTACATAATACAAGATGTAGTTTAAAAATACCAGGAGGGGAAGTAAATGTCCGGGAAAGGTATGCTGTCGTTCATGCTGCTTTTTGCTTTTATTTTTTGCCTGCCGGTTGTTTCTTTTGCTCAGGCGAAACCGGAAAAACTAAAGGTTGTTTCTTCATCTCTGGAGACTACTGCTGAGTCGGCTGTTTTGATGGAGGCGGGGTCGGGTAAAGTATTGTTTGAAAAGGAACCGCATAAGCAACTGCCGATGGCCAGCGTAACCAAGTTGATGACCCTGCTGCTGGCAGTGGAAGCGGTTGAGCAGGGTAAGTTTAACCTGGATGACAGGGTTGTTACCAGTGAAAACGCGTGGGAAATGGGCGGTTCCCAGATTTACCTGGAGCCTGGTGAAGAAATGAGCCTGTGGGATATGCTCCTGGCTGTCGGTGTAGGTTCGGCCAATGATGCCAGCGTGGCGGTGGCGGAACATGTTGCCGGGGCCGAGGACGTTTTTGTCCAGATGATGAATGAAAAAGCTGCGAGTTTGGGTTTAAAGAATACTCGCTTTGCTAATTCACATGGTTTACCGGCAAAAGACCACTATACCAGCGCCTGCGACGTGGCGGTGATTTTAAGGGAGGGTTTGAAGTATCCCCTATTCCAGAAAATATCGGCTATTAAAGAGTATGATCTGCGGGGGGGTGCCTTTAAGCTCTGGAATACGAATAAGCTGCTTTGGTGGTACGACGGCGCAGATGCCGGCAAGACCGGCTGGACGGAAGAAGCGAAGTACTGCCTGGCCTCTTCGGCGGAAAGAGGCGGCTTGCGCTTGATTGCAGTGGTGCTGGGCACGCCTGAACCAAAAAGTCATTTCCGCGAGTCGGAGAAACTTTTTAACTACGGTTTCGCCCGCTATAAAGCAGTGAATATGGCAGAAAAGGGGTCTGTGGTGAAGGAATTAAAGGTTGGTAAAGGGCAACTGGATAACGTTGGCGTGCTTGCTGCCGAACGGGTTTCGGTAGTGGTACCGAAAGGTGAGGATAAGGATTTTACGCACCGGCTGGAACTGCCGAAGCAGATCGATGCGCCGGTTAAGAAAGGGCAGGTTGTCGGCTCTTACGTGGTACTGAAGGATGGGCGGGAAATGCGGCGGGTGAACCTGATAGCCGGAGATGATGTTTCAAAGGCAACATTGTTCCGGCAAATAGGGCGGGTACTGGAACAGGTCTATTAAGAATTTAAGGAATCGGGAGCAGCCGGGAAGGTCTGGCTGCTCTTTTTTCTTGTATTTTGCCTTGATATTTGGTAAGATTTAGCAAGAAAACATGAATAAGAAGGAGAAAAGGGAATGCAATTAGAACTGAAAATGGAACAGGGTACTCTGGTGGTGCGTCCGGCGGGTGAACTCGATCTGGGTATAGCAGAAGATTTTCGCAATGCTTTAGATGAGGTTCTTGACCAGGGGGCGGTGAAAAATCTTATTTTCAACCTGAGCCGGGTAACCTTTATTGACAGTTCCGGTTTAGGTGTAATGCTCGGGCGTTATAAGCGCATTACCAGAACCGGCGGGCAGGTGGCTGTGATTGGTCCGCAACCGCAGGTGCGAAGGATTTTAGAACTCTCCGGGTTGTTCCAAATAATGAACGAATTCAGGAATGAAGAAGAGGCTCTTGCGAAAATCAGTTGAAGGGGGTTATCGGGTGCAGTTAATTAATCAAATGAAAGTTGAGTTCTTAAGTATTCCGGCTAATGTTGCCTTTGCCCGGGTGGCGGTGGCATCTTTTGCTTCCCAGTTGGACTATACTTTGTCCGACATGGAAGAAATAAAGGTGGCAGTGTCGGAAGCGGTGAGTAACGCAATTATCCACGGATATGAAAATGCTTCGGATAAATTTGTCAGGGTTGTTGCCTCTTTAACAAAAAATGCCTTACAAATCAGCGTGGAGGATGATGGCAGGGGTATTGAAGATATTAAGCAGGCCCTCCAGCCGGCTTTTTCTACAAATCCCGAGCGGATGGGTCTGGGGTTTGTTTTTATGCAGTCTTTTATGGACAGCTTCCAGGTTGATTCTGCGCCGGGCTGCGGCACCAGGGTGAAGATGGTCAAAAAGGTCAGTACCCTGGTTGAACAAGGCTCGCAGGTTTCACCTGAGCATTAAGCGGGGATGCAAAAATGAGCACTAAGCTGGCTGCAATGAACCTGCCCCGTTTTCCTCTTCTAAAAGAAGAAGAAATGAAAAAACTGCTCCGATTGGCTCAAAATGGTGATGGTTTGGCCAGGGAAAAGCTGATTAACTGCAACCTTAAACTGGTGTTTAATGTAATAAAGCGTTTTCAAAACCGGGGACATGAGCTGGAGGATTTGTTTCAAATCGGTTGCGTTGGCTTAATGAAGGCCATCGATAGATTTGACTTAAATTTTGAGGTTAAGTTTTCTACTTACGCTGTGCCGATGATTATCGGGGAAATCAGGCGTTTTTTGCGGGACGACAATCCGGTTAAGGTCAGCCGCACGGTTAAAGAAACGGCCTATAGAGTGCAGCAGACCAGGGACCGCCTGACGGCTGTTTTAGGGCGGGAGCCTTTAATTGGGGAGTTGGCTGAGGAACTGGGGCTGTCGAAGGAAGAAGTGATTAACGCCGTTGAAGCGTCACAGGCGGTAACTTCAATTTATGACACCATTCATCAAGACGAAGGAGACCCCGTTTATCTGGTGGACCAGCTTGACAGTGGTTTAGACAGTGATTTGCCGTGGCTGGAGAAGCTGGCAGTAAAGGATCTTTTGGACAGGCTTCCGGAGAGAGACCGGAAAATTATTAACTGGCGCTTTTTTGAGGATCGTACCCAGTCTGACATTGCTTGCCGGCTGGGTATTTCCCAGGTGCAGGTATCCCGTATTGAACGTCAGGCTTTAAGAAAATTGAGAGAACTTGTTGCTTTGGATTCCAGTGAGGAGAAGATATGATTTTTTTTGGAATAACTTCTGGGAAAATTTTTATTTAAGCAGGATTAAACTTTAATTTGTCGAAGCAGTAATAAGTTTTTCCAGGCGGCTCTTTATATGGAAGCAGGTTTTCTGCTTCGGAAGGGGTGATCCGGGGTCTTATGGAAGAAGTGGTCATGTTGTCAGATTATAAGACAAAATATTCTGATATATTGGATCCGCCGATGCTTCAAGAAGTTGTAAACCGTCTGGCGGGAAATATGGGAATGGCCTTCTTAGTAACAGATGTGGAAGGCGTGCCGGTTACCAGGATGAGCAATCTTTGCCGCTTTTGTACTTTAATCAACCGTTCTGAAGAAGGGCGGAGGCGCTGTGCCGATGCGCTGGCAGAAGATACCAGCCTGGTGATGAAAACCATGCGGGATGAGCTGTGTACGTGTTATGCCGGCCTGGTCCATATTGTAGTACCGGTTGAACTGCATGAATCACCGCTGGCGGTATTAATCGGAGGAAATATTATCCTGGAAATGCCGGAAAAGGGAAGGATATATAAACTGGCAGGGGAACTGGGAATCGATCCCGGTGAGTTGTGGGCTGCCGCCGGCGAAATACCGGTTTGGGGCAGGGATGAGCTTTATGAAAGAGTGCGTTTGTTTTCAACGGTAGCTACCGTTATTTCCCGGCTGTTCTACGAAAGGTATCAGTTGCAGCAAATGGTTACCCTTAACAGGCGGATTACCTCTTCCCTCAATGTTGAGGCGGTGTGCAGCAGGGCTGTTCATGCAGCGGCCGAAATAATCAGGGCGAAGTATTGTATTTTACGGCTTTTCAATGAAGAAAAGCAGGCATTAATCATAAAAGCTTTATACGGCCTGACAAAGGAACTCACTGCCGGGGAAGCTGTTTTAAGTTTACCGGGCACTGTTCAGGAACTTGTGCTCCGTACCGGTGAGCCGTTTGTAGCCAGGGAAACGGCAAGAAACGGCATAACGGGAAATGGCTTTTTAGATGATGGAGGTATCCGTGCCCTGCTTATAGTGCCGCTTTCTATGCAGAGCGAGGCAATAGGCACCCTGGAAGCTTATTTCAATACGCCGCGTGATATTACGGGGTGGGATGCCAGTATCGTTTCAACAATTGCCAGGCAGTCTGCGGCAGCTATTGAGAATGCCCGTAATTTTGAGAACCAGCGCAATTATTACCTGGCGGCCTTACAGGCCCTGGTGGTGGCTACAGAAGCAAAAGATGTTTATACAAGGGGACATTCTCTGCGGGTGGCGGAGTATAGTGATTCTATAGCCAGAGCAATGAAACTACCGGTGAAAGAGGCGGAAGAGATATATCTGGCTGGTTTGCTTCATGATATAGGTAAAATAGGCGTCCGCGAGGATATTCTTTTAAAGCCGGGCAGTCTGAGCTTGGAAGAAAGAAAAGAGGTAGAGACCCATCCCCTTCTTGGGGCGAAGATTCTGGAGCCGGCTAACTTTCCGCAGGCTGTTATTTTAGCGGTCCGTCACCACCACGAAAATGTTGCCGGCGATGGTTATCCTGATCGCCTTAGAAAAAATGAGATCTGTTTAGGCGCACGAATTTTGCGTGTAGCGGATGCTTTTGATACCATTACTTCCAACCGTTCATACCGGCGCAGAATATCCGTTAAGAAAGCGATAATTGAGATTCAGAAATATGCTGGTTTGCAGTTTGATGAAAGAGTGGTTAGAGCATTCTTGAAGGTACTGAACAAAGATGGAGCAGTAATTAGGGAAAAAGGTGGTGAAGGACCTTTATTAGACGTTTTGATGAATGCCTTAAGCGCAATTTCAGCTTTAGGAGTTGTAGATAAACAGTAATTTTATTAATGTGTGCGATCACGCGAGCCCGCATAAAAAACCGGATGGTGTTGTATAATATGTTTAAATTTAAGGTTAAAGGAGGAGTAAATTTGCACGTGAAAGTAATGGAGTTGGTCGGGGAATCCCCGGATAGCTGGAAAGGCGCAGTGCAATCGGCTGTTGCCGAGGCTTCCCGGACAATGAAAAATATTGTGGGGGTGGAAGTGGTTAATTTTACCGCGAACGTTGAAAATGGTAAGCTTGTTGAGTATAAGGCGAATTTAAAAATAGCTCATACGGATTAAGAAAAAGACACCGGGAGGTGTCTTTTTTTCTTGTATAATCCTGTGCTTGAAATGAAAATAATATGAACTGGTGATTAAATGGACGATTCAATGCCGCTGGAAAAGCAGAAGCAACAGTATAATGACATGGTGAACAGGATTAAGCCCAAGCCGCCGGTATTACGCAATGTTTTCTGGGCTTTTATAACAGGCGGATTGATCAGTTTGATCGGTCAGTTGATATTGAGTTTTTACCGGTCTCAAGGATTGAATATAAATGACGCCGGCGCTGCTACATCGGCCACGCTGGTATTTCTGGCTGCTTTTTTAACCGGCTTGGGCATTTATGATGAAATTACCAGGCGCGCCGGGGCGGGTAGTATTGTTCCGATTACCGGCTTTGCCAATTCCATGGTGGCACCGGCCATGGAGTACCGTGCCGAAGGGCTGGTGTTTGGGGTTGGCGCCAGGCTTTTTACCGTTGCCGGGCCGGTGCTGGTTTTCGGGATGGTGGCTGCCTGGGTAGCCGGTATCTTATATTACTTTTTCCGGTAGGAGGCAGGCGGGTGGCGGCACTGAAAAAAAACGGCAGGCAGACGGTCTGGTTTCAGAATCCGCCGGCAATAATTGCGGCAGCGTCAATAGCGGGCAGCAAAGAAGGAGATGGCCCGCTGGGCAAGACCTTTGATAAAGTGGTTGAGGACCCGTATTTCGGCGAGAAAACCTGGGAAAAAGCCGAACAGCGTATGTTACAGGAAGCCATGCAAAAGGTATTGGAGAAGGCCGGCTTAAACTTCCGGGATATTGACTTCATGCTGGCCGGCGACCTATTAAACCAGATTATCTGCGCCAATTTCACCGCCCGCGGCTTAAGCATTCCTTTTCTCGGTTTGTATGGCGCCTGCTCTACCATGTATGAGGGAATGGCCCTGGCGGCCATAATGATTGACGGCGGTTTTGCCGAGCGGGTGCTGGTCGGATCTTCCAGCCACTATTCTACGGCTGAAAAGCAGTACCGTTTTCCTACTGAACTCGGGGTACAGCGGCCGATGACCGCCCAGTGGACGGTTACCGGAGCCGGCGCCGTGATCCTGGCCAGGGAGGGAGCCGGCCCGGTGGTTACCCATGCTACCATTGGAAAGGTAATCGACCTGGGGCAGGGCGACCCGAACGATATGGGGGCGGCCATGGCCCCGGCGGCGGCCGATACGATAGTCCGGCATCTGCTTGATACTGCCCGGCAACCGGATTATTACGACCTTTTTTAACCGGCGACCTGGGAGTTTACGGTGAAAAACTGGCCGAACAGTTAATCCAACAAAAGGGGTTTGATCTTTCCGGGCGGTTTGCCGACTGCGGCGTTTTGATCTTTGATCAGTCCCGGGACGCACATGCCGGAGGCAGCGGCTGCGCCTGCTCGGCGGTGGTGACGGCCGGTTATGTAATGCAACAGTTGGCATCCGGTAACCTGAAAAGGGTGATTGGAGTTGGTACGGGAGCTCTTTTAAGTCCCTGCAGCACTCAGCAAGGTGAAACGGTGCCGGCAATCAGCCATGCTGTAGTAATTGAAATGAGGTGAGGATATTGCAGTTATTTTGGGCTTTTGTAATCGGGGGAGCTATTTGTGTGGTCGGCCAGTTATTGATGGATTTGACCAACTATAAGGTTACGCCGGCCCATATTCTGGTTGGTTTTGTTACGGCAGGGGCGGTTATTAGCGCATTCGGGCTCTATCAACCCCTTGTTGATCTGGCCGGAGCCGGCGCCACAGTGCCGCTGTCCGGCTTCGGGCACTTGCTGGCGCAGGGGGCCATTAACGGGGTAAAACAAAATGGTCTGCTGGGCGCTTTCGGGGGTGGGATAAGCGCGGCAGCAGTGGGCATTACGGCTGCCGTGGTTTTTGGTTATCTGTCGGCCCTGGCCTTCCGGCCCAAGGGATAGATGGTCATGCCGGTAAAAGTAGGTATCCCCAGGACTTTACTCTATTACTATTATTACCCGATGTGGAGGGTTTTTTTAAGCGAACTGGGAGCTGCCGTGATGCTGACGGCGCCTTCCACAAAAAGAGTCCTGGATCAGGGCCTGAAATATGCCATTGATGAGATCTGCCTGCCTATAAAACTGACCTTCGGGCACGTTTTGGAACTGTCCGGAAAGGTCGATTATATTTTCTTGCCCCGTCTGGTAAGTGTGGCGAACCGTGAGTACGTTTGCCCGAAATTTATGGGCCTGCCGGATATGGTCCGGCACAGGCTGGCTGGTTTGCCGCCGCTTATTGATGTTGCCGTCAACCTGCGCCGCAGCGGGATGGATATTTACCCTGCTGTCTGGGCAGTAGGCAGGTTTTTCAGCGCCAGCCGGATCCATATTTTAAAAGCTTACCGCCGTTCTGTGAAGATCTGGGAACGTTATTCCCGTCTCCTGGAAAGGGGCCTCCTGCCGGAAGATGCTATGGCTGTAATAGAAGACAGGTTGGAAAAAGTGCCTTTATTTCTGGAAAATAAAGTTTGTGTGGCGCTGATCGGGCACCCTTATAATATCTATGATTCTCATATCAGCATGAACCTGATCCAGCGCCTGCGGCAGATGAGGGTGACGGTGGTCACCGCTGAGAACCTGTCTGAGAAGATAATTAATCGCAATGCGGCCCGACTACCCAAGAGAATGTATTGGACTTTAGGCCGGCGCATGATTGGTGCTGCTTTTCATTATCTTGCCCAGAACAGCATAGATGGTATGATTCACGTGGCGGCCTTTGGATGCGGGCCGGATTCAATGACCGGTGAATTGATTGAGCGCCAGGCCCGTCATTGTGGTGTTCCTTTCTTAAATCTGGTTCTGGATGAGCACACCGGTGAGGCCGGAGTGGCCACCAGGCTGGAAGCCTTTCTGGATATGGTGCGCTGGCGTAGAGACAAAGGGGTGGCAGAAGGCGGCTCGCAATGACCAAGGGATAATTTTCTGGAGAGGAAAAAATGCGTGTTACTTTCCCCCATATGGGCAATCTTTATATATCCGTGCGGGCTATGCTGGAGTATCTGAAAGTAGATGTGGTGATACCGCCCGCCTCCAGCAGGCATACGCTTACTCTGGGCGCCAAATACGGTCCGGAGTTTGCCTGCCTGCCGTTGAAACTGAACCTGGGCAATTTTATCGAAGCTCATGGTTTGGGTGCCGATACCATTATCATGGCCGGCGGCTGCGGTCCCTGCCGTTTTGGCTATTATGCCCAGGTAGAACATGCCATTTTACAAGACCTCGGCTATAATTTTCAGCTTTTGATTTTGGAGCCGCCGGAACGTCATATATCCGAACTGCTGGTTAAAATCAGGCGGATTTCCGGCAACCAGTCCTGGTGGCAGGTCGGGCAGGCGCTTCGGTTCGGCTATTTGAAGGCGCGGGCCGTAGATGAGGTAGAGGCGGCTGCTTTTAAAGCCCGGCCGCGGGAAACAGTGCCGGGGAGCAGCGATGTAGCCCGCCGGAAAGCTTTGAATGTTATAGACCGAGCCACTTCGTTTCGGAACCTGGCCGATGCTGCTGATGAGGCTAGGACCATTATGGCAAATGTGGCAGTGGAGGAAGGCCGGCCGGTAGTAAGAGTAGGAATTGTCGGTGAAATTTATACTCTTCTTGAGCCTTTTGCCAACCTGAACCTGGAAGTGCATCTCGGCCGGATGGGAGCCGAGGTTGATCGCGCCATATACATGAGCGAGTGGGTAAACGACCACCTTTTTTTGGGGCTGCTAAAAGGGATGCGCTCCCGGAAAGAGGCATGTGCGGCTGCTCCTCCTTACCTGCGGCATACTGTCGGCGGACACGGGCAGGAGACAGTGGGCAGCGCGGTAAATTACGCCCGCGCTGGTTACGACGGTCTGGTTCAGGTTCTTCCCTTTACCTGTATGCCGGAGATTATAGCAGAAAGTATTTTGCCTGTCGTCAGCGCCGATTTTAATCTGCCGGTGTTGACCCTGGTTATGGACGAACATACCGGTGAAGCCGGGATGAACACCCGCCTGGAGGCTTTTATCGACCTGTTGTGGCGGAGAAAAAAGCAAAGGGAGTTGGAAAGTGAAAGGGTACCTGGGTATTGATGTCGGGTCGGTCAGCACCAATATCGTTTTTTTGGATGAAGACTTTGTAATCCGGGAGACTGTCTACCTGCGGACGCAGGGCCGGCCAATTGAGGCCGTGCAGGGGGGGCTGAAAGAAATAGCCGGCCGCCTGCCGCCGGGTCTAACCGTGAGAGGGGTGGGAACTACCGGCAGCGGCCGGCATCTGGCCGGCGTCATGGTTGGCGCTGATACCGTTAAAAATGAAATTACCACCCATGCTATGGCATCATCTCAACTGGTGCCCGGTGTGCAGACCATCCTGGAAATCGGCGGACAGGACTCGAAGATGATCATTTTGCGCAACGGGGTGGTATCTGATTTCGCCATGAATACTGTTTGCGCAGCCGGTACCGGTTCATTTCTGGATCAGCAGGCGGCCCGTCTGAACATTCCCATCGAGGAGTTCGGGGATATTGCCTTAAATGCCGAAGCGCCGGTGCGGATTGCCGGGCGGTGTGCGGTTTTTGCCGAGTCCGACATGATTCACAAGCAGCAGATGGGTTGCAGTTTGCCGGATATTCTGGCCGGTTTGTGTGAAGCCCTGGTGCGCAATTATTTGAATAACGTGGGTAAAGGCAAGGAGATCCTGCCGCCGGCGGTTTTCCAGGGCGGGGTGGCGGCCAACTCCGGTATGCGGAAGGCTTTTGAAAAGGCGTTGGGGCTGCCCGTGCAGGTGCCGCCGTATTATAACGTGATGGGAGCGGTTGGCGCCGCCTTGCTGGCCGGGGAGGCGGTATACCGTGCTGGTCCGAGCCGCTTTAAAGGTTTCGCGGTGGCCGAAGCCCGGTTTGCCGCGGGCAGCTTTGAGTGTACCGGCTGCGCCAACCAGTGCGAGGTGGTGCAGGTTACCGAGGAAGGCGTAGTTATTGCCCGTTGGGGCGACCGTTGCGGCAAATGGAGCAGTGCTGTAAACGAGCAGAAGAAAATAGGTTGAGACATCTTTCTTTTATCGTACCATAAAACAAAAATTCTTGCTTTAAAAAACTGTTTAGGCTACAATTAATTTAATATTTTGCGAAAATTTAAGAAGGAAGGAGCTTTGATAAAGAAATTGAGCGAGACAAAAATCTTACTTGCGGAAAAAGAGATACCCACCTGCTGGTACAACATCCAGGCGGACATGCCCAATCTGCCCAAACCGCCGCTCCACCCCGGCACCGGGCAGCCCGTCGGTCCGCAGGACCTTTCGCCTATTTTCCCGATGGAGTTGATTAAACAGGAAGCAAGTCAGGAACGCTGGATTGAAATCCCTGAGGAAGTGCTGGAGATTTACCGTCTTTGGCGGCCGACGCCGCTTTACCGGGCCCGGCGGCTGGAACGGGCGCTGGACACACCGGCAAAGATTTATTACAAATACGAGGGGGTCAGCCCGGCCGGCAGCCACAAGTTGAATACCGCTGCTCCCCAGGCTTACTATAACAAAAAAGAAGGAGTCAAGCGGCTGGCCACTGAAACCGGGGCCGGCCAGTGGGGAACCGCCCTTTCTCAGGCCTGCAGTTTCTTTGGCCTGGAATGCACCGTTTATATGGTAAAAGTGAGCTACCGGCAAAAGCCTTACCGGCGCTCGATAATGGAGATATTCGGCGCTGAAGTGTTTGCCAGCCCCACCAACCGGACCAATTCCGGGCGTCAGGTTCTGGAAACCGACCCTGATTCGCCGGGCAGCCTGGGCATTGCCATCAGCGAGGCGGTGGAAGACGCCGCCGGCAGGGAGGATACCAATTATGCGCTGGGCAGCGTTTTAAATCACGTGCTTTTACACCAGACGGTGATCGGCCTGGAGGCGAAGGAGCAGATGGCCAGGGCCGGCGATTACCCGGATGTGGTGATCGGCTGCTGCGGCGGCGGCAGCAATTTCGGAGGGACGGCCACGCCCTTTGTCCATGATAAAATAAGAAACGGCGCCAAAGTGCGGCTGGTTGCCGCTGAGCCCAGCGCCTGTCCGACTCTTACCAGAGGCCCTATAGCTTATGATTTTGGTGATGTAGCCGGTCTGACTCCTCTTTTGTGGATGTATACCCTGGGCAAGGATTTTATTCCGCCCGGCATCCATGCCGGCGGCTTGCGGTACCACGGAGATGCGCCGCTGCTCAGCCAACTGGTGCATGACGGGCTTGTTGAGGCCCGTGCCTATGGACAGACGGCTATTTTCCAGTCGGCCGTGCTTTTTGCTAAAAATGAAGGAATCGTGCCGGCTCCCGAATCGGCTCATGCCATTCACTGTGCCGTGGAGGAAGCGCTGGCCGCCCGGGAAGCCGGCGAAGCCAGGACCATTCTCTTTAACTTGAGCGGCCACGGCCTGCTCGACCTGGCTGCTTACGACAATTTCTTGAGCGGTCAACTAGTGGATTACAGTTTGCCGGAAGAAAACTTAAAAGAAGCGCTGGCCCGGTTGCCGAAGGTTTGAGAAGAAAAGGAGAATTTTGATGAAGTTGAGCGGTACCATGACCGTCAATGAAAAGGGTCATCTGAGCATTGGAGGCTGCGATACGGTTGATCTGGCCCGGCAGTTCGGCACGCCGCTTTATGTCCTGGACGAGGAATGTTTCAGAAATAACTGCCGTTTTTATTATCAATCTTTTGTCCAGAAATACGGGGCCGCGGTGACCTACGCCGGGAAGGCTTTGTTGAACCTGGCCGTATGCCGCCTGGTTTATGAGGAAGGTCTGGGTCTGGACGTCGCTTCCGGGGGAGAGCTTTATACCGCTTTGCAGGCTGGCTTTCCAATGGAAAAGATTTATTTTCACGGCAACAACAAGTCGATTGCCGAATTAACCATGGCCCTGGAAGCCGGCATCGGCCGTTTTATGGTTGACAACTTTCATGAACTGGAACTGCTCAACGACCTGGCCGGGCAGGCGGGTGTGCAGGCCGGGGTGATTTTGCGGGTGGCACCCGGGGTTGAAGCGCATACTCACGAGTATATTAAAACCGGCCAGATCGATTCCAAGTTCGGTCTGGCCATTGAAACCGGCCAGGCTATAGACGGCGTAAAGCGCATTCTGAAGTTATCCAGCCTTTCTTTTAAGGGTGTGCATTGTCATATCGGTTCCCAGATTTTTGAGCTCGATTCTTACGCTCACGCGGCCTCGGTAATGATGGATTTCACCCGTCAGGTATATGAGCAAACCGGCGTTGCTATAAGTGAGTTGGACCTGGGCGGCGGGCTGGGCATTTATTATGCCGAAGGGGATCAGCCCAAGCCGGTGCAGGAGTATGCTGATGTGATTATGGACGTAGTGCGGAAACGGGCAAATGAGTATGACTTGCCGCTGCCGCAGGTGATCGTGGAGCCGGGGCGTTCCATCTGCGGCCCGGCTGGAACCACCCTATATACCGTGGGAGCGGTTAAAGATATTCCCGGTATCCGTAAGTATGTTACAGTAGACGGCGGCATGAGCGATAATCCCCGTCCCGCCCTCTACCGCTCGCGTTATGAGGCTTGCCTGGCCAACAAGCCGGGGCGACCGGCGGATGATCTGGTTTCGGTAGCAGGTAAGTGCTGCGAGTCGGATATCCTGATCTGGGATATCGCCCTGCCGGAGGCTGAGCCGGGCGACATTCTGGCGGTGTCCTGTACCGGCGCCTATAATTATTCTATGGCGATGAACTACAACCGCCTGCCCAAGCCGGCCATGGCGCTGGTAAACGATGGCCGGGCGGATTTGATTGTCCGGCGGGAGAATTATGTTGATTTGCTTAGAAATGACTTGGTTCCCGAACGGCTTGAGAGAAGTAAGCCAGTTGGATTGGTTTCCGGGTAGATATAAGGTTAAAGCGTCCGCGCGGGCGCTTTTTTCTTGATTGGTGAGTATGATAGTGTGGTATAATGTAGGTGCATTTTGGGTTATGAGGAACAGACTATGAATGTTATTACCACCCATACCAATACCGATCTGGATGCGCTGGCCTCAATGGTAGCCGCCCAGAAGCTCTATCCCGGTGCGGTAATGGTTTTTCCGGGAAAAATGTCACGCAGCGTGGAAGAGTTCATGGCCCTGCACAAGGATACTCTTAGTGTCAGGGCAGTGCGGGAAATAAACCCCGAACTGGTGGAACTGCTAGTCCTGGTAGATACCAAATCGCCGGGACGGCTGGCCGGGCTGGCCGACTTGCTGACCAGGTCCACGGTAGAAGTGCATATTTACGACCACCATCCGCGGGCCGAAGGAGATGCTGTCGGCAGGGTGGAAATTATCGAAGTGGTGGGGGCAACTACTACTTTGCTGGTGGAGAAGATTCAGGCCAGAGGTCTGGCCTTGACCCCTATGGAGGCCACCATTCTCACGCTGGGTATTTATGAAGATACCGGCTCCCTTATTTTTACCAGTACCACTGCCAGGGACGTGCAGGCAGTGGCCTATTTATTGGAGCAGGGAGCGAACCTGGCGGTGGTTGCCGATTTCTTGGGGCGGCCTCTTACTGCAGAGCAGCGCTCTCTGTTGAAGACATTGCTTACTGCGGCTGAGCATCACCAGATTAACGGGATTAAGTTTCTGATTGCTAAAGGGACGGTAGATGAGTTTATCGGTGGTCTGGCCCTTTTAACCCATAAGTTGGCTGATTTTGCTCTTGTAGATGCAGTTTTCACGGTAGTGGAGATGGATGACCGGGTACACGTGGTGGCTCGCAGCAGTATCCCGGAGGTTAATGTTAAAGATATCTTGTCTTTTTTTGGCGGTGGGGGCCATCCGTCGGCGGCCTCGGCTACCGTTAAAAAGGCTGGGGTTAATGAAGTAACTGAAAGGTTGCTGGAGACAATCAGGGCTAAAGTGAAGCCTCCTTTGACGGCGGCGGATATTATGTCCAGTCCGGTGAAAACAGTAACGCCGGGTACCAGGATCGAAGAAGCCGGCCAGGTGATGCTGCGTTATGGCCATACCGGCTTGCCGGTAGTGGAAGGAGCGCAGTTGGTAGGAGTGATTTCCCGCCGTGATGTGGAAAAAGCGGCGTGCCACGGCCTGGGGCATGCTCCGGTAAAAGGGTTCATGACCAGTAAGGTACTCACTGTGACACCTGAAGTATCGGCTGCTGTGGTACGGGAACTGATGGTGGAGCACGATATCGGACGGTTGCCGGTGGTTGAGAATGGCCACCTGGTGGGGATAGTTTCCCGTACCGACGTGTTGAAAACCCTTCATGGTAATGTTGATTCGAAGCACCGTCTGGTTTATACCGGCCGGTCCGACGTCCATGCTTTAAATATACGGGATTTAATGGAGATGGGACTCCCCCCGGATGTTCTGTCTGTTTTGGAACGGGCGGGTAAAATAGCAGCGGCCATGGGGTATAAGGTGTATGCCGCCGGCGGCGTGGTGCGGGACTTGCTTTTGGGGATGGAGTGTCTGGATGTGGACCTGGTAGTGGAAGGGGATGGGATTGCCCTAGCCCGAGCATTGGCCGATGAATATGGGATACGGGTACGGGTGCACGAGAAGTTTCGTACGGCTACGGTTTTATTTCCGGCCGGCCGGCAGGTGGATGTGGTTACGGCAAGGGTGGAATATTATGAATACCCGGCAGCCATGCCGCAGGTGGAGATATCCTCCTTAAAGCAGGACCTTTACCGCCGTGATTTTACTATTAACGCCATGGCCCTGTCTTTAAACGAGAATTGTTTTGGCGAGTTGATAGATTATTTTGGCGGCTGCTCGGACCTGGAACAGGATCTGGTACGGGTTATGCACAATCTCAGTTTTGTCGAGGACCCGACCAGAATTTTACGGGCGGTTCGTTTTGAGAAACGCTACCAGATGACCCTGGAGCCACAAACCCTGAAACTTTTAAAAGAGGCCGTACGCAGTAAAATGCTGGCCAGGGTTTCGTCGGAACGGGTGTGGGAAGAATTAAGATCTATTTTGCTGGAGCCCCGCCCGGATTTGGCCCTGGCCCGGTTGATGGAATTGCAGATGTGGGAGTTTTTGTTCCCGGGCGTAGATTATTTTCCGGCAACCCATGCGCTGGCCGATATCCCGCGTTCTTTAAAAGTGTTGCGTTCCTGGGACCTGGCCGAGCCGGTCGAGCCGTGGATGGTTTATTTCCTGGCTATATTGCACCGGGCTGACTGGGATACCGGGAGACAGATATGCGAAAGATATCATTTAAACAAACGGCAAATTGATAAAGTGAAAAATTCCTTAGGCGGGTGGCGCGTCGTTGTGGAGCAATTAAAGAGTCATAAAGAAATCAGGTTGAGCGAACTGGCCCGCCGGGTAATGGCTGTATCTCCCGAAGCTTACCCGTTGATCTTGACTTACTTGAATAACGCTGTTTCCCGTCACCGGTTCCGGCAGGTATTGACGGCTATCTGTTATGATAAGCCTTCTATCGATGGTAAAGATATTAGGGAACTGGGCTACCGGCCCGGCCCGGTTTTCAGGAAGGCACTGGAAGCGGTATGGCAGGCCCGGCTGGATGGACAGGTACGAACCAGGCAGGAAGAACTGGCTTTTGTTAAAAAATACCTTGATATGCGTTTGGAGGAAGATTTGGTGTAAGGATGATTATTATCCGATAACGTTTAGTTGAGAAATTTCTCTAAAACCAGGAGTCCAGTAAAGGAGCGAATTATTTGTTTAATTTACCGGACCTGCATCAGATAGCTTTAATGCTCCCGGCTATCATCATCGGGCTTACTTTTCATGAGTATGCTCATGGAATGGTTGCCGACCGGCTGGGAGACCATACTGCCCGGCATATGGGCCGGTTAACCTTTAATCCAATGGCTCACATTGACCCGATCGGGTTTCTGCTTTTGTTTATAGCGGGTTTTGGCTGGGCCAAGCCGGTACCGGTAAACCCAAACAACTTGACTGGTGATGCCAGGCAGGGGATGTTGCTGGTTTCCCTGGCCGGGCCGGCTACCAATATGCTGCTGGCTGTAGCCTCGGCTATGGCCCTGGGTCTTTTTGGTATGCAGATCCCGTATGGGCGGGAGATCTTGGGCTGGATGATTTCCATTAACGTGATTCTGGCGGTATTCAACCTGATTCCCATTCCGCCCCTGGATGGCTCCAAGATTCTGGCCGGCATCCTGCCGGGGCGGCAGGAGTGGTTTTACCAGATGGAAGCTTATGGTACCATCATTTTATTATTGCTTTTATTCAGTGGTGTGCTGGGCAGCGTATTAAGGCTGGTTATACGGCCGATTGTACAGTTGTTACTTGCTTTTGCTTATAACTTAAACGGACCATTTATTTGACAAACGAAAGGAGTATGGGAATTGGCCAAAGACAGGATTGTAAGTGGTATGCGGCCCACCGGGCGGCTGCATTTAGGGCACCTGCATGTACTGGAGAACTGGGCCGGCCTGCAGGAAGAGTATGATTGTTACTTTTTTGTTGCTGACTGGCATGGCCTAAGTACCACTTTTGAGGATAATTCAGGTATGAGAGAGAATATCAGGCAGATGGTGGCGGACTGGCTGGCGGCCGGCCTTGACCCGGAAAGAAGCGTACTTTTTGTCCAGTCGCACGTGCCTCAGCATGCCGAACTGCATCTTCTTTTTTCAATGATTACTCCTTTGTCCTGGCTGGAAAGGGTGCCTACTTTTAAGGATCAGGTGCAGCAACTGGGCATGCAGGGGAAAGACATCAATACTTATGGTTTTTTGGGCTACCCCTTGTTACAGGCTGCTGACATCTTGATGTATAAAGCTGATGCGGTACCTGTAGGGGAGGATCAATTGCCTCATCTGGAACTGTGCCGGGAGACGGCCCGCCGGTTTAATTTTCTGTACCGGCCGGTTTTTCCGGAGCCGCAGTCTCTGCTATCCAGGGTGCCGCTGCTGCCCGGCGTTGACGGGCGGAAAATGAGCAAGAGCTACAGCAATGACATTATGCTGGGAAGCGAAGAGGCCGAGCTAAGATCCAGGGTTAATGATATGATTACCGATCCGGCGCGCATTCGTAAAACCGACCCGGGGCACCCGGAGGTATGCGTGGTGCACAAGTACCAGGGCATTTATAATGAAAGCCGGCTGGCCGGTATTGTGGAGGAATGCCGGGCCGGCCGGGTGGGCTGCGTGTCCTGTAAAAAGGAGCTTGCCGGCATTTTGGAAGCTATAATGTTACCGTTGCGCGAGCGGCGCAGGGAGTTTTTAGCAAGGCCGGGTTGTATAGAAGAAGTTCTCCGGCACGGAGCGGAACGGGCTAGGCTGGAAGCGGCTAAAACCGTGGAGCAGGTGCGTGAAGTGGTCGGTATGTAGCCTTGCCATGACCTTGCGGGTAAATGTCACGGCGAGGGCAAAGCCTTAAAGCAATCTCTCATGTGCTGATAGCTTGTATTCATTTACTGCACCGGAACGGAAGCTGCCGGCGGTGTTGTTTTCTCCCGGTCACGGCCGAACATGGACTGAATCTGTGACAGCACCTGCGGCGCCACGTCGATGAGGCGATCTACCACCATGTTGCCGTCCACCGGCAGCATTCGCACCTGACCGTTGCCTACCACCAGGAACCCCACCGGCTTCACTGATACGCCGGCCCCGCTGCCGCCGCCGAAGGCGGGGATTCCTTCTTCCTTGCCGTCATTTTCGCCGGTCAGGTCGAATTCTCCGCCGCCGGCTGCAAAACCGCAGGCTACCCGCGAAACGGGGATAATCACGGTGCCGTCCGGGGTTTCTACCGGGTCGCCA
Organism: Deltaproteobacteria bacterium; assembly: GCA_020062745.1. Taxonomy (GTDB): domain Bacteria; phylum Bacillota; class Desulfotomaculia; order Desulfotomaculales; family JAGUVT01; genus JAGUVT01. The sequence goes on from JAGUVT010000051.1 coordinate 46,999, forward strand.
ATCACCGTGTTCACGTCCACCATTTCCTTGATGCTTTCCATGGCTGTTTTCATCAACACTTCTATCGGATGTTCAGGCATATTTTAGTTCACTCCCAAGAGCAGCATTCGTTTAAACATAATATGACCTGGCATCAGGGTTTTTATTCTTGTGGAGAAGGTGAACCGCGGGATTTCTTGAGCCTGAGCCGGAAGATAAAAAACCCTGTGACTAAAATATGGCTGGCCCTTACCTCGAAAATGCAATCGAGGGTGGTGTTGATTACCGGCTTTTGAAAAGAAGGGATAATGATAATTTCTGGTTTGGGACGGCCGGGTGCGAAATGAGGGTAGGCGGCAGAGAGGAAGAAACCCTTCAGACCCCACAATAATCCGAAAGCAACGGCTGTTTGAGCCGGGTTGACCAGACCGATGACACTGCGCCAGTAAAACCGGCGGATTAATACCCGGCTGAACAGGTAAATAGCGGCCGGGCGGTACCAGCGGACTTCCCTGAACAGAAGTAGAAGTTGGCGTAAAGGGGGCAGCGGCATCACCTCTTTTTTTTCAGCCAATAGTCGGTCTTTTCCCCCTGTTAGTTCGGCCTTGATTTTTACTGCCGGCCGGAGGAATCTTCCTGCCAGGAATTTAATAACCGGCAGTTCCAGACGAAACCGTATTAGACCCCGCAAGATGGAAAAATGCAGCGCCAGTTCATCATCTTTCCCCTCCCGGAGGTAATGGACCTGCACCCTGATTCTGGTTAGCAAGAGCAGTATGAGCAGGAAAATTAAGCTAAGTATGGCAATTAGCAGCTTCATGCTTTTATTGTTCGCATGGAAATGACAGGCTATTCTCAAACCGGAAACGGACCCTTTCGATACCCCCGTTTCAGCATGGTAATGTGCCGGCCCGGTATAGTTCGGCCAGACCCTGTTTCAGGGAGCGCGGGGTGAAGCCGAAAAATCTTTCCACTGCTTTAACGTCGGTTATGTTATCCAGCGCCAGTTGTTTTAGTTCCACGGAAGTGACCGGCGGGTCGGCCAGCAGCCGTTCCATCAGGGGCGCCGCCAGGCGCATAAGGGGGATGGGAGCCGGCATTTTAATGCGGCGCAGGCCTTTGCTTTCCAGCCAGATGTCTACCATCTGGGCGTAAGTAAGGTGCTCCGGCCCGCCGGTTTCGTAAATTTGTCCTGCTGCGTCCGGGTTGCCGAGGGCGATTGTCACGCAGCGGGCCAGGTCGGCGGCCGCCAGCGGCTGGAAGCGGGAGCGGGCTGCCGGCACAGGGATCAGAAAGGGTGGGCTGAAACGCAGGGACTGGGCCATCCGGTTGAAGAAACCGAAACCGCGGCCGTAAAGAACGGACGGCCGGAAAATGGTCCACTCCAGGGCGCTCTGCCGCACCGCTTGTTCCCCCAGCCATTTGGAGTAGATGTAGCGGTAGGCCGGATCTTCCCGTACTCCCAGGGCGCTCATGTGGATAAAGCGGCGGCAGCCGGCTGCGCCGGCGGCGGCTACGATATGGCGGGTGCCCTGGACGTTGATCCGCTCGAAGGTGACCGCACTGCCCCGCTCCCGGATTACCGCCACCAGGTGGATTACCGTTTCCACTCCCCGGCAGGCTGCTTCCAGGGAATTGGGAGATGTGATGTCCCCGGCGCAAAGTTCCGGTTCAGACCCCAGCAGGCGCCGGGCTTTATCCGGGTCGCGTACCAGGCAGCGCACCTTGTGGCCGGCTTCCAGCAGGACCGGCAGCAGGTGGCGGCCCGCCAGGCCGGTGGCTCCGGTAACCAGGATCATATCGACCACCTCTCTTAAAGATTTAGAAAACCCATCTTATTATTGTGTATCAGCTTACTTCGGCATGTGTTAAAAATATCCTTTGAAAGAACTTTCCATCCTCAAAAATACTCAAAAGTGTTTTATAGACGTACCTGACTACTTTTTGGTTCCTGCCGTCGGCGAAAAAACTTTTTCTATAATAATTTTTTTCTATAAAATAATAAAGAAACAGGTAACTGCAAAAAGTTATAGAATCCTATTGCTGATGGCTGGAAAAGGTGGTGTTTTGCTATGCGGAGGATGGCTGCCATAATCGGTTGCGGCGCCGTGCAGGTGGGAAAGTATCCGGACCGCCTGGAGAGCGAACTGGCGTTGGATGCTGTAAGAATGGCCCTGCTGGATGCCGGTATTGAAAAAGGACAGGCGGAAGGGATATTTACCACACCTGATTTACGGGGCGGCATCGGCCTCCAGGCGAACTTGCTCTGTGAATATTTAAGGATTACGCCTAAATCCATGGCCGAGATGACCTGTGGAGCGGTAGCTGCGGGTTTGACTGTAAAAACAGCGGTCAATGAAATCATGCTTGGTCAAATTGATGTTGCCGTTTGTTATGGAGCGGAAAGAGAGTGCTCAATTGAATGGTTTAAGCATTTCGGCTCCGCCCTGTTTGAACCGGTTGCCCTTCAGCCTTACGCCAGTTACGGCATTATCTGGGCCTACGCCATGTCGGCGCGCCGTTATATGCATGAAACGGGAGCGAAAGAAGAACATTTTGCCATGGCTGCAGTCAGGAACAGGAGGAATGCCCGGCATAGTCCTGTTGCCGCTTTTAAAGCTCCCATTGCTATTGAGGATGTTCTTGAATCGCGAAATCTTTGTTCTCCCATCAAATTGCTGGATTCTTCGGCGTCTCTGGACGGCGCGGCAGCAGTGGTGGTGGCTTCAGCGGAGTTTGCCCGGCGCGTTTGCCCAAAACCGGTATATATTATGGGATGGGGTCAGTATCATGATAATTCCTGTATTATACCTACCGACCGGTGTGACAAGTCGATAAGCAGCTTTGTGGCCACCCGGGAAGCGGCTGCAGCAGCTTTCCGGGTAGCCGGTATCAATCCGGAGGATGTTGACGTAGCAGAGGTTTATGCGCCTTTTAGCCCCCATGAATTGATTATTCCCGAGGATATCGGCTGGTTTGAAAAAGGGGAAATGGTTAAGGCAATAGAGACCGGGGAAACTGAAATAGGTGGAAAGATACCGGTGAATACCGATGGCGGTCTCTTATCGAGGGGGCATCCCTGGGCGGTTACCCCCTTTTACCAGACTATTAACGTTGTCAGGCAGCTCAGAGGGGAAGCCGGAGAAAACCAGGTGCCTGATGCCCGGATCGGCCTGGTGCACTGCGAAGGCGGCATGATGAATAATGTCTTTGTTTTGATCTTGGGGAGTGAGTGATTGAAATGAGTAAAGTTGATTTTGCGTGGCCTGCCAGCCGGCACACTCCTTCCGGCAGGGAGTTCTGGGCAGGGCTTAAGAAAAGGAAGTTGCTGGCCAATAAGTGCCAGTTGTGTGGAGAGATGTTCTTTCCTCCCAGACTTTGTTGTCCGGCGTGCCTGGGGGATAGGCTGGAATGGTTTGAACTGAGCGGGAAGGGAACATTATATTCCTGGACGGAAGTATTCTTTGCCGGGCCGGAGTTCAAAACGCCTTTCCTGCTGGGATTGGTTGACCTGGCGGAAGGTGTGGGCAGAATAGCGTCCCGGATAGCGGGGGCAGAGGCCGGGGAGCTTAAAATCGGGATGCCGGTAAGGTTTACATTTGTTGATGCGGGGGAAGACTTTACTATTTATTGTGTAACACCGGATACTGGCTAATTGCAATAAAGGACATTATCCCATGCCGGATTTGAACATAAAAACGCAGGCGGCGATGAGAAAATAACCTTACATGTTTTGTTGTTTGAAGTTACTGGAAATTTGACGCAAATTGAATTGAGGTAGACTGATCATAATAAAAAGAATTAAAGATAAAATAAGAAACGGAGAATATTGCTTATAGGAGAAGGAGCGGCCGGGCACCGGCCGCTCCTTCTCAGTAAATCATCAATAAATGTTTCTCTTTTACTTCGACACTCCCCGCAACAGGCGGACCAGGGCCGAGGCAGCCTGGCCGCGGGTGACCGGCCCGGCGGGGTGGAAGCTTTCGTCTTCCGGCGGCACCAGGCGCAGGGCTGCGGCCAGGGCGGCGTAACCGCGGTCGGCGTCGCCGATTGATTCAGCGTCCCGGACGTCCAGGTTAAAAATCCGGCCCAGGACAGCTACGTCCTTGAGTCCCCTGGCGTTGACCAGCAGGCGGGCCAGTTCCAGCCGGGTGACGGCGGAATCCGGCTTGATTTCTGCGGCGGTGAGCAGTTCCAGGCGCAGGGCGGCGTCGTAATAGCGGCGGTGCCAGGGTTGTTCCTTGCTGCCGGCGGCTGTTTTTAACGGCCGGATACCTTCATCAGACGGTTCACAGAGCAAAACCAGCCATTTTACCAGGTGCGCTTGCGACACTTCTTCCTCCGGGCGGAATTGTTCCCCTTCTCCGGCCAGGATGCCGGCTTGGGCCAGCAGGTCGATGTCGGCTGCCGACGGGTGGCCGGCGGTGTCGTTAAACTGCAGTTTGCCCGGCGGCTTTACCGGGTTTCCCTCATAATCCAGCAGCTCGCCGGTAAAGGCGTCCAGATAAGACCCCCGGCGTTTTTCGAGCAGATCGTAAACCAGATATATTTTGCTTTCTGAAGAGGGGGTCCAGGGCGGGATCTTTTGAAAATGCAGGATTAAATCTTCTTTCTCAAGAAATTTTACGGCTGCTTCTTCTTTGTCCATGATCCCTGCCGGGGACGGGAAATCCAGCTTCCACCAGTCCATCCGGTAGCCGGTAACTTTGCCGGTCAGAGCGTTTACGGTTACTCCGAAACCGTTTGCAGGAAACTTTATTTCGTTAACCAGCCGGATGTAACTGAAGTGGTAGGAACGGGGCTTGTCCGGTTTTGGCCCGTAGGGGCGCGGCTCCGGGTTTGATTGCAGGAAAAGAACCTGGCGGTGCCGCTCCGGCTGCAGCTTTTCCATAAAGTCTTCCGCTGTCCGGCGGGCCTGGTCTTCCGTCAGTTGCTTTTCGGTCGCCGCCTGGTCGATGGGCGACCAGTCCTGTTCGCTGGAATGTTGAAAAGTGAGGAATTCGCCGGTGGCGGCGTCCACGGAGGCGTTCAGGTAGCCTTTTTGTTCTTCTTCCTGCCAGGAGAAGTGCCAGACTTTTTGCTCCGGAAATTGCCAGTTCTGCCTCAGTTCCGCCTGCTGCAGGCGGTAGCCGGCAGGTACCTCGATCACTTTTTTAACGGCTGCCAGGGCTTTCTCCCGGGTCAGCAGGTTGCCGATATTCTCGATTGCTTCCAGTTCCACTGGGGTGAACCGGTCTGCCGGCAATGTTGTTAGTTCATGGTCCATGCGTTTCTTGGCATTTTCGGCGCCGCCTGCGCCGTCGAAGTAAAAGAGCTCGTCCAGATGCAGGAGTTTGCCGGTCAGGGCATCGATGTACACCGGTTTGAGATTGGCTGTCCGGTAAAGCAGTTTTACCGGCGCCTTTTCGCTGCCGCGGCGCTCCGGACGCCAGAAGTAAAAGGGTTCCATGCCGATGTCGCGGCGGAATATTTCACCGGCCCGGCCGGGTGAGATGCGGCCGGAGGCGTCCGGGAAGGAAAGTTCGTCGTTCCAGTTCAGGTAGATGCCGGTTACTTGCAGGGTGTCGGCGTTTACCTGCACGCTGATGTGGTTTTCCGGGTATTCAATGTCCTGTGCCACTCGCCGGTAAAGGAAATAATATTCAACTGCGCCGCGCGGCCCGATGGTTACGGGAAACAAACGGTTTTCCTCCTCGACCGGAGTGGTTTGCGGAAAACGGCCGGGATATATTCTGGCCGCCAGTTCGGCTGCGGTTTTTTGCGCTTCCGCCCGGCTGTGCGCGGGCAGGCCGCGGTAGCGCCGGCGTTGCTCGGCCGGGTCGTAGATGTGCATGTTTAAGATTTCGCCGTTGGCGGCGTTTACATTTACGGAAAGTTCGCCGCCGTCTTCGGCAGAACGGTACCAGCGCAGCGACCAGTAAGCGCGGTCCTGCTCCTGGTAATAATTGGACTCGAACTTATCGAAACCGGCGGGTGCGGGAAAGAACTTTTTAGCTATGGCGACGGCTTCTTTTAAAGAGACGGCTGCGTTTTTACCCGGCGGAGCGGGCTCGTCTTTCCGGCTGACAACTGTTGTCCGGCCTTCCGCTTCCGGCGCCGGTTCCTGGATTACCTCCGGTTTGCTCTGAGGAGCGGCCGTCGCGTCTGCCGCTGCCGGTTCCGGCTGGAACAGGAGCGCCGTTCCGGCCAGCAGGCAGGCTGCCAGCAGACGGATTATTGTTTTTTTGCTGTCGGACAAAAAACTCACCTCCATGGATTTTAACAATTACAGGCTTTACTTCGGCAGATGTTAAAAATATCCTTTAATGTTTTTCAAGCACCTCCTTTGGAGAAAATTAAATGTTCCTGCATATATAGACGTATCTGATCCTCTTTTAGTTCCCTCAGGCGGCAAAAAATTTTTTTTGGGCAGAAAAACAGGTAACTTCGGAATGTTGTAGAATTTTATTGCCTGAGAGGCCGGAGAGATTGAGAAAGCAGCCGTTGCCCGGGTCGAAATGAGCTTGCGGCGCGGCGGCTGCCGGATAACTGGTTGATTAAAGGTGTGATGACGGAGTGGATCTTTTTGATCGTGCGCTGGACAGGCAACTGGCTGAGAACGGGCCGCTGGCGTATCGTATGCGCCCGCGCCGCCTGGACGAATTCGAGGAGCAAACCGCTGTGGCCGGTCCGGGCACTCCTCTCCGGCGGGCCATTGAAACCGATCAGCTTGGCTCCATGCTTTTTTTTGGCCCGCCGGGCTCGGGCAAAACCGCCCTGGCCGGTATCGTGGCCGGGATGACCGGCGCCCATTTTACGGTAATCAACGCCGTCATGGCGGGGGTGGCCGATATCCGGCGGGTGGTGGGAGAGGCCCGGGAAAGGCGGAAATACAGCGGCACGAAGACAGTTCTTTTTATCGATGAAATTCACCGTTTTAACAAGGCACAGCAGGACGCCCTGCTGCCGTTTGTGGAAAACGGGCTGATTATTTTGATTGGATCAACCACGGAAAACCCCATGTTTGCTGTGAACCGGCCCCTGCTTTCCCGCCTACGCCTGTATCGTTTTGAGCCACTGTCCGGGGAAGCGGTGCGGCGCATTTTGGAAAGGGCGCTTAAGAATACGGAACGCGGGCTGGGCGGTTACCGGCCGGAAGTAGCGCCGGAGGCGCTTGACCACCTGGCGCAGGTGGCCAACGGCGATGTCCGGACGGCTTTGAATGCGCTGGAACTGGCCGTTCTTACGGCACAGCCGGGCCCGGACGGGGTGCGGCGGGTGGATTTGGCTGCTGCCGAACAGGCCGTCCAGCGGCGGGTATTGCAGTACGACCGGGAAGACGAGCATTACGATGTGGTATCGGCCTGGATCAAGAGCATGCGGGGTTCCGACCCCCAGGCCGCCCTCTACTGGCTGGCCCGGCTGCTTTACGCCGGGGACGCGCCGGAGTTTATCTGCCGGCGGCTGATGATCCACGCCGCGGAAGACGTGGGTCTGGCCGACCCCCAGGCGCTGGTGCTGGCTTCCGCCGCGGCGCAGGCGGTGGAGCGGGTTGGTATGCCCGAAGCCAGAATCATTCTGGCCGAAGCTGTCCTGTACATAGCACTGGCGCCGAAGAGCAACTCGGCCTATAAAGGAATCGAAGCGGCCATGGAGGCGGTGGAAAAGGAGAAAGCGGAGGCGGTGCCGGTGCACTTGCGTGACGCCGGCTACCGGGGGGCGGCGGCTTTGGGACACGGCCGGGGCTACCGCTACCCGCATGATTACCCCGGTCACTACGTGTTGCAGGAGTACCTGCCGCCGTCGGTAAAAGACAAGGCATTTTATGAGCCTTCTGACCAGGGTAAGGAAAAATTGCTCTATAAACAATGGTTGCAGAAAAAATCCCTGTTTAAAGATTAATCCGCATCTGCGAATGTTTTTTATGGAAAATTTTTGTCAGCAGGCAGGAAGATGTTGCTTTTGTCCCGAATTGAGGGATTCAAGAAATAAATAGGGGAAGAAATTAATTGGATGATCGAATATACTGGTTGGGATGGCAATATTTGCTGCCCGGCGCCGGTAAGAAGGTTCGGTTGATAGCAGGGCGCTTTGGTTCGCCGCGGACGGCCTGGGAGGCTTCGCCGGAGGCTTTGCAAAGGGTGTCGGGAATTGCCGAAGATGTGGTTGCCGACCTGGTGCGCCGGCGGGCAGAAATTGATCTTGACCGAGAGTTAAGAAAACTCGATTTAATGGGGGTATCGTTTGTTTGTTGTGGCGACCCAGGTTATCCGGAAAATTTACGGACCATTTTTGACCCGCCGCCAGCCCTTTTTGTGCGGGGAGATTTGATTGCTCAGGATGCTCTGGCTGTAGCGGTGGTGGGAACGCGCCGGCCTTCTTACTATGGGCAGGCGGTAGCTGAAAGAATAGGGAAGGACCTGGCTATGGCTGGTGTGACGGTTGTCAGCGGCATGGCCAGGGGGATTGATACTGCTGCTCACCGGGGGGCTTTAAAAGCAGGAGGACGGACTGTTGCCGTGTTGGGTTGCGGCCCTGATGTGGTATATCCCAGGGAAAACCGCAAACTAATGGAACAGATTATGGCAACTGGTGCGGTGGTCAGTGAATTTCCTCCCGGCACAGCGCCGGATGCCTGGCACTTTCCGGTCCGTAACAGGGTCATCAGCGGCCTGGCCAAAGGGGTGGTGGTGGTTGAGGCAGCGGAAAAAAGCGGCGCTTTGATTACTGCTGATTTTGCTCTGGAACAGGGGCGAGAAGTAATGGCTGTTCCGGGAAATGTTACCAGCCCGTCAAGCAGGGGACCGCACTGGTTAATCAAGCAGGGGGCGGCGTTGGTAGAAAGTGCTGAAGATGTGCTGGATGAGTTGGGGGTAGAAGATCTTTTTCCGGTGAAGGAAGCCGGTGTGAGTAGTACCGTAAAGCTCAGTAACGAAGAAGAGGTTGTTTACCGGATGCTTTCATTGGAACCGGTTTCCATGGACTTTCTAATTCAGCAGTCCGGCATTTCTCCCCAAGAAGTGGCAGCGGCCCTGATGTTTTTGGAAGTAAAGGGAATGGTCAAACAATTGGCGGGGAAATTTTATGTTGTTGCCGGGTTATAAAGGGGAGGTTTGGTGGGTAAGATTTCATTATGAAGCAGAAACGCAGCTTATAAATCAGTACCGGGAGAACGGAGTGAAACTTAATTGTCCAAAACACTGGTGATAGTAGAATCACCTGCCAAGGCTAAAACTATCAGCAAGTTTTTAGGAAAAAAATATACGGTGAAGTCTTCTGTAGGGCATGTACGTGATTTGCCTAAAAGCCAGCTTGGCGTGAATGTTGAAAAGGATTTGAACCAAAATATATTACCATAAGAGGAAAAGGCGGCCATATAAAAGAGCTTAAAAATATAGTAAAAAAGGTTAAACAGGTATTGCTGGCCTCTGATCCGGACCGGGAAGGTGAAGCGATTGCCTGGCATTTACAGGAATTGTTAAATATTTGTGCGGATCGGCCTTGCCGCATTGAGTTTAATGAAATTACAAAGGAGGCTATCCATAATGCGGTAAATCATCCCCGCCCGATTGATTTTAATCTGGTAAATGCCCAGCAGGCCAGACGCATACTGGATCGCCTGGTTGGCTATAACTTGAGCCCGTTGTTATGGCGCAAGGTGAAAAAGGGACTCTCCGCCGGCCGGGTGCAGTCGGTGGCGGTAAGATTGGTTTGCGACCGGGAAGAAGAGATTCAAGGTTTTGTGCCGGAGGAATATTGGACTATTACCGGTAGTTTCAGTAAAATCGGAGGGGAGATTTTTCAGGCAAGGCTTTATAAGCATAGAGAACGCAAGGTTGAGGTGCATAGTCAGGCTGAAGCGGAGAAAGTCATTAATGAGCTTCAACGCGCCAATTATGTAGTGACGAAAGTTTCCCGTCAGGAGAAAAAGCGCCACTCTGCGCCGCCGTTTATTACCAGCAGCCTGCAGCAGGAAGCCTACCGGAAGTTAAATTTTACCGCTCGCAAAACAATGATGGTAGCCCAGCAATTGTACGAGGGTCTGGAACTGGGAAAAGAGGGGACATCAGGACTCATTACTTATATCCGCACTGACTCTACCCGGGTGTCGACCGGGGCCAGGGAAGAGGCAGCGGCTTTTGTCAGTGAGCGTTTTGGCGTGCAATACTGGCCCAAAAAGGTCAGAACAGTTGCTGAAAAAGGCAGAATTCAGGATGCTCATGAAGCCATCCGGCCGACCTCTATTTATCGTGAGCCGGAGTTGATTAAACAGTATCTGACTCCTGATCAGTATAAGCTCTACAGGCTGGTCTGGGCTCGTTTTTTAGCAAGCCAGATGGGACCGGCAGTCTTCGACGTAACTACCGTTGATATTAAAGGTGGGAATTATCTGTTTCGGGCTACCGGTTCGGTTATGAGATTTCCAGGGTTTACGAAGGTTTATATTGAGGGACGGGATAATAATGAAGAGAAAGAGGAGAACGGGTTGCTTCCGGAGCTGCAGCAGGGAGATGCCCTGGAAATGCATTCCTTAAACCCGGCGCAACATTTTACCCAACCACCGCCCCGGTATACTGAGGCTAGCTTAATCAGGGTCATGGAGGAAAAAGGCATCGGAAGGCCCAGTACCTATGCGCCGGTTTTAGAAACAGTAATCAAAAGAGGTTATGTAGTAAGAGAGAAGAAGCAGCTTTATCCTACCGAACTCGGTATTATCGTAATTGATTTATTAAAGAAATATTTTCCGGATATAATTAATGTAGAATTTACAGCCGGTATGGAAGAACAACTGGATAATATTGAAGAGGGAGTATTGAACTGGGTACAGGTTTTGGAGGATTTTTATTATCCTTTTGATTTAACCTTGAAAAAAGCCGAGGAGGAGATCAGTCAGGTTCAGCTAACTGATGAAGTAACCGAAGAAGTATGTGAGCTATGCGGGCGTAAAATGGTAGTTAAAGTTGGCCGGTATGGAAAATTTTTAGCCTGTCCGGGGTTTCCCGAGTGCCGCAATGCCAGGCCGCTGGTGGAATCGATAGGTGTACCCTGCCCGCGGTGTGACGGTGATTTAGTGGCCCGGCGCAGTAAAAAAGGGAGAAAATTTTACGGTTGCAGCCGGTACCCCAATTGCAATTTTATGAGCTGGGATCAGCCTTCTCCGGCAAAGTGCCCGGACTGCGGCGGCTTGATGGTGGAGAAGAAAGGCAAGGCGCATACCGGTTTGCTGTACTGCATTAATAAAAGTTGTAAAAGCCGTCAGCCTGCGCGGAAGAAAAAAACGGCCGGTAAGCATTCGGTTCGTGAGGGGAAGGTTGATCATCCGGTAGAAATGACGGCAAGGAGTTGAGCTTTTAACACCAGTGCTGTAATTTAAAAGTGTCCCATGCTTTTTTTTGGCCGGGCAGGCAACTGGTGCGGAAAGTTATGGGGAGAAGGATCGTAACTCCCGTTTTACCGGCGCCGGCGCTGGAATTGCTGGAGACCTGGGAGGAGAAACTGGATGTATAGTTTTATTGATAATTTTCTTATTTTTTTACAGGTGGAAAAAAATGCTTCAACCTGTACGGTGGAGGGTTATCAAAAAGATTTGTTTCACGGCCTTGACTTTTTTGCCGGAGAGTTAAAAAAGGAAGATGCTGAGCTGCACCCGGCGGAGATAGATCGCTCTTTATTCCGCCATTACCTGGCCTATTTACAAAACATGGGATTGAAGCGTACTACCATCGCCCGCCGACTGGCGGCATGGCGTTCGTTTTACCGTTATCTTTGCCGGGAGAAGATAGTAAAAGATAATTTTTTAAATATGGTAGCTACCCCTAAAATAGAGAAAAAGCTGCCCCGTTTCTTGTATGAGGATGAAGTAAAGTTACTGCTGGAATCTTCCGGGCGGGAACATTGCCTTGATCAGCGTAACAGGGCTATTTTGGAAACTCTTTACGGAGGAGGAATCAGGGTGAGTGAGATGGTCGGTCTTGACGTGGGGGATTTGGACCTTGCCTCCGGCTACATTCGGGTGCTGGGCAAAAGGGGCCGGGAACGCCTGGTACCTCTGGGCGCCTGTGCAGTTGAGGCATTACAGAAGTACCTTCGTGAAGGCAGGCTGTTCATTCTTAACCAACGAAAAAAATTTGGATCTGCTGTCTTTTTAAACTGGTGGGGCGACCGGCTTACCGGGCGCGGGGTGAACAAGATAATTGCCAGGTACGTGCGGCAGACTGGCCTGGGAAAGGGGATTAGCCCTCATACCCTGCGTCATTCTTTTGCCACTCATATGCTGAATGCCGGTGCAGATCTCCGGTCGGTACAGGAACTGCTGGGTCATAAACGCCTTTCAACAACCCAAATTTATACTCATATTACCGGCGAGCGTTTAAAACGGGTTTACCAAAAGGCTCATCCCAGAGCATAGAATCGAGAGGAGAAGCAAGATGTTTTATGCGACTACGATTGTGGCGGTGAAGAGAAATGGGAAGGTGGCTATGGCTGGAGACGGGCAAGTGACCTTCAGTGAGCATACTATTATTAAACAGAATGCCAGAAAGATCCGGCGGCTCCATAATAATAGGGTATTGGCCGGGTTTGCCGGTTCAGTAGCCGATGCTTTTACTCTGTTCGAAAAGTTTGAGGGGAAGCTGGATCAATACCATGGTAATTTGCCAAAGGCAGCAGTAGAGTTGGCGAAAGACTGGCGTACCGACAGGATTTTGCGCCGTCTGGAAGCTCTTTTGGTGGTAGCTGATAGAACCGATCTTCTGATTATCTCCGGCGGGGGGGAGGTAATCGAGCCGGATGGCGGGGTTACTGCTGTTGGTTCAGGCGGTCCTTATGCTCTTGCGGCAGCCCGGGCTCTGGTGAAACATACCGCTCTGGAGGCCGGGGAAGTAGCGCATGAGGCCCTGTCTATAGCTGCGGATATTTGTGTCTATACTAATGCCAACATTATTGTAGAGGAAATATAGGAGGGTATGGTATGGAAGACCTGACGCCACGCCAGACTGTAGCCGAACTGGATAAATATATAGTTGGTCAGCAGCAGGCTAAAAAAGCGGTGGCCATTGCTTTGCGGAACCGGTACCGGCGCAAGAAATTACCTGCTGATTTCCGGGATGAGGTAATGCCGAAGAATATTTTGATGATTGGTCCTACCGGTGTGGGTAAAACTGAGATTGCCCGCCGGCTGGCTAGGCTGGTCAAGGCTCCTTTTATAAAGGTAGAGGCTACTAAGTTCACCGAAGTGGGCTATGTTGGACGGGACGTAGAAGCGATGGTCAGAGATCTGGTGGAAACTTCCATCCGCATGGTGCGTCAGGAAAGGATTGCCCAGGTAGAGGAGAGGGCTAGAGAAATGGCTGCTGAAAGGATTGTAGAACTGCTTGCTCCTTATCCGGCAAGAGATGTTTTACCACGTAATCCGCTTGAGGTAATTTTTGGCGGCGCAAAGCAAGCGGAGCCAGTTGACAAAAGTCAGGAACAACTGACAAAAAGGGTGGAATTCGAGCGGGAAATCTTACGGGAAAAGCTGGCTAAAGGTGAATTGGAAAATGAGTATCTTGAGATCGAGGTAGAAGATAGTACTCCGCCGATGCTGGAGGTGTTCTCCGGTTCAGGCGTGGAAGAGATGGGTATAAATTTGCAAGATATGCTGGGCGGGTTGCTTCCTAAAAAGAAAAAGAAACGCAAGGTGACGGTTGCCGAAGCCAGGAAAATTCTTACCCAGCAGGAAGCTCAGAAACTTATTGATATGGATGAGGTAACTTCTCAGGCCATCAACAGGGCCGAAGAAGACGGCATTATATTTTTAGATGAAATCGATAAGATTGCCGGGCGTGATGCCGGCGGCACGCCGGATGTCTCCAGGGGCGGGGTGCAACGGGACATCCTTCCTATTGTCGAAGGTTCTACTGTGGTTACCAAGTACGGGCCGGTCAAGACCGATCATATTCTTTTTATCGCGGCCGGGGCTTTTCATACGACTAAACCGTCCGATCTCATTCCGGAGTTGCAGGGGCGGTTTCCGATCCGGGTTGAACTGATGAGTCTTACGATGGCGGATTTTCAGCAAATTTTGACTGAACCAAGAAATGCCCTGATTAAGCAATATACCGAATTACTGGCCACAGAGGATGTCTTAATTAAATTTTCACAAAATTCACTTGTGGAAATTGCGAAAATCGCTTATACTGTTAACGAACGGACTGAAAATATCGGTGCCCGGCGTTTGCATACAATCTTGGAAAAGCTTTTAGAAGATTTATTATTCGAAGCGCCTGAGTTGAAAGGTAAAAACATTGTTATTAACCGGGAGTATGTGCTGGAAAAGCTCGAAGAAGTGGCCAGGAATGAAGACTTAAGCCGTTATATTCTGTGAATGGAAAGAAGGGATAAAATGCGTGCTTTATTGGAAAAAACTCGTTCAATTAATAAATTGTTGCAAAAATCGGCGGGTTATACGGTAAATTTTAATGAAGTAGCGGCTGTACTCAGTGAAAATATCGGCTCCAGTATTTATATTCTCGATCAGGAAGGTAAAGTGCTTGGTTTTACCTATATGAAGGGACTGACCTGTGATATCATGAAAGATATAGTGGAAGGCAGGGGTAGTTTTCCTGAGGAATATAATGAGAATTTGATGAAGATTGACGAAACTTATGCTAATTTCTGTCAGATTGCCAATGCATGTGTTTTTTATGGTGAAAAACAGTGCCGTTTTACGGGTAAAGTTTCTACTATGGTGCCGATAATGGGAGCCGGTCAGCGCCTGGGCACTTTGGTTTTAGCAAAGTTTGACAAGCAATTTACCTGTGAGGATCTGATTTTAGCCGAGTACGGCGCTACGGTGGTGGGTATGGAAATTCTCAGGGTGCAGGCCGATAAGATGGAAGAAGAGGCTCGGAAGCGGGCGGCAGTACAAATTGCTCTGGAGACACTTTCTTACTCTGAGATGGATGCTGTACAGCGTATTTTTGAACAGTTGGATGGTGAAGAAGGTTTGCTTGTAGCCAGTAAAATTGCCGATCGGGCTGGAATTACCAGGTCGGTTATTGTAAACGCCCTGCGCAAGTTTGGTAGCGCCGGCGTTATCGAGTCCAAGTCTTTGGGTATGAAAGGGACTTACATCCGGGTACTTAATAATTACTTGATGGAAGAGTTAAATAAAAGGAAATCGCAAAGAAAAAGGACCACGGGTTAAGGCCCGTGGTTTTTTATGTCGGGAGGATTTTGCAAAAAAATTGCGAAATAATTAAATCATTAGATAATATTTTTTTTAGAAAAAATTGAATTAGAGGTGGTTATTCTTGCGGGAATTTGTAAAATTATTTGAGCCTGTTAAAATTAAGGGGGTAGAGATTAAGAACAGAATAGTAATGCCTCCCATGCGTACAGACCTTGCTTCGGTAGATGATGATATGGTTACCGAACGCCTTATTGATTATTATGTGGAACGGGCAAAAGGCGGCGCAGGCTTAATAATAGTCGAACATGCCGAGGTTCTTCCTTTGGTTTCCCGGGCTGGGGCCTGGAAACCGTTATACATTGGTGAGGATAGAAGAATACCGCAACTTAAGAGATTGGTCGAGGCTGTTCATGAACATGGCGCGAAGGTTGCCATCCAGCTTCTCCATTGGGGGAGGATATTTTCGAAGGAAATTACGGGGCATGAGTCAGTTGCGCCTTCGAGTATCCCTGCGGGTGTATTTTATCAGGCCGACACTCCGATATCAAATTACAAGCCGAAGGAACTGAGCATTAAAGAAATAAAAGAGCTTGCCGGAAAGTTTGCGGATGGGGCAGAAAGGGCTAAAGAGGCTGGTTTTGATCTGGTGGAGATGCACTTCGGCCACGGGTATCTGGTTCATCTGTTTTTCTCTCCTTATACAAACAAGCGGACTGATGAGTACGGCGGGAACGTAGAGGGAAGAGCGCGATTTGCCTGCGAGATTTTACAACGGGCGAGAGAAAAAGTTGGCGGGGATTATCCGATCAGCGTCAGAATTAGCGGTGATGAGTTTTTAGATGGCGGGTTGACCCTGGATGAGACGAAGATTATAGCACGGATGCTGGAAAATGCGGGTGCAGATGTCATTCATGTATCGGCTGGCGCTTATCCGTCGAGTGGGGATAATTCCCTGCTGCGGGCGACTTCTACCCCGCCGATGGCATTTCCGCGTGGCTGTTTTGCGCACCTTGCCGGAGGCATTAAAGAAGTTGTCAGCGTGCCTGTTATTGCCGTGGGGAGGATTAACGACCCTGAACTGGCGGAGAGTATTCTGGCGGAGGGAAAGGCTGATTTAGTGTCAATGGGAAGAGCTTTGTATGCTGACCCCGAACTGCCGAAAAAGGCGGCTGAAGGGAGATTGGATGATATCCGGAAATGCATAGCATGTAACCGTTGTATAGATTCCCTGATGATATTTGTCGATCCCGCCTCTTATGTCAGATGTTCGGTAAATGCTGCGTCCGGGAAGGAAAAAGAATACAGGATAACGCCGGCTGAGAACCCCAAAAAGGTTCTTGTTGTCGGCGGTGGACCGGCGGGCATGGAGGCTGCCAGGGTAGCAGCATTAAGAGGTCATAAAGTGTTGCTTCATGATAAAAGTGATAGACTTGGCGGGGTTTTGAATTTAGCTATTGTGCCGCCGCATAAAGATGAGATAAAAAATTTAATTGATTACCTCTCCAGACAAATTGCCGGGTTAGAAGTAGAAGTTGTACTGAAAAGTAACGTGACGCCTGAGCTTGTGGAGCAGATACAGCCGGATGTGGTAATTATCGCGGCAGGATCAATTCCTGTTATTCCGGTGATTCCAGGTGTTGATCGGGACAACGTAGTTACTGCTGTTGATGTATTGGCTGGCCGGAAAGAGATGAAAGGGAAAGTTGTTATTATAGGCGGAGGCCTGATTGGCTGTGAGACAGCTGAGTTTTTGGCTGAAAAAGGTGAAAATGTGTGCATTGTTGAGATGCTTAAAAGTATAGCTGGTGACGTGGGGCAGAATGTCAGGCCGTTTCTAATCCAGCGGCTTTACAAACAGGGAGTTAAGGTATTAACCAGGACACAGGTTGAAGAGATAACGGAAGAAGGTGTGTGGGTTAATAAAGAAGGTAAAAAACAAATTGTTGAAGCCGGTACAGTAGTGCTCGCCGTTGGAATGACGCCGGACAGAGAGCTTTTTAACAGGTTGGATAACAGGTCTTTCGAGCTTTATGCTGCCGGAGATTGTATCAAACCGCGCCGGATACTGGAGGCGGTGCATGAGGGTTTCAATTTGGGACGCAAGGTTTAAATTGAGTTGCGTGCTTGTTTTTATTATGTTAGAATAGTGTAGTTTGGTGTGAAATAAGCACGTTGCTGGATTTTTGCAAGGGTGCCTTTGGGAGACTTCCTGGATAAAGGTCTTGTTGAAATGATGAAGGCAACGGAGGTTAAAAACCGTGGGGGAGGGGGTGGATAGTAGGATTGGCTATTATTTCAATGAAACAACTCCTGGAAGCAGGAGTTCATTTTGGTCATCAGACCCGCCGGTGGAATCCTAAAATGGCTCCGTATATTTTTACAGCCCGAAACGGCATTTACATCATTGATCTGCAAAAAACAGTTAAGAAAGTAGAAGATGCGTACAACTTTATCAAGCAGGCGGTAGCAGAAGGCGAGACCATTCTTTTTGTCGGAACTAAAAAGCAGGCTCAGGAGGCTGTCCGGGAAGAAGCGGAAAAATGTAATATGTTTTATGTCAGCCAGCGATGGCTGGGTGGGATGTTAACAAACTTTCAGACAATCAGGCGGCGTGTTGATCGACTGTATGAGTTAGAGAAGATGGAAGCTGAAGGCACGTTTGCCCTGTTGCCCAAGAAGGAAGTGGCAGAACTTTTGCATGAAAAAGAGAGACTGCAGAAGTTCCTGGGCGGTATAAAGGAAATGAAGCGCCTGCCTGGAGCTTTGTTCGTGATCGATCCGCGAAAAGAGCGTATTGCTGTAGCCGAGGCACGCAAGCTGGGGATTCCGATTGTGGCCATAGTAGATACCAATTGTGACCCGGATGAAGTTGATTATATTGTTCCGGGTAACGATGACGCTATCCGGGCGGTCCGGCTTCTGACGAGTAAAATGGCGGAAGCCGTACTGGAAGGAAAACAGGGAGAGCAACTTTCCGAAGAAGGTTGAGATGACTGGCGGGGTGGCAGGCAGTAATACAGGCAACCCTGCTTTTTTTCTGTGATTTTCAGGTTTGGTTATGACTGAGATCGGATATAATATAAATCAGGAAAAGATGGGGGAACGGTTATGAACGTATCGGCAAGCCTGGTAAAGGAGTTGAGAGAGCGTACCGGAGCGGGTATGATGGACTGCAAGAAGGCTCTCTCCGAAACTGGCGGAAATCTGGAAAAAGCAGTGGACTACCTGAGAGAGAAAGGACTGGCGGCAGCGGCCAAAAAGGCCGGGCGTATTGCTGCAGAGGGAATGGTAGAATCATATATTCATGGTGGTGGAAGAATCGGGGTTCTGGTAGAGATTAACTGTGAGACTGACTTTGTAGCTAAAACTGAAGAATTTAAGGTTTTTGTCAGGGATATTGCTATGCAGATTGCGGCATCCAAGCCGGAGTATGTGCGACGGGAAGAAGTACCGGCAGAAATAATAGAAAAGGAAAAGGAGATTTTAAGAGTTCAGGCTTTAAACGAAGGGAAACCAGCTAAAATTGTAGATAAAATGGTAGAAGGACGAATCGAGAAGTTCTTTAAAGAAATGTGCCTTTTAGAGCAGCCTTATATTAAAAACCCTGATATTATTGTACAGCAGTTGCTGACCGAGAAAATAGCCAGGATTGGCGAGAATATAAGTATCAGGCGCTTTGTCCGTTATGAATTAGGTGAGGGAATCCAGAAAAAGCAGTGCGACCTGGCTGCAGAGGTAGAAGCCGTCAGGCGTAGAGAATGTGAAAAAGATTAGAGGAATTTGCGGGGGAGTGGTAGAATAATCTGGAGAAGTTAGAGTGGAGGTCTTATACTCGGTATGATGGCTCCCAAGTATGAACGGATAGTGTTAAAGTTGAGTGGGGAAGCCCTGGCAGGGGCAGTTGGTTATGGGATCGACCCTGATGTTGTGAACACTATTGCTGAACAAATCCAGGATATTACGAAATGTGGAGTGCAGGTAGCGGTTGTGGTTGGAGGGGGTAATATTTGGCGGGGTGTGGCTGGCAGCGCTAAAGGTATGGACCGGGCAACAGCCGACTATATGGGGATGTTGGCAACCGTGATGAATTCCCTGGCTTTGCAGGATGCCCTGCAGAAGCATGGTGTTGATACCCGGGTACAGACAGCAATTGAAATGAGAGAAGTTGCCGAGCCGTATATTCGCCGCCGGGCCATCAGGCATTTAGAAAAGGGACGAGTGGTTATTTTTGCCGGCGGCACGGGTAACCCTTATTTTTCTACTGATACCACGGCTGCATTGCGGGCAGCAGAAATTGAAGCTCAGGTTATTCTAATGGCCAAGCGGGTGGACGGAGTTTATGATTCTGATCCTTTAAAGAATCCTGAAGCCAAGAGATTTACAGGACTTACTTATTTAGAGATGCTAAATAAAGGACTGGGAGTAATGGATGCTACGGCTGCTTCCCTTTGCATGGAAAACAAGATCCCGCTTTTAGTATTTAACTTGAATAAACATGGGAATATCAAGAGGGCAGTTTTTGGAGAGGAAATTGGCACTTTTGTGGGGGTGAGATAGGTGACTGATGAGTTTGCTAAGGGTCTAGAGGACAGTATGAAAAAAACTATTGAAGTGGTGAAAAAGGAGTTCTCTTCCCTCCGGGCTGGGCGGGCAACGCCGGCTATCCTGGAAAAGATAATGGTTCAGTATTATGGTACACCTACACCGATTAATCAGCTTGCCAATATTTCTGTACCGGAAGCCAGGCTTTTATTAATTCAGCCGTGGGATAAAAATTTGTTGCCGGATATTGAAAAGGCTATTTTAAAGTCTGATTTGGGTATTAATCCGGCCAGCGATGGAACTGTGATTCGTTTGGTTGTACCACAGCTTACACAGGAGAGGCGCTCAGAACTGATGAAGTTGATCAGGAAAAAAGCTGAAGAAGGCAGGGTAGCCGTACGGAATATCCGGCGGGATGCCAACGATCAGTTAAAGATCCAGCAAAAAGAAGGTAAAATGTCTGAGGATGAACTAAAACGCAGCCAGGACAAAGTACAAAAGCTGACTGACCGGTATATTAAAGAAATTGACGAATTATTATCTATTAAAGAGAAGGAAGTTATGCAGGTTTGAGAGAGGAACCGGATATTGTCGGCCTTACCCTGGAAGATGCTGTTACTGAATTAGAGGCGTGTGGCTGGGAATTTGAAATAGTGGTTACCAGACCTGACCGGCGTATGCCGGATGGAAGGAAGAGAGTAGTTTGTTTTACTCCCTCAGACGGGAAAAAGGGGTTGCTTATTGTGGCTTGTGAGGTGTGTCCGGCAGGAGATTTATCATTGAGGAGTAAAGGATCGACCCCCTCGTAGTCGAGGGGGTTGTTTATATAAACCAAATTGCGGGGAATTCTTATGTTTAAATTATGGCATAGTAGAAAATTTAAGCATGATCAGAAGGAACAGAATCTATTGGAAATCCTGGATAAAGAGAATTTGCCCGGACATGTGGCCATTATTATGGATGGTAACGGACGTTGGGCAAAACACCGGGGTCTGCCGAGAGTTGTTGGACACCGGTCTGGAATGGAGTCGGTGCGGGAAATTGTGAAGCTATGTGCCGAGCTTAAAATAAAGGTATTGACGCTATATGCCTTTTCTACTGAGAATTGGAAGAGACCGCAGGAAGAAGTAGATGCTCTTATGAATTTACTGGTGGAGTACCTGCACCGGGAAATCGAAGAACTTGTTCAAAATGATGTGCAAATCAGACATATCGGGCGGGCAACAGAATTGCCTGCACCGGCATTGGAGGCCATGACTGTTGCTACGGAAAGGACGTGTAAGAACAAGGGACTGGTTTTAAATCTGGCTCTGAATTACGGGGGACGTACGGAGATTGTTGATGCGATGCGGGAAATTGCAGTAAAAGTAAAAGAGGGAGAATTGACGGTTTCTTCTATTGATGAAGGCACGATCGACAAATACTTATATACTGCCGGTTTGCCTGACCCCGACCTGTTAATCCGCACCTCCGGAGACTGCCGGATCAGTAATTTTTTATTATGGCAGTTGGCTTATACTGAATTCTGGCTTACACCAGTAATGTGGCCTGATTTTCGGCGTCGTCATCTCTTAACGGCACTGATTGAATTTCAGCAGAGGGAACGCCGGTATGGCGAAATAAAGGGTTGATAATTTGGGAAAAAGGGCGGCTCGCAATGACAAGGAGGGCGGCTCGCAATGACACAGTAAGAGGTGATTTTCGGGATAGGTTGGTGGGTGTTTTGTTTTGGCTGCGAATCTTAAGCGCTCTGGTTGGAATGCCTTTAATTATACTGGCAGTGTGGTATGCGGGTACTCCAGTGTGGTACGCGGGTATACCGTTGCTTTTGCTGATAGCTTTGATTATTATTGTTGGCCTGGTTGAAATGATGAGAATGCTCTCCTGCCTGGGTCTGCGGCCGTCGCTTGGCCTGGCGGTGGCAGGTGGCTTAATTCTCCTGGGCGGCGCATATCTTTATGGTGGCGGCTACCCGGGGCCGACGATCATTGTGGTTCTTTTTATGCACCTGGTAGCGGCAGTAGTTTTCTATCCCCGTTATTCTTTAATGGATGGCGCTGCTACTCTTTTGGGCACTCTCTATGTGGGGTTGTTGTCTTATTTTTACCTTTTGCGCAATTTATCCGATGGCTGGATATGGCTTATTTTTATGCTGGCCGGTACCTGGGCCAGCGATACTATGGCCTATTTCGTAGGTAAAACATTGGGGCGAAAACGTATCGCACCGGCTGTGAGTCCAAGAAAAACAGTGGAAGGGGCGCTGGGCGGGGTATTCGGCAGTATTGTCAGCGCATATGTGTTTGCGCTGGTTTATCCTTTTATTTCGCTGACCCATGTTTTATTGTTGGGGTTGCTGGTGGGGATTGCTGCCGAGCTTGGGGACCTGGTAGAGTCGGCTTTCAAGAGGCAGGCCGACCTGAAAGACGCCGGGAATTTAATTCCCGGCCACGGTGGTGTACTGGACCGGTTTGACAGTATGCTTTTTACAGCTCCGTTAGTCTATTATTATGTTCGTTTGTTTTTGGTGAAGTGAGGTGGGAACGATGAAGCCCGTCCTTTATATATTAGGAGCAATATTAGCACTTTTTTTAGCGGCAAAGTACCTTTTGCCCCTGTTGGTTCCTTTTATCCTGGCTTTAATATTCAGCATTTTAATGGAGCCGGTAGTCCGGTTTTTGCAAGCGAGAGTCAGGTTGTCCCGCAGTCTGTCGGTTATTGTAGCCATGCTGCTGGTTTTTGGCGGGGTTGGCCTGGCGGTAACTTTAATGATTCTCCAGCTGGTGGCCGAACTTATTCAGTTGTCGGGCGCCTTGTCGGCACAGGCTGATGTTGTTAAATACTTTTATGAGGATTTGATTAATCGCGTAACAACGTTTTACGGTACCTTGCCCCCATCTGTAACAGCTTCACTGGAAAACTCGGTTACTTCCCTGACAACTGCGTTGCAGGGGCTGGTCAGCAGGGCGGCAAATTCCATCTTGCAGGTTATTTCCCTTGTCCCGGGCACGATATTAGTTATTGTAGTCAGTGCTCTGGCCACTTATTTTATCAGCCGGGACCGGTATCTCATAGGGAAGTTTTTTATTCTTTATCTACCGGAGTCGTGGGGCGAAAAATCTGTTTTGGTAATGCGGGAGATTGCCGGTGCCTTTGTGGGTTACCTGCGGGCACAGGCTATTCTGGTATCTCTGACAACTGTTCTCAGTATTGCCGGGCTTTATTTAATCGGGGCCAAGTATGCCCTGACTCTCGGTTTGTTGATTGGCTTCTTCGATCTGATTCCAGTGCTCGGCCCGGCTACCATTTATCTTCCGTGGATTGTTTTCTCTTTTTCTACCGGGGCTACAGTCTTTGGGATAAAGTTATCTGTCCTGTATCTGCTGGTTATGCTGGTGCGGCAGGTTTTGGAAGCAAAGGTTGTATCAGCCAGCCTTGGCTTGCATCCTTTGGCTACGCTGGTAGCCATGTATATCGGCTTAAAAACTTTAGGGTTTGTGGGATTGGTATTGGGTCCTATTTTTCTGATTGCTTTACAGGCAATACTGAAGGCAGGATTCTTAAAATCTTAAATAGAAGGTAATAAAGGCTATCAGCAATCAATAGGGAGAGATAAGTATTGTGTCCCCATAATTACCGTAATCGCAGGAGAATAGTCGTTTTAGGCAGTACCGGTTCAATTGGCCGGCAGACCCTGGAAGTTGTCCGGCGGTTTCCGGAGAGATTTGAAATTATTGGCCTGGCGGCGGGGAGCAACTGGCAGTTGCTGGCCGGGCAGGTGGAGGCTTTCCGGCCCCTGGCGGTTTCCTTAAATGATGAGAAATTTTTGCCGGATTTAAGACGGGCCTTGCCCTATATGGGAGGCAAAGGCCCGGATTTTAGCTGGGGGCAGGCCGGCCTGACCGGGCTGGCTACTTTGCCGGAGGCCGACCTGGTGGTAGTGGCTGTAACCGGTACTGCCGGCCTGGCTCCTACCCTGGCTGCTTTACAGGCCGGTAAAGATGTTGCTCTGGCCAATAAGGAAACCTTGGTTATAGCCGGCAAGCTGGTGATGGACCAGGTTTCTCAAACGGGCGCCGCTCTTTTGCCGCTGGATAGTGAACACTCGGCTATATGGCAGTGCTTGAACGGTGAAAACCGGGCTGGTGTGACTGGAGTCATCCTCACTGCTTCCGGTGGTCCTTTTTTGCGCCTGGATCGGGACGAACTGGCTGCAGTCACCGTGGAAATGGCTTTAAAGCATCCGAACTGGCAAATGGGCAAGAAGATTACCATAGATTCCGCCACAATGATGAATAAGGGGCTGGAGGTTATTGAAGCCAGATGGCTTTTTGGGTTAAACTATGATCAAATCAAGGTAGTGGTGCACCCCGAGAGCATCATCCACTCAATGGTGGAATTTTGTGACGGGGCGGTTATAGCCCAACTCGGCGTGCCGGATATGTGTATTCCGATTCAGTATGCCCTTACTTATCCGGAACGGCTCACCGGTAATTATGCAAAGTTGAATCTGTTGGAATGCCGGCAGCTTACCTTTGAACCCCCTGATGAGGAGCGGTTTCCTTGTTTGAAGCTGGCTTTTGCCGCCGGTCTGGCCGGGGGAACAATGCCGGCGGTTTTAAATGCGGCCAATGAGGCAGCAGTAGATGCCTTCTTGCGGCGGCAAATAAAATTTACGGCTATTCCAGCCGTGATAGAACAGGTAATGAGCCGGCATCAGGTAACTGGCCGGCCGGAACTGGCAGAAATAATGAATGCCGACAACTGGGCGAGAAATACTGCCCGGCGCCTTATAGAGACTGCTGTTTGAGCGTCATTATAACTATTTTCAGAACAGGTGGTTTTATGTTGACTTTTGCAGCTTCGGTTTTTGTCTTCGGTCTGCTTGTTTTTTTTCATGAATTGGGCCATTTTGTTATTGCCAAGATGGCGGGGGTAAAAGTATATGAGTTCAGTCTCGGTTTCGGCCCGAAGCTTTTTAGTATTCCCAGGGGAGAAACAGCATATAATGTCCGTTTGTTTCCACTGGGCGGATTTGTGCGTATGGCCGGTATGGATCCCCAGGAGGGGGAGGAAGTAGCCGACGAACGTAACTTTAATAAAAAGACGGTTAGCTGGCGAATGGCGATCATTATGGCCGGTCCCTTAATGAACTTTGTTCTGGCGGCGCTGCTGTTGACGATTATTTTTATGTTTCAGGGTCACCCCGTGGTTATCACCCGGATCGAGCAGGTTCTACCAGGCCAGCCTGCCCAGTTGGCCGGTATCCAGCCCGGCGATAAAATTATCGCTATTAACGGGGAGCCGGTAGAAAGTTGGGAGCGTCTGGTAGATATTATAAACCAGCATCCGGAAGAACAGATTACCCTGAACGTCCAGCGTGACAGCATAAGTATTGTTGTTCCCGTAATGACGGTTAAAGACGAGCAGGGACGGGGCAAAATAGGCATCATCCCGTCTTATGTCTTGCAAAAAGCCGGCCTGTTTCCGGCCCTGGCTCTGGGGTCGGAATATACCGTGCGGGCCACTGTTTTGATTTTGGATTATATTGCCAGGATGATTTTTGGTCAGGTACCGGCTGATTTGGGAGGACCGGTACGGGTGGTTACCGAAATTGGTAAGGCGGCTGAATTGGGCTTCTTTTATCTGCTGCAATTGGCTACCTTTTTGAGTATAAACCTCGGGTTGTTTAATTTGTTTCCTATTCCCGCCCTGGACGGCAGCCGGGTCCTTTTCCTGGCCTGGGAGAAAGTAAGGGGGAGGCCGGTGGATCCGGCGAAGGAGAATTTCATCCACCTGGTCGGATTCGGTTTATTGATTCTTTTAATGGTAGTGATTACTTATAATGATATTTTGCAGTTGTTTTTAACTGAAAAAGTGCCGGGCCAGCGCTAAAGGAGTTAAACTATGAATAGGAGAACCACGCAGCCGGTCCATATCGGCTCAGTACAGGTGGGCGGTGATTCCCCGGTCAGCGTGCAGTCCATGACTAAGACCGATACCAGGGATACGGCGGCAACAGTACGGCAAATTAATGAACTGGCGGCTTCAGGATGTGAAATTGTCAGGCTGGCGGTACCTGATTATGAAGCAGCGGCGGCACTGAAAGCTATCCGGCGGGAAGTGAGCCTGCCCCTGGTAGCCGACATCCACTTTGACTATCGTCTGGCGCTGGAAGCGCTGGCTGCCGGGGTGGACGGGTTGAGAATCAATCCGGGCAATATTGGAAGCCGCAGAAAGGTGGCGGCCGTGGTGGCTGCGGCCGGGGACCGGGGTGTACCCATCCGTATCGGGGTGAACGCCGGATCGTTGGAGAAGGGACTGCTGGAACGCTATGGCGGCATTACGGCTGAAGCCATGGTAGAAAGCGCTTTGCGCCACGTCGGGCTGCTGGAAGGAATGAACTTTAACGCCATAAAAATTTCCTTGAAGTCGTCGGATTTGCCGGTAATGCTGGAGGCCTACCGCTTGCTGGCCGGACGGGTGGATTATCCTTTTCATATTGGAGTGACCGAAGCCGGGACCGTCCGTTCCGGCGCTGTCAAATCGGCAATCGGCATTGGGATTTTGTTATCCGAAGGAATCGGTGATACCATCCGGGTTTCGCTTACCGGGCACCCGACCCATGAGGTACGGGTGGGTTACGAAATTTTGCGGTCGCTGGGTTTGCGCCGGCGGGGGGTGGAGTTAATTTCTTGTCCGACCTGTGGTCGCTGCCGGCTCGACCTGGTTCGCATTGCCGAAACGGTGGAAGAACGGCTGCGTCATGTAGACAGGCCCTTAAAGGTAGCGGTTATGGGCTGCGCCGTGAACGGCCCCGGCGAAGCAAGGGAAGCCGATGTGGGAATTGCCGGCGGCAGGGGAGAAGCCCTCATCTTTTGTAAAGGGGTAGTTAAGCGAAAGGTACCGGAAGAAAAAATCGTAGACGAACTGTTTAAAGAAATTGAAAAAATGACTGCTGAAAATCTTTAACGGAGAGTGTGGAAATGCGTGCTTCTGAATTACTTATGCCTACTTTGCGGGAAGTGCCGGCCGAGGCCGAGGTGATCAGCCACCAGTTGTTGCTGCGAGCGGGTTTTATCCGCAAATCGGCAGCCGGCGTTTATACCTTTTTGCCTTTGGGCATGCGGGTTTTACATAAGATTGTGCGGATCATCAGGGAGGAAATGGATCGCGAGGGCGGGCAGGAACTGCTGATGCCCATTATCCAGCCGGCAGAACTATGGCAGGAATCCGGCCGCTGGGATGTTTACGGGCCGGAGCTTTTCCGGTTGAAAGACCGGCATGGGAGAGACTTTTGTCTGGGGCCGACCCATGAAGAAATGATTACCGCCCTGGTGCGGGGTGAGGTCAGTTCTTATAAACAACTGCCGCTTTATTTATACCAGATTCAAAATAAATATCGGGACGAGCGCCGTCCCCGCTTTGGATTGATGCGGGGACGTGAATTTATCATGAAAGACCTTTACTCTTTTGACCGGGATGAAGAGGGGGTGGCAGTTGCCTACCGGAAAATGTTTGACGCTTACTGCCGTATTTTTCAGAGATGCGGCCTGACTTTCCGGCCGGTGGAAGCCGATGCCGGCGCCATTGGCGGCAGCGATACCCATGAGTTTATGGTGCTGGCCGAGTCCGGTGAAGCTGCGTTGCTTTTTTGTTCGGCTTGCGACTATGCTTCTAATGTGGAGAAGGCGGCGCTGCCTCCTGCTGCCCAGCCTGAAGAAAACCCGGCGCAGCCCATCCGCAAAGTCGAGACCCCCGGCCGGCGCACCGTTCAGGAAGTGGTTGATTTTTTAGGTATCCGGCCGCAGAATTTGATCAAAACCTTGCTGTACCGGACCGATCAAGGGGTGATCGCGGCTCTGGTGAGAGGTGACCGGGATGTTAACGAGGTAAAATTGCAAAACGTGCTTGGCTGCCTGCGGCTGGAACTGGCAGATGCTGCTGCCGTCCGGGCAGTTACCGGGGCGGATGTGGGTTATGCCGGGCCGGTCGGTCTTGGAGAAACCAGAATTGTGGCCGACCTTGAGGTGGCTTCTATGGCCAACGGAGTGGCCGGGGCAAACGAGGACGGCCACCATTACCTTAATGTCAACCCGGGCCGTGATTTTACTGCAGGTTTCATTGCCGATATCCGGACGGTTCGGGCCGGTGAGCCCTGCCCATGCTGCGGCGCCGCTCTGGAGGAGGCTAAAGGTATTGAGGTGGGCCAGGTTTTTAAACTGGGGGCAAAGTACAGTCAGAAGCTGGGATGTACCTATCTGGATGAAAATGGGCAAAGCCGGCCGGTTGTTATGGGCTGCTATGGGATTGGGGTGACCCGGACAATGGCGGCAACTGTTGAGCAGAATCACGACGCCGACGGGATTATCTGGCCGGCGGCGGTTGCGCCCTTTCAGGTAGTTGTTGTTCCCGTAAATACAAAAGATAGTGAACAGGTGTCCCTGGCGGAGGATGTTTACAAAAGGTTTTTGACGGAAGGGATTGAGACAGTGTTGGACGACCGTCCGGAGCGGGCCGGAGTAAAATTTAAGGATGCCGACTTGATTGGCTATCCGGTGCGTGTTGTGGTCGGAGCAAAAGCCGTAACGGATAAGCAAGTGGAAGTACGCCTGCGCAGGAACGGAGAGGTTACTGTAATTCCGTTGGAGCAAATAACCGGTACAGTAAAGATGTTGCTGAAGGAGGCTTGATATAAAGATGAAAAGTAAACTTGAGCGGGTTTTGATCTTGTCTGTTACGGTAGGAGCCGGTCATATGCGGGCTGCCGAGGCAATCGGAAAGACAGTCAGGCAAGTTTACCCTGCGGCGGAAGTAGCGGTGCTGGATACTTTTCGTTATGCCAGTCCCCTGGTGAATAAGTTGGTTCTTGGGACATATATAAAAATGTTAAAGTTCAGCCCGTTTGTTTATGGATTTCTATATCGCCAGTCCGAGCAGGATCATTCCATGTCTGATTTTTCCAAACAGAAACTGGGTGGTTTAATAAACAAGCTGGCTACTCCTAAACTGGCGGAGTTTATAAACAGAATAAACCCCCAGTTAATTTTATGTACCCACCCTTTTCCGCTGGGGGTGGCTATTGCTATGAAGGAGAAAGGAGATATAGATCTGCCGCTTTTTGCTGCTATAACCGACTTTACCGTTCATTCTTTTTGGATTTATCCGGGGGTTAGTTGCTATTTTATCGGCGCCGAGGATTTGCGCCAGCAATTCCAGGGATACGGCATAGAAGACAGCCGGGTGCGGGTTACCGGTATTCCGATTGATCCGGCGTTTGCTCTGCCTTATGACCGGACTGCTTTGCGCAAAAACCTGGGGCTGGAAGTAGATGTGCCGACCGTCCTGATCCTGGGCGGCGGCTTGGGAATGGGTCCGCTGGATGCGGCAGTAGAATTGCTGGGCAACTGTTCTACCAGGTGCCAGTTGCTGGTGGTAGCCGGGACGAATCGTTCGCTGCAGAGCCGTCTGGAAAAACGGGTATCGCACCTGGCCAACCGGGTGAAGGTTTTCGGTTATGTTGGAAACATCCACGAACTGACGGCGGCGGCAGATTTGATGGTAGGTAAGGCCGGCGGGTTGACCTGTGCCGAGGCCATGGCTATGGGTTTGCCGATTTTTATTACCAGCCCTTTGCCGGGGCAGGAGGAACGCAATGCAGATTTCCTGGAGTCTACCAGGGTGGCTAAAAAGGTAAGCAATATTGAGGAACTTCCCGCTATAATCCAGTCTCACCTGGCTGAACCCGCCCGTTTGGAAGAAATGGCGCAGGCTGCGGTTAAATTCAGCAAGCCTGATGCTTCACGGGCAGTGGTTGAGGCGTTGGATGAGATCTTGGCCGTAGCCGGGTAATTTGGGGAGGGGCCAGTTTTGACAGAACAAGAAATCATTATCAGGCTGGTGCTGGCAGTTGCCCTGGGCGGCTTTATCGGCCTGGAGCGGGAGCGGCTGCATGTTGGAGCAGGTACTTATTCAGCCGGGTTCCGCACGCACATTTTGGTGTGTGTGGGGGCAGCGGTCAGCATGCTGGTTTCCGAGTGGCTGCATTATGAATTTAAAAGTGATGCGGCGAGGGTTGCCGCCCAGGTGATCAGCGGTATCGGGTTTCTGGGCGCCGGCGCCATCATGCGTGAGGGCCTGCTAATCCGCGGGCTAACTACCGCTGCCAGTTTATGGGTTGTTGCGGCGGTGGGACTGGCGGCCGGCAGCGGTTTGTACCTGGTGGCTACTTTCAGTACTCTCCTGGTTTTATTTGCGCTGATAGTTCTGGGGACCCTGGAGGGCTTCGTGCGCGACCGGCGCAAATTCGATATAATCGGCATCGTGGTGGAAAACCAGCCGAGTCAAATCGGCTTAATCGGGTCGGTGCTGGGAGTGTCAAATGTTAAAAAAATTGAGGTAAGCAATATGGATGAAGGCGGCAAGTTGTTCGTGGAGGTCTGCCTTAAGCTGTCTCCCGAGCTGAATGTGGTTGAACTTGTCCAGAGACTGGCTGCCCTGCCGGGAGTGCAGCGGGTGGAGCAAAAGTAAATGGTACCCCTTTTTTAGAAGTAACAGCGTCGATTTGCTCCTCGTATTACCGGCTGTTTTCCGGGGCTCGTTTTTGGCGGCCGGTGTTTACAAAAAATTAAATATTGTTTTATGTTTATAAACGGCAGGGACTCCCAACCCGGGGCCTTTGCCGTTTTTTGCTTTTTACGGCGGGCCGTATGAATTTTTACTGATAAATTTTTTTGGTTGGTGCAATAAAAAATCACCAAATGTTATTGACATATGCTCATATTTAAGTATAATTAATATGAACGTATGCTCATTATCTTTAGAGAAGTTTTTATGCTGATATTGAGAGGGTGAAAAAATGCCGAGACCTCCAAAATACAGAAGAGTGGAATTTATGCCGCAGGAGACTTACTTTAAACCGGTCGGTGTACCCCTGTCTTGCCTGGAAGAGATAGTTCTGACTGCAGAAGAACTGGAGAGTTTGCGCTTAAAGAATCTGGAAGGACTGGAACAGGAAGAGTGTGCAGCGAGAATGGGCATATCCCGGCCTACTTTCCAGCGCATCTTGACGAGTGCCGGGTTCAAGGTTACGGAGGCACTGGTAAAGGGCAAAGCTATCCGGATTGAGGGAGGAAACTTTCAGTTGGCGCCAATTCAATATTGCTGTGCGGATTGTCGCTGTGAATGGGAGGCTGTTCCGGCAAAAGGAGAGAATATTCTTTGTCCCTCCTGTGCCGGACGGAACATATTTTGCAAAGACTGTTTGCGTGGCCCCGGTGCTCGTGGCTGGGGCCGGTGCGGGCGGGGCAGGTGCAATCGCTGAAGAATCATAAAACTACGAAGGGAGAGAAAAAGGATGTCGTCTTCTGAAGA
Source organism: Deltaproteobacteria bacterium (assembly GCA_020062745.1). Lineage (GTDB taxonomy): Bacteria > Bacillota > Desulfotomaculia > Desulfotomaculales > JAGUVT01 > JAGUVT01. The sequence goes on from JAGUVT010000051.1 coordinate 78,044, forward strand.
GAAGGGAGAAGAAAACATTTCATGTGCGAAAGAACAATTTGAAAGGTTAAATCCCGGCGGTTCCAGTTGCATTGATAATGTAATCGCTGTTCTAAGCGGCAAGGGCGGGGTTGGAAAATCGGCTGTGACGGGTATTACGGCGGTTGCTCTGGCAAAATGCGGGTATAGAGTAGGTGTTCTGGATGCTGATATTACAGGCCCGAGTATTCCTAAAATGTTTGGTTTGAACATGAGGCCGGAAACTGATACCCTGAGCGGGATTGTCGCGCCGGTAGAGACATCTCTCGGAATCAAGGTAATGTCCTTAAACCTGCTTCTTCCTGAAGAGACAGATCCTGTTATCTGGCGCGGCCCGATAATTTCAAACGCCGTAAAACAATTCTGGACGGAAGTGAGTTGGGGGAACCTGGACTATTTGCTGATAGATCTACCACCGGGGACGGGTGATGTTCCTTTGACGGTAATGCAGTCTTTGCCTCTTGACGGACTGGTTGTTGTGTTGTCTCCGCAGAAACTTGCCGTAATGGTGGTCAGGAAGGCGATAAAAATGGCGGATTTACTTGGGATTCGAATTCTGGGTCTGGTTGAAAATATGAGTTATATAGTTTGCCCGCAATGCGACGAAAAAATCGAGTTGTTCGGTCCAAGCTCTGGTGCGAAAGTATCGCAGATTACCGGTATTCCTTTAATGGCGGTTCTTCCGGTTGATTTACGACTGGCAGACCTTTGTGATAAAGGCCAGGTTGAACTTTATGATAACAACTTGCTAAGCGGTATTATTGAAAAATTGTTTTATGAAAATGTTGCCGGAGGAGGTGAAGCTTAATGTACCGCAGGGGAGGTTTTGGGTTGGCGGCAGGTGGCAGAGCCGGCAGTCGCGGCTGGAACCAGTGGGGTTCCGGCAGGCAAGGCCGGGCGTTTGCGCAGCCGGCAGCAGCGGGCGGCTATACTTATGCAGGGCCGTGCCGGTGCGGCTTCGGGCCGCATGCGTTTTACCGGAATTCCAGCGGGGGGCTGGTTCATTCTAGAAGAATTTGGAATAACCCGGCTTGTGTTGCAAAAAATCCGGTCGAGCAGTTGAAGGCGGAGAAAGAGGAACTGGAGAGACGGCTGGCGGAATTGAACGAAAAAATAAAGGAGTAAGCGGACCTTTCCGGGAACGGAGAAAATCCGTTCCCGGCCTCAGGGGAGGTGCATGTCTATGCCGGTGTTGAAACTGGTTAGATTTATATGCGTTGCCTGCGGTAAGGAATTTGAGGCGTTGTGCGATGCCAGGCGGAGTGAAAAACCGGTGAGATGTCCGGAATGTGGCGGAGCGGTTCAACGGAGCCGGGTATATGTACTTGTTCCGGGTTTGAAGATGGCAAAAAGAAGAGCCGGAACTGTTGGTAAGGGCAAGTGAGGGACGGAAGATGAGTAAGGTAAGACGCAAATCTACGGAGAAAGGAGGGAGTTGTAATTGAAAATAGCAGTATCAGCAAGAGAAAATAATCTTGATGCGCTTGTGGATCCACGATTTGGAAGATGTCGTTATTTTATTCTGGCCGATCCGGAAACCATGTCTTTTGAGACGTGTCCGAATCCGGGGGCGGATGCTGCCGGGGGCGCCGGGATAAAAGCGGCGCAGTTTGTGGTTTCTAAAAAGGCTGACGCTGTAATTGCCGGTGAGGTTGGACCCCACGCGCTTCAGGCGTTGGAAGCCGGCAGGGTGAAAGTTTATACTGTTTCTTCCGGTACGGTAAGAGAAGTACTGGACAATTACAAAAACGGCAAGCTTTAAAGGAGGAATTTTGATGAAAATCGCGGTTGCTACGGACGGAAACGAAGTATCTGCCCATTTCGGGCATTGTCCGGAATTTACTATTGCCGAAATCAGGGATGGAAAATTGTTTTCAAAAGAAGTGGTTGCCAGCCCGGGCCATGTTCCCGGTTTTTTACCGAAGCATATGGCCGCTCTTGGCGTCGAATGTGTTATTGCGGGAGGTATGGGACCCAGGGCCCAGGAGCTTCTGGCGGAAGCAGGAATTAAAACTATTGTAGGAGTATCCGGCCCGGTGAGCAGGGTTATTGATGATTTTGTGGCCGGGTGTCTGATTGGCGGGGAGAGTTCCTGCGATCACCATAAAGACGGTCACATATCGCACGAAGGGTGCGGACACGGGTGTCATGAATAAGGGGTGAGATATAAATGATTATAGCCGTGGCAAGCGGAAAAGGAGGGACAGGCAAGACTACCGTAGCCGCCGGTCTGGCCATTTCAATGTCTGCTGAAAGAAAAATCCAGTTTTTGGACTGTGACGTGGAAGAGCCCGACGCGCATCTTTTCCTGCGGCCATCCCTTCTTGAAAAGGAACCTGTTTTTGTGCCTGAGCCGGTTGTAGATCAGTCTCTATGTGATTATTGCGGGCGGTGTATGGAAGTGTGCGCTTATAATGCGATTGCCGTCTTTGAGCGGAACGTGCTGGTTTTTCCCCAGCTTTGCCACGGCTGCGGCGGTTGTTCTTATTTTTGCCCGTGCCGAGCCATCGCGGAAAAGGGTAGAATTATCGGCGTGCTTGAAGCCGGCCGGAGCGGCAACATGGATTTTGTACACGCCGTTTTGAATATCGGTGAGGCTCAGCCGGTTCCCCTGGTAAAGGCGGTAAAAAAGCGTTTAAACCCGGAGTGCCTCGTTATTGTTGACGCTTCTCCGGGAACGTCCTGCCCGGTTGTGGAAGCTGTCCGGGGCTCCGGTTTTTGTCTCCTGGTTACGGAGCCCACACCCTTCGGCCTGCATGACCTTGCTATGGCGGTAGAAATGACTGAAGCGCTGAAGATTCCTCGTGGAGTTGTTATCAACAGATCCGATTTGAAGTATGATGACATTATAGAAAATTTTTGTCTGTCCCGGGGCATTCCCTTGCTCTTAAAAATTCCTTTCAGCCGTGAAGTGGCGGGTTTTTATGCCCGTGGCGTTAATATGGCCGAGGGAATTCCGGAGTGGCGGGAAACTTTCCGGGAACTCTATCAAAAGGTGATGGTTTTTAGTGAAACAGTTGCTCGTTATAAGCGGTAAGGGTGGGACAGGCAAAACTACAATCGTCGGTTCGTTTGCCGTGCTGGCGAAAAAGAAGGTGCTGGCCGACTGCGACGTAGACGCGCCCAACCTGCACCTTCTTTTGAAACCGGAAGTAAAAACGAGCGGAGATTTTTACGGCGGTAAAAAAGCGCTTATTGATGCGGAAGAATGCCGGCAATGCGGCAAATGCATAGAATTATGCCGCTTTGAGGCAATCAGTGGTGATTTCCAGGTGAACCCCCTCCTTTGCGAGGGGTGCGGGGTGTGTTTTCATGCCTGCCCGTATGAGGCAGTGAGTTTAATCGACGATTTATCCGGTAATTGGTGCATTTCCGAAACGGTATACGGGCCTTTTGTCCATGCCCGGCTGGGAGTGGCGGCGGAAAATTCCGGCAAGCTGGTGGCGAAGGTACGGGAGAAGGCAGGCGAACTAGCCGAAGAAAAGGGTAAGGACCTGATCATAATCGACGGTCCGCCGGGAATAGGCTGCCCCGTGGTAGCTTCATTGAGCGGTGTCGATCTGGCCCTGGTAGTTACCGAGCCGACGGTTGCGGGAATCCATGATCTGACGAGGATTCTCGGTGTGGCCGATTATTTCGGCGTGCGGAAAGCCGTTTGCATTAACAAATATGACCTGGATCAGGAAAAGAGCAAAGAGATAGAAGGTTATTGTGCCGAAAATGGGGTTGCAGTTGCAGGTAAAATATATTATGACCCGGCGGTAGGCAAGTCGCTGGCGGCAGCTACTCCTCTGATAAATTATGCCGGCAACAAAATGGCGCGACAGATAATAAAGCTCTGGCAGTCGGTGGAAGAGTTGCTATGAATGAGTGGCGGCCGCTTAAGCAAAGCAGGAAAACGGCTGCTGGTGCGGGGCTGGAGGTGCGTATTGCAGCCAGACTTAACTGCCGGAGCCCAATAGTCCGTACCGTTTCATTTTTCGCCATAAGGTGGTTTTATTGATGCCGAGTTCGCGGGCCGAAGCTTTTTTATGCCAGTTGTTACGCATCAGCGAGTCGTAGATGGCCCGGGCTTCTACTTCAGCCAGAGTAACTCCTGTGGAAGGGGCCTGAATGGGTGAACTGTTATACAGGTAATCGGGCAGATGTTCGGGCGCGATTAACCCGCCCTTGCACATTATGAAAGCGTGTTCGATGATGTTTTCCAGTTCGCGGATGTTTCCCGCGTAATTATGGTGGGTCAGGATGGATTGCGCCTCTTTCGTAATGCCGATAATGGATTTTCCATGCATGATGTTGAACCGGTTGATAAAATGTTCCGTTAAAAGGGGGATGTCTTCACGGCGCTGGGATAAAGGCGGCAGGCTGATTTTAATTACATTGAGACGGTAATACAGGTCTTCCCGGAACAAACCTTCTTCAGTCAGCCGGGCCAGGTTTCTATTGGTTGCTGCCACGATACGCACGTTTGCCTTTTTCACCCTGGTGGCTCCGAGAGGCTCGTATTCTTTTTCCTGCAGGACGCGGAGCATTTTGGCCTGCAGTTTGGGTGAAAAGTCCCCGATTTCGTCCAGAAAGAGGGTGCCTTTTTCGGCCCGGGCAAAACGTCCCGGCTTGCTTTTGTGAGCGCCGGTAAAGGCTCCCGTTTCATAGCCGAACAGCTCCGACTCCAAAAGGGTATCGGGGATGGCGGCGCAGTTGACTGTTACCAGCGGCTTTGCCTGGCGGGAACTCAAATTATGAATGGCCCGGGCCAGCAGTTCCTTGCCGGAACCGGTAGGACCTTCAATTAAGACAGTGCTTTCGCTCTTGGCGATGTCCGGCAGGATCTTGAAAACCTGGTGGAGCTGGTAGTTTTTGCTGATCATGTCAGCAAAAGTATACTGGCGGTAAAGTGTTTTTCGCAGTTCTTCTACCAGGGTCAGGTCACGAAAAGTTTCCGCCCCGCCGACTACTTGATTTTGCTCGTTTTTGAGAGCGGCCGTGCTGATACTGATGTGTACCTTCTTGCCAGCCGCGTTCACAATATAAATAGGTTTGTTTACTGTAGTACAATTTTTTTCAATGGCGGTTTTCAGGGCGCATTCTGTTTCGCAAATGCTGGCCCGGAAAACTTCCCGGCAGAAGCTGCCCAGGGCCTTTTCCCGCGCCACGCCGGTGATATTTTCGGCGGCCCGGTTGAAGTAAGTAATGCGCCAGTTGCGGTCGACGGTAAAAACCCCATCGGCAATACTGTCCAGGATGATGTTCTTGATACTCATGAATGATCAGCAACCTTTGGAATGATATTTCAATCTTTGCTAGGTGATAAAAATGCAAAATATATACCAAAGGGTGCAATCTGCATTTTGTGGCATATTCACTCTTTTAGGAAATCATTTTTTAAGGAGAGTGGTGTTGCCTTCAGGGCAGTGCCGGCCTGCTGGGCGGGAGAGTCGTCGTCTTTTTCCAGCCTTCCCGGCGGAATATTGTGGCAGTGTTGCTGGAAAGCATAAACGCAAGGATGTTTTGGTGCATTTTGCAACCCGCTCTAGGTGGCGGGTTCATTTATGTTGTAACGTTTCATCTTTCTCCATAAAGTGGTTTTATTTATGCCCAGTTCTTGTGCCGTAGCCAGCCGGCGCCAGTTGTTCCGTGCCAGCGCGTCATAAATAGCGCTGGCTTCTATTTCAGTCAGGGCGGTTCCGGCCGGGGGCGCCTTTTGAGATGAGCCGGGCTGCAGACAGGAAGCAGGGAGGTGCTCGGTAGCAATCAGGCTGTTTTTACACATGATGAAGGCGTGTTCAATAATGTTTTCCAGTTCTCGAATATTGCCCGGGAAGTCATGTTGGAGTATGAGCGAATAAGCTTCTTTTGTAAGCCCGATAATGGATTTTCCCTGCAGGTTGTTGAAACGGTTGATAAAGTGTTCGATTAAAAGGGGGATGTCTTCACGGCGCTGGGATAAAGGCGGCAGGCTGATTTTAATTACATTGAGGCGGTAGTACAAATCTTTCCGGAAGGAGCCTTCTTCAATCATCCGGGCCAGGTTTTTATTGGTTGCCGCGATGATGCGCACGTCCGCCTTTTCCACCTTGGTGGCGCCAAGGGGTTCGTATTCTTTCTCCTGCAAAACGCGGAGAAGTTTAACCTGCAGAGCGGGTGAGACATCACCGATTTCGTCCAGAAAGAGGGTGCCTTTTTCCGCTCGGGCAAAACGTCCCGGTTTGCTTTTGCGGGCGCCGGTGAAGGCGCCCGCTTCGTAACCGAACAGTTCCGATTCCAGAAGGGTGTCGGGGAAGGCGGCGCAGTTAACTGTCACCAGGGGCTTTGTCTTACGGGAACTCAAATTGTGAATGGCCCGGGCCAGCAGTTCCTTGCCGGAACCGGTAGGACCTTCAATCAAGACGGTGCTTTCGCTGTTGGCGATGTCCGGCAGAATTTCGAAAATATGATGTAACTGGTGATTTTTGCTGATAATATCGGCAAAGGTGTGCTGCTGGTAAATAACTTTGCGCAGTTCCTCCACCAGGGTCAGGTCACGGAAAGTTTCCGCCCCGCCGATTATCTGATCCTGCTCGTTTTTGAGGATGGCAGTGCTGATGCTGATGGGGATCTTTTTGCCGGAGGCATTTACGATATAAACGGCTTTGTTGACTATGGGGCATTGCGTTTCAATGGTGGTGTTCAGGGCGCATTCCGTTTCGCAAATGTTGGCCTGAAAAACTTCCCGGCAGAGTCTGCCCAGGGCTTTTTCCCGCGCCACACCGGTGATGTTTTCGGCGGCCCGGTTGAAGTAAGTAATACGCCAGTTGCGGTCGACGGTAAAAACCCCGTCCGCGATGCTGTCCAGGATGATATTTTTAGCAGGCATAATTATCGGCATTCCTTCTTTGTTCACCTTTCACCGGCAATTATAACTGCTATGGCGGCAAAATGCAACCGTCGGAAGTGCATTTTGCACCCTTTAATTTTATTAATTTGCGGCCTGCCTGGCTTGAATGAGTGTTTCTTTGCCTGGTACGGGATTTGCACTTTCTCCTCTTAACTCGAAAATTAAATTTGATTTGGAGGAGGAGCAATGGAAGTAATTCACGCTAGCAGGCTGGATAGCACTTTTCGCAGTGAAGTAGCGGCAAAGTTTAGAACGGAGAAGGACCCGGAGGACTTTTTAAACTGTCTTGTCTGTGGAATGTGTGTCGCTGGCTGTCCTTATTATGATCTTCATGAACATGCGGACCCGCGCCGGTTTATTCGCAAGGTGGCTTTAGGTATGCGGGAAGATGTCTTAATGGATACGTTTATCTGGGCGTGTACCATGTGCGGCCGGTGCACCATGAACTGTCCGATGAATGTGGACATAGCCGGCGTGGTAAGGACAATCAGAGGAAATTTCGGTCTCAGGGCGCCGGGCTTTTTGCAGGATGTGGTGGAAAGTCAGATTAAGACGGGCAACCAGATGGATATTACCACGGAGGAGTATCTGGAAACCCTGGAGTGGATGGAAGAAGAGCTGCAGGCGGAGGTAGGGGATCCGGAGGCAAAAATACCGGTTGATAAAGAGGGCGCCGACTTCTTGTTTTTGTGGGACCCGCGGGAAATAAAGTATTACCCGCAGGACGTGCAGAATATCGCCAAGATATTCTGGGCGGCCGGGGCGAACTGGACTTGTAGCAGCAGGTGGTGGGATTGTACTCATTATGCTCTGTTCAATGGTAATGACGAAGAGTCTCAGGTTTTGATTAAACGTTATGCGGAAGAGTACAAGCGCCTGAAAGTAAAGGAACTGGTTGTCACTGAATGCGGCCACGCTACTCGGGCGCAGCGCTGGGGACGGAAAGTATGGCTAAATGGGGCGGATTACCCGGTCCGGAACGTAGTGCAGCTTATGGCTGAATGGATTGAGGCGGGACGTTTGCAGTTGGACCCCACCAGAAACCCTGAACCGGTTACTTTCCACGACCCGTGCAATTTGGTACGCAAAGAGGGCATAATTGAGGAACCGCGTTATTGCGTCCAGCAAGCGGTGACGGATTTCCGCGAGATGTGGCCCAACCGCCGGGACAATTACTGTTGCGGGGGTGGGGGCGGACTCCTGGCCATGGGCAAAGATATTCACCCTTACCGGATAGCTAAAGGAAAGTTGAAAGCCGAGCAAATTGAAAAAACAGGGGCAAAGATTGTCTGCACCCCGTGTCATAATTGTTTCGACCAGCTTAACGATGTGATCAAGCATTATGGCTTAGGCGTAAAGGTGCAACACGTTCACCATCTGGTGGGCAATGCCTTGATCCTGCCGGACAAGGGTTAGGAAGGAAGATAATATAAAGATATTATTCGCAATCCTTATGACGGTATCGGCAAACCAGAGCCTTTAGGAGAAAATCTATCGGGCTTTTGGAGCAGACGAATTGACGAAAAGAAC
>JAGUVT010000054.1 GCA_020062745.1 Deltaproteobacteria bacterium
CGCGATGGACGCGCTTGGCCTTGGCTATACACTTCCCGCTACCAGGCGTGTTCGGGACTTTCACCCGTTAGGCTGCGCTCGTGCCGGGCGCACAAAAAAACCCCCATCTTATTTTATAAGATGGGGTTGCTCTTGTACCTTGTACTATGCTGTTTCTTCCTTCTTCTTTTTCCTGTCTACTGAAATAACCAGCGGCGATTCCTTCTTGACAACTGTTTCTCTGGTTACAATACACCGGGCAATATCTTCCCGTGAAGGTATGTCATACATAACGTCCAGCATGATCTCTTCCAGGATGGAACGCAGGCCGCGGGCGCCGGTATTGCGCTTCATTGCTTCTGCTGCCACTGATTTGAGGGCATCCATGGTAAATTCCAGGTTAACTCCGTCTAGTTCAAATAGTTTCTCATACTGCTTAACTAAAGCATTCCGCGGTTCGGTTAAAATACGAATCAGAGCCTCTTCGTCTAAAGCATCCAGGGTAACAATAATCGGAAGCCGTCCCACAAACTCAGGAATCAAACCATACTTTAAAAGGTCTTCCGGCATGATGCGGCTGAGAATCTCACCAATTTTCTGTTCCCGCTTAGCCCGAATCTCAGCTCCGAAGCCCATTGACTTCTTGCCCGTACGGTTCTGAATTATTTTTTCAATACCATCAAAAGCGCCGCCGCAAATAAACAGCACGTTTGTGGTATCCAACTGGATAAATTCCTGATGCGGATGCTTGCGGCCGCCTTGAGGCGGTACGCTGGCCACTGTACCTTCCAGGATTTTCAGAAGAGCCTGCTGTACTCCTTCACCGGAAACATCCCGTGTAATGGAAGGATTTTCCGACTTACGGGCAATCTTATCAATCTCATCGATGTAAACAATTCCCTTTTCGGCTTTTTCTACATCATAATCTGCCGCCTGAATCAGTTTTAGCAGGATGTTTTCCACATCTTCGCCGACATAACCGGCTTCAGTCAGAGAGGTGGCATCGGCAATGGCAAAAGGCACATTTAAAAGCTTAGCCAGGGTTTGCGCCAAAAGAGTCTTACCGCTACCGGTAGGCCCCAGCATCACTATATTACTTTTCTGCAATTCAACATCATCAATTTTATTTCCCAAATTAATCCGCTTGTAATGATTGTATACCGCCACTGCCAGAGACTTCTTGGCTTCCTCCTGGCCGATTACGTACTGATCGAGGATCTCTTTAATCTCCCTGGGTTTCGGTATATCACCCATTTCCATCCCCAGGTCTTCGCCGAGTTCCTCCTCGATGATTTCATTGCACAATTCTATACACTCGTCACAAATATATACACCGGGTCCGGCCACCAGTTTTTTTACCTGATCCTGCAGTTTACCACAAAAAGAACACTTGAGTTGCCCTTTTTCACTGAACATTTTCCCACCTCTTTTACCTTTGCTTCCTGACATCGAACACCTCGTCAATTATACCATATTCTTTAGCCTGCCCGGCGGACATAAAAAAGTCTCGCTCTGTATCCCGGGTAATCTGCTCAATCGGCTGGCCGGTGTGTCCGGCCAGGAGTTCATTGACAATCTCTTTCATCCGCAGGATTTCCCTGGCATGAATATCTATATCGGTAGCCTGGCCTTGAACGCCACCCATTGGCTGATGAATCATGATTCGCGCATACGGTAAAGCATAACGCTTGCCTTTGGCTCCGGCCGCCAAAAGTAAAGAAGCCATACTGGCAGCCTGACCCAGGCATATGGTAGAAACCGGCGGCCGGACGTATTGCATGGTATCATAGATAGCCATACCGGCAGTGACTATTCCTCCTGGTGAATTAATATAAAGGTGAACATCTTTCTCCGGTTCTTCAGCTTCTAAAAAGAGGAACTGGGCAATCACCAGGTTGGCTAAATAGTCATCAATGGGTCCGCCGATAAAAATAATACGGTCCTTTAACAACCGCGAATAAATATCATATGCCCGTTCGCCACGGTTGGTCTGCTCTACAACAATCGGCACAAGCGTCATTTTCCTTAACCCCTCCTAAAATATTTTTTCAGCCTTAAGGTCCATCCTCTGCCTGTGGAGCGGGCTCTTCGGCATCCGAGGCAGCTTCCTCTTTAATAACAGCATTATCTACAAGAAATTGACCGGTTTTTTCCCTGAGTACATTACTTTTGATAAATTCCCGTTTTTCTTTATCTTCCAGCAGTTTGAGCACCTCTTCGCCCTGCATGTTGCGCTCCGCTGCAACAGCAGCAACTTCCCTGTCTATATCCTCATCCTTAACTTCTATTTTCTCCAGCTTGCAAATGGTATCCAATACCAGAGCTGTTTTTATATTTTTTTCGACATCAGGACGCAATTTCTCTCTCATTTCTTCCATACTGCTATTAGTACGTTTCAAATAGTCCTTAATTGAAACGCCCTGGCTGGCCAGACGGTTTCCCATATCAAGGACCGCCTCGTTTAGCTGATTCTCGACCATTAAAGGCGGGATTTCCACTTCTGAAGCATCAATTACTTTTTTTATCAACTCCTGCACAACCTGGTAGTGTGCCATCTTGTCAGCAGCTTGCTTTAATTTATTCCTGACGGCATCTCTTAATTCCTCCACGGTATCAAATTCACTGACATCTTTGGCAAACTCATCATCCAGCGGAACCAGTTCCTTACGCTTGAGGCCTTTAACAGTTACGGTAAAAACAGTTTCCTTACCGGCCAGTTCTTCGTTCGCATACTCTGACGGGAAAGTAACTTTAATATCCCTGGTTTCGTTGACAGCCATACCGATTAACTGCTCTTCAAAACCGGGGATAAAGGTTCCAGAACCAATTTCCAGCGGGTAATCGGCACTATTCCCTCCCTTAAAGGGTGTGCCCTCTATTTTGCCTGAAAAATCAATTGTAGCAATATCACCGTTGGCAACAGTCCCTTCTTCCACGGTTATAAGCTTGGCATGCAATTCATGGATGCGCTCCATTTCTTTCTGGACCATTTCATCTGTAACTTCAAAGACTGGTTTTTTTACTTCTAAATCTTTATATTGACCCAACTTAACTTCCGGCTTTACCTCTACCGTGGCCTTGAACAAAACCGGCTTCCCTTCTTCAGCCTGGACAAGCTCAACTCTTGGCTGGGCTATCGGTTCAATACCGGTATCTTCTACAGCCTTAAAATAGGCCTCGGGAATAATTGCTTCTACTGCTTCATCAACCAAAGCTTTTTTTCCCACATAACGCTCAAGAATTGCCCTGGGCGTTTTCCCTTTGCGAAAGCCGGGAACATTTACTTTTTTAACCATTTCTTGATAAGCTTTTTTAAGAGCCTGGGAGAATCTTTCAGCATCCACCTCTACTTCTAAACAAACCATGCCATTTTCGATCTTTTCTGCGTTAGCCTTCAACTATTCTCCCCCTCAAAATAAGTATATGTTTTTAGTGTAACCATTTTTGTTATATTATTCTACAAGGATTTAGATTTCGCCTTACAATTATATCTGCCCGCTTAAGAATAATCAACTGCAAGAAAAAAATTTTTGTTTTCAATTTTAAAATCTGTCCTACCAGAAATGTTAATGATATAATGCCCTTACCGAATCATCGTAAGATTTGCTTCTTCCGGTTTTATCTGCCAGCACCTCCAAAAAAATTTTCTCCTTCCATAAATTCGACTTTTTTACCAAAGGAAATCTGCCGGTATTTGTCTAACTTATTTTCATTGCAGACTTTCTATAAATAATAACGGGTCGCCGCCCGGTAAGGAAGGAAGAATGATTTTGGCGGAAAGTAATTCTAAAAGATCTGAAAAAGAAGTTTTCCCGATTGCCGGAATCGGCGCTTCCGCCGGAGGTCTGGAAGCTTTTAAGCAACTGCTTGAAAATCTGCCTCTTAATACCGGCATGGCTTTTGTATTTATTCAGCATCTGGATCCCAAACATGAGAGCGCGTTGACAGGTATCCTTTCCAAGGCAACCGCCCTGCCGGTCAACGAAGTAAAAGACCGCATGATCGTGGAACCCGACCGGGTCTATATCATTCCGCCCAATGTGAGCCTGACTGTTTTAAACGGGGTCTTCAACCTTGAGCCCCGGAAAGACACCGTAAAGCAGCACATGTCAATCGATTCCTTCCTGGAATCGCTGGCCAAAGACCGGGGCAGTGCGGCAATCGGCGTAATTTTGTCGGGAACCGGTTCCGACGGCTCCCAGGGGTTGGAGGCCATCAAAGCCGCCGGCGGCCTCACCTTTGTCCAGACTCCCCAATCGGCAAAATTTGATGGTATGCCGCACAATGCCATTGCCGCCTGTGCCGTGGATTTTGTTCTCCCGCCGGGAGAAATCGCCGGCGAACTGGCAAAGACAGCTTCTTCCCGGACCTTTCCCCAGAAAGCGGACAGTGATCTGTTTTCCGATTGCCCCGAAGAGCTTAACCGGATTTTTGTCTTGCTCCAAAACACAAGCGGAATTAACTTTGCCGAGTATAAACAACTTACGGTAAAACGGCGCATCTTGCGGCGCATGGGCCTGTACAATATGGAAAAGCTGGGTGATTACGTCGCCTTCCTGCTGCAAAACCCGGCGGAGGTGAAGGCCTTACAGCAAGACCTGCTGATTAACGTGACTAACTTTTTCCGGGACCCGGAAGCATTTGAGACTTTAAAGGAACTGGTTTTCCCGGCATTGATCAAAAACAGAAGGTCGGCTCAACCAATCAGGATATGGGTGCCGGGATGTTCAACGGGTGAGGAAGCTTATTCAATCACCATGTCCCTCCTGGATTTTCTGGAAGATAAGGCCGTCCATATTCCGGTGCAGATTTTTGCCACTGATATTAACGAGACCCTGATCGAAAAGGCCCGGTCCGGCCTCTACCCGGAAAATATCAAGGATCATATTGCACCGGATTACCTGCGCCGTTTTTTTGTGGAAGTGGATAAAGGCTACCAGATCAGCAAGCGGGTTCGTGATCTGTGCATTTTCGCCAGGCAGGACATGGCCAAGGATCCTCCTTTCTCCAGGGTGGACCTGATCAGTTGCCGGAACGTGATTATTTATTTGGGATCTGCCTTACAAAAGAAAATGTTTCCAATTTTTCATTATGCGCTTCAGCGTAACGGGTTTCTTTTCCTGGGAACCTCGGAATCCGTTGGTGAATTTGCAGACTTGTTTGCACTGGTGGACAAAAAGTATAAGATTTATGCCAAAAAAGATGCGCCCACCCCTCTGGTATATGATTATGCGGTCCGCGAGTATGCGTTGGCGCTGGCCGGGGTCGAGCAGAAGAACGCTCATAGCGGTCCGGTGCCCGACGGGTTGGTATTTGATGTCCAAAAAGCAGCCGACCGGATTGTTCTGAATCAGTATGCCCCGGCCGGGGTCATTGTCAACAGCGCTCTGGAAGTTATTCAGTTTCGCGGCCGGACCGGTCCTTTTCTCGAACCGGCGGCCGGACCGCCCAGTTTTAATCTTTTGAAAATGGCCGGCGAAGGGCTGTTATTCGGGCTTCGCAGCGCCATTAACCAGGCCTGGAAAGAAAATCAGCCGGTCAAAAAGAAGGACTTGCAGGTTATGTCCGACGGTCAAAGCAGAAAAGTCGATGTTCAGGTGATTCCGATCGAGGGGCCGTTTCCTCAAGAACGCTACTTTTTGGTATTGTTTGAAGAAGTTGGCCGGCAAGCTTTCCCGGAGGAAAAAGATACCGGCGGCAAGGGAACGGGCGGGGAACAAGAGGAGCAGCAGGAAGAAAATTACGAGACTGTAAAACTTAAGCAGGAGCTTGCCGCCACCAAAGAATACCTGCAATCGATTATTGAACAGTATGAGTCGGCCAACGAGGAACTCCGGTCCGCCAACGAGGAAATTCAATCGAGCAACGAAGAACTGCAAAGCATGAATGAGGAACTGGAAACGGCCAAAGAAGAGCTTCAATCAGCCAATGAAGAATTAACCACGTTAAACGAGGAATTGCAAAACCGCAACCTGGAATTAAGCACTGCCAACAGTGACGTGCAAAATCTGTTCCGCAGCATCAACGTTCCCATCGTCATGGTCAGTCGCGATCTGCATATCCGGAACTTCAACGCCGTGGCGGAAAAATTACTGAACCTGATTCCCTCTGATGTCGGGCGGCCGATCAGCAATATCAATCCCAATATTATCGTCCCCGATTTAGAGCAAATAATGCTGACCGTGCTCGATACCCTCAACAGCATTGAGCAGGAAGTGCAAGACCGGTGGGGTCACAATTATTGTATGCAAGTACGCCCTTATAAGAATGAAGAAAACAAGATCGACGGCTTAGTATTGACCTTCGTTGATATTGATCCCATTAAAAAGCTTGCCGCCTCCCAGGAATACGCCGAGGCCATTGTCGAGACCGTGCGGGAACCCCTGCTGGTGCTCGACGCCGGGCTGCGTTTGAAAAAAGCGAACAGGGCTTTTTATCAGACTTTCCAGGCTACCCCGGCGGAGACAAAAAACAAGATTATCTTTGAGCTTGGAAACGGCCAGTGGGACATTCCCTTGCTCAGGACTCTTTTGGAAGATATTCTGCCCAGGAACACTTCCTTCCAGGATTTTAAGGTTGATTACGAATGTCCCCGGGCCGGCAGGCGGCAGATGTTGATCAACGCCCGCCGGATCCTCGGCTTAAAAGAAGATTTAATCCTGATGGCGATTGAGGACATAACTGCGCATTCAGACGAAAAACGACCGGCCGAACCACCGCTGGATGAGTAACCGCCTGAAACCCGGCGGAGGCCGGGCCGCCACCGGGCAAGTGAACTCGTTCAGCTTAAGCTGAACATCGGGGCTTCAGATGGGGATTCTACCCCATCTGAAGTGAAAAGAGGAACCCCCACTAATAGAAGTGGGAGTCTTAAAAAATCAGATAAAATTTTAACGGGAGGAGATCTTATGGCCCCGTTGAATACAAACCCGAAAGCAGGAGTGAAGAGGGTTATTGAGTTTGCCAGGCTACAGCAGCCGGGAGACAGGGCGGACGGCAACGAATCCCGGCGCCTGCTGGACGAACTGCAAAGCAAGGTGTTGGACCTGGAGACAGAGCGCCAGGCGCTGCAAGAAGCTCTTGCCAAACTGGAAGAGTCCCGGAACCATTACACGGACATGTATGACCATGCCCCGGTTGGGCATGTTGTTTTAGACAACCGGGGCTGCATCCGGGAGATCAATCTAACCGGCGCGGCACTGATCGGCGGGGAGCGCTCCTGGCTGATCGGGATGCCGATGGCCTTTTTTGTGGTAAAGAGTGATCTTAAATTGTTCCTGGACCACTTGCTGCGTTGCAAACAATTAAGAGAAAAAGTGATTACGGAATTGGGTCTGGCAACAAAAAACGGCGCTCCGACCCAGGTGCAACTGCTCAGCATCCCCCATCAAAATGATGATCATACCCAATACGAAACCGTGCTCACGGATATCACGGAACAAAAACGGATGGAAAAAGAACTGTCCCTCCTTTACAAGTTGAACCTGGAATGGGCCATAGCCGCAGATATGGCCCATGAAATCAGGAATCCGATGACGACGGTGCGTGGTTTCCTGCAATTGTTCAGGGAAAAAAATGAGTTTGCCCGTTACTGGGAATGCTTCGACATAATGATTGAAGAATTGGATCAAACCAATGCCATCATCACGAAATTCCTTTCCCTGACGGAGAACAAGACTATAGATTTACATTATAAAAACCTGAACGGGATAATTAAAGATATTTTGCCATTGCTTCAGGCCAACGCGTCGCTTACCGGCAAAAACGTTCAGTTGGCACTCGGGGATATTCCCAATCTGCTGCTGGACGAAAAAGAGATCCGCCGGCTTATTCATAACTTTGCCCGCAACGGCCTGCAGGCCATGCCCGACGGCGGCACCCTCACGTTAAAAACTTATCCCGAAAGGGCGGAAGTAGTTCTGGCGGTACAGGATCAGGGCAAAGGCGTCACTCCCGGTGCGCTGGAAAAAATGGGCACTCCCTTCTTCACCACCAAAGAAAAGAGTAAAGTTTTGGGATTGGCGGTCTGTTACCAAATCGCCGCCAGGCACAACGCCATGATCAACGTAGAGACCAGCCCTTCGGGAACCACATTCTTCATCCGGTTCAAACACCGCCAAACATAGCCCCAAACAAAGGACGCAAACAAAGGGACGGTTCTCTTGTTTGCGCAGGAAAGCCCGCCTCCCGCCAGATTCCCGCCTAAAAAAACAGGTCCCGTTCCCCCCGCTTTATTTCTTGCAACTTTATACCTGTTAAAAAACGCATTGACGGGCAACCAATCAGCGACACCTGGTCTTTTATCACCCTCTCCCCCGCTACGATTGTTTCAGGTGAAGCGTAGTCCAGCAAATACTCCTGCAGGGTGAGCAGGGCGTTGGGCGTGCACAGATCCTGAATTAAGCCGCTTTTGGCCATCGCCATGAACCGCTCCCCGGTACGTCCCTGCCGGTAGCAGGCGGTGCAGAAGCTGGGCAGGTAGCCGGTACGGCACACGTCGCCCACCACCTCGTCGAGTGTGCGCCGGTCTTCCACGGAAAACTGGGTGTCCGCTTCCCCGTTGCCGGCAGAAGAGCCGGCTTTTGCCCTGTTTCCGTACCCGCCGACACCGGTGGAGGAACCGGCGCTGAGCTGGGAGACACCGAGGGAAATCAGCTCGCTGCGCAGCGAGGGGCGCTCCCGGGTGGAAAGGATCAGGCCGGTGTAAGGAACCGCCAGGCGCAAAACCGCCACCAGCTTTTTAAAGTCGCTGTCACTAACCAGGTAGGGGAACTGCAACAGATCGACGCCGGGCGCGGGACGCAGGCGGGGCACTGAAATGGTGTGCGGCCCGACGCCGGCGCTTTCCTCCAGATAGCGGACGTGGAGGAGCAGCGACAGGACTTCAAACTTGAAGTCATGGAGGCCGAAAAGAACGCCTACACCGACATCGTCTATGCAGCCGGCCACCGCCCGGTTCATGGCGGTTAGATGCCATTCGTAATCGGACTTGGGACCGGCGGGATGCATCCGGGCATACGTGGGGCGATGGTAGGTTTCCTGAAAGAGCACATAGGTGCCGATGCCGGCGTCTTTCAGCTTTTTGTAATTCTCCACTGTTGTCGCCGCAATGTTGACATTGATCCGCCGGATGCTTCCATTACCCTCCCGCACCAAGTAGATGGTTTCAATTGCCTCCAGCACATAGTCGATGGAGCAGCGCGCGGGGTCCTCCCCGCACTCCAGGGCCACCCGCTTATGCCCGGCGGACAGAAGGATTTTTACCTCTTCGATTATTTCCTTCTTGCTCAGAAGCCTCCTTTCAAACTTGTTGTCCCGCCGGTAACCGCAGTAGCGGCAGTTATTGACGCAGTAGTTACTGATATACAAGGGGGCGAAAAAAACCACCCGCCGCCCGTATATTTCTTCTTTCACCATCCTGGCGGCACGGCAGATCCCGGCGATGATTTCCGGGTCTTCCGCCTGCAGCAGCACGGCCGCCTCCGCCGACTCGATTCCCCCGGCTCTCCCGGCTTTTTCAATGATTTTCGCCGCCAGTTTCCGGGAGGCGAACCGTGCTTCGCCGAGCATTTTCACTATAAGGTCTTCATTAATAAAGCAGGTCATTGCAAGGTCCAGCTCCCAACCTGAAAATTACCCTTTGTCATTGCGAGCAAAGCGAAGCAATCTCATTCTACCGGAGAGGATTGCCACGGGCTTAACGCCCTCGCAATGACAAGATTGCCGGCAGCCAATCTTAAGGCATGGCCGTAACCCGTCCCGGCCTTTTTCCCCTGTTCTGCCAGCACGGCCTGGAAGGTATTCAACTGTTCTTCCGGTTCTTTATCCATAACGGCCCTGACGGGATATATGCAGTAACGGCGGCGGTAGTGAACCGGCGTTACGTTCAGCATTACCACGTTGGCGCCGCACCGCAGGGCTTTTTTTCGCCCGTCCTTGCGGACGGCGTCCATGGCCGTGGTGGCCGGCAGGTGGACCCCGGGCAGGGCCAGGCGGGCCGCCGCCAGTACCTTCAAAGTAAATGCAAAGTCGCCGCCCCGGCAGTTTTTCAGCGGCGTCCGGGCGTGCGGAATAAAGGGGCCGATGCCGGCCATGTCCGCTCCCACCTGGCGCATAAGAATGAGGTCCAAGGCGATGCTCTCAAGCGTCTGGCCCGGCAGCCCGATCATATTGCCCGCTCCGGTTTGGTAGCCGAGTTCTTTTAACCACCACAACTTCCGGAGACGGTCGGACAGGGTGGCGCCCGGGCGCAATCGCCGGAAAAGAACCGGGTCGGCGGTTTCATGCTTCAAAAGATAGCGGTCGGCCCCGGCTTCTTTGAAAGCCGCATAATCCGCCCGGGAACGTTCCCCCACCGAGAGGGTAACCGCCACGTCCAGTTCTTTTTTTATCCCGGAAATAATTTCAGCGAGCACAGCCCCGGTGCAGCGGGGGTCTTCACCGGACTGCAACACAAGGGTTTTGAAGCCCAGGGCGGCCGCCTGCCGGGAGACTTCCATCAGTTCTTCTTTATCCATGCGATAACGGGAAAGTTCCGTGTTACCGCGGCGCAGGCCGCAGTAGAGGCAGTTCTGCACGCAGTAATTGGAAAACTCAATAATGCCGCGCAGGTGCACTTCGTTGCCGAAAAACGCCGCCCGCATCTCGTCAGCCAGGGCAAACAGCATTTCTGCTTCCTGATCCTGCGCCCGGAGCAGGGCCAGCAGGTCGTGTACGGAAAGCGGCGCCATCCGCCGGGCTTTGGCGAGAGCTTCCTGGAACATTATGCCTGCAGCCCCATTAATCATTGAAAAGTTCCGACGGCGCGCCACCGTTCCAGGGCGCGCGGGAACGGGGCCAGCGCCCGCTCCAGGATTCCGTGCAGGTAAGCTATCAGCACCCCGTAATTGACTACCGGCACTCCCGCGCCGCCGGCCCGCATGATCCGGTGCAGCATTTCCCGGCGGTTGATCATACAGGCGCCGCAGTGAATAATTAAACTGTACCCGGTCAGTTCCGCAGGCAGTTGCAAGCCGTTTACCCACTCAAAACACAGCGGGCCGCCGATCTGCCGGCACAGCCAGCGGGGAATTTTCACGGTGCCGATGTCCCCTTCCACCCGGTGGTGGGTGCAGGCTTCGGCCACCAGCACGCGGTCTCCCGGCTTCAAACGGCCGGCGGCCGCCGCGCCTTCCGCCATAATCTCCAGGCTGCCTTTATAGCGGGCGTAAAGGATGGAAAAGGAAGTGAGCATAATCTCTTCCGGCGTGTCGGCGGCCACCCGGCGAAAGGCCTGGGAATCGGTAATTACCAGCCGGGGTTTGCACGCCAGGTCCGCCAGCGCCTTTCGCAGCCCGTCTTCCTTTACCACCAAGGCGTGGGCGTTGTGGTCCAGAATATCCCGCAAAGTCTGGACCTGCGGCAGGATTAACCGCCCCTTCGGCGCCGCCAGGTCAATGGGCACCACCAGCACCACCGTGTCGCCGGGATCGATCAGGTCGCCCACAATGGCCGGCATGGCCCAGTCTTTGGGCGCCGAGCGGATGATAACTTCTTTCAGGTTTTCAATGCCCAGGCGGGTTCTGGCGCTTACGGGCACCACCGTCAGTCCTGATTCCCCGCTCCACGTTTGGACCAAATCACAAGCCGGGTAGATGTCAACCTTATTTACCACACCAACCACCGGCACGCCTTTTTCCTTTGCCTTTGCCAGCAGCGCCCGTTCCCAGCTTCCCACCCCCTGCTCAGGGTCCGCCACCAGCAGCACCAGGTCGGCTTTATTTAAGACGGCGGCTGTTTTTTGCACCCGCAGTTCGCCCAATTCGCCCGTATCGTCTATGCCGGCCGTGTCGATGAGCACCACCGGCCCGACGGGCAGGATTTCCATGGATTTGTATACCGGGTCGGCGGTGGTGCCCGGCACCGCCGAAACGATGGCTGTCTCCTGATTGGTCAGGGCGTTGAGCAGGCTGGACTTGCCGGCGTTGCGCCGGCCGCAGACGGCTATGTGCAGGCGGCTGCCGCGCGGCGTGCTGTTCATCTTAAGGCACTACCCCTTAAAACTTCGTGCTTCTTAATTTATACCGGGCAGTAACGGCAGTTATGTCAATATTTTTACTCTCCTGGATGCTAAAACCGGTTCACAGGTTTCAGTCTAAAATACTTATCTCCAGCTTCTTCCGGAAGCGCTTTAGAATTTTAACAAAACCGGCGCCGAAAATCAGGTAAAAAGCGACGTTCCCAACGGCATGGAAAGTATCGAACCAAAAGCTGGCGGCATAGGTGGCCAGAAAGGACTGCCAGTTTAAAGGGTAGATGAAGGCCGTCCAAAACCATATGTTCATTATCCAGCCGAAAAGGTAGCCCCAGATAAAATGAAAAACCGACATGCCGGCGGTCCCGATATTGGGAAAAATAATTTTAAGCACACCGGCCGAGGCGCCGGCTATCCCCCAGGCAAACATCTGCCACGGCGTCCATGGCCCCTGGCCGAGAAAAAAGTTGGAGACCAGAGCTGCCGTTGATCCGACCATAAATCCGGCCCGCGGCCCAAATACAAAACCGGAAACAATTATAATGAAAGTAGCCGGCTGCACATTGGGCAGCATGGCAAAAGGAATGCGTCCGACGGCGGCAAGCGCTCCCAGCACGGCGATAAAGGCTATTTCCCGGGAGGAAGTTTTACCCTGCTCAAATCCCCAGTATAAAAAAGCCAGCCCGGCAACCATTATTTCCGCTGAAAGCAGTCCCCAGCCCTGCTTGGCCAGGAGATTGTTTTGTTTAATGCCCGAAAGCAATAGCACGATTATGAGCAGTAAAAAAACCGGAAAGGGCATCCTGCGCAGGGCCGGCGCGATAACCCTAACCAGACGGGTAATGATAGTGATTCTCCCCTTTTTTAATTCATTGTTTTTCGATCAGTCCGATTGGCCTTGAGAAGCGGGCCGATTTTGTTGACGGCCTCTCTTACTGTAAGTATACTGTTGTCCAGACCCCTGCACATCTTACCGATCTGGGTCGAGTAAAATACCGAATTGCCCAGAACTTCATGTTTGTCGCCGTCGCTTACCACCCTGCCGGAGAACATCATAATTACTCGCATAGCATACTCGGCAGCAAACTCCACATCATGCGTAACTAAAACCACACCTGTCCCTCCCCCGGCCTGTTCAACCAGAAAGCCGCCCAGTTCGGCCTTCAGCCGGTAGTCGATTCCCCTGGTCGGTTCATCCAGCACGATTAGTTTCGGCCTGGTCACCAGCACGCAGGCCAAGGCTACCCGCTGCCGTTCCCCGCTGCTCAAGTCCCTCGGGTTAACCCGCCGGTAGCAGTCGATATGCAGGCGCTCCAGCAACTCATCGACAATGCCGTCATCCGTCAGGCCAAAATTTTGCAAAGTAAAAAGCAGTTCTCCTTCAACGGTATCTTGAAAAAGGTAGTCGTTAGGGTTCTGGGAAAGGTAGGCCATCAGGCGGCCTGCAGGCTCTCCGTTGTTTTCTCTTTTGTCGCCGCCTGCGATTGTTATCCTGCCGCGCCCCGGTTTTAAAAGACCGGCAATGTTTTTCAGCAGCGTGGATTTACCGGCGCCGTTTTCCCCCATGATGGCTACAAATTCCCCGCCCGCCATCTTGAAATTAATATCCTGCAGCGCTTCCCGGCCGTTGGGATAAGTAAACCACAGGTTCTTTACCTCGATTAGCGGTTCATTTTCAGGCAATTTCTCTAATTTTTTAAGACCCCCACTTCTATAAGTGGGGATTACTCTTTTCACTTCAGATGGGGTAGAATCCCCATCTGAAGCCCCGATGTTCAGCGTAAGC